>NZ_VFPU01000002.1 GCF_006716885.1 Ornithinimicrobium humiphilum
GTGGGTGCGCAGCGCCTCCAGGACGCTGTTGCGCCCGGCGACGACCTCCGAGGACGCCTTGCCGGCGCGGCGGGAGCCGCCGCGCGGGTCCTTGGCCTTCTCGGCGCGGGCGGCACGGCGCGCGGCCGGGTGACCGACGCGCTCCTCCGCCTTGGGCGTGGGGCCCTTGCCCTTGAGCTGCTTGCGGCGCTGTCCGCCGGAGCCGACGAGCATGCCCTTCTTGTTGCTGGTGCGCGCGTTGCGGCGCTGCTGGTTACCGGCCATGGGCCTTCAGTCCTCCTGGTCGACCCTCATCGCAGCGCCCACCGGGCGCCGGACGGGGTGTCCTCGATGACGACGCCGAGCGCCGTCAGCTGGTCGCGGATGGCGTCGGCCGTCGCGAAGTCCTTGTCGGCCCGGGCCCGGGCGCGGGCGTCGAGACGCTCCTGCACCAGGGCCGCGAGCACCGTGCTGGTGCGGTTGTCGGTCGCGCCGGCGCTGCCGCCCCACCGCGGGTCGAGCGGGTTGACCCCGAGCACGTCGAGCATCGCGACGAGCTGCAGCACCGTGCGGCGCGTCCCCTCGCGGTCGCCCGCGTCGGGCGCCGCCTCGAGCGCCTTGTTGCCCTCGCGGACCGCGCCGAAGACGACCGCCAGCGCGCCGGGCACGTTGACGTCGTCGTCCAGCGCCTCGCGGAAGGCGGCCGGGAAGGCCTCGTCGACGGACAGCGCGCGGGACGCCTCGAGCAGCGCGTCGGCGGGCTCGCCAACGACCTCCAGGGCGCGGGAGAGGAAGCCCTCGATGCGCTCCACCGCGGCGAGCGCCTCCTCGAGCGAACCCTCGCCGTACTCGACGGTCGAGCGGTAGTGGGCGGCGCCGAGGTAGTAGCGCAGCACCAGCGGGCGCACCGTGCGGGTGAGCTCGGTGACCGCGAGCGCGTTGCCGAGCGACTTGCCCATCTTGGCGCCCTTGACCGTCACCCAGGCGTTGTGCAGCCAGAAGTTGGCGAAGTCGAGACCGGCAGCACGCGACTGGGCCTGCTCGTTCTCGTGGTGCGGGAAGCGCAGGTCGACGCCACCGCCGTGGATGTCGAAGGCGTCGCCGAGATACTTGCGCGCCATCGCCGAGCACTCCAGGTGCCAGCCGGGGCGGCCACGGCCGTAGGGCGTGGGCCACGAGGCGGTCTCGGGCTCGCCGGGCTTGTGCCCCTTCCACAGCGCGAAGTCGCGGGGGTCGCGCTTGCCGCGCGGGTCGGCGTCGCCGGCCGGCTCCATGTCCTCGAGCTTCTGGCGGGTCAGCTCGCCGTAGGCCGGCCAGGAGCGCACGTCGAAGTAGACGTCGCCGGAGCCGTCCTCGGCGACGTAGGCGTGGCCCTTCTCGAGAAGGATCTCGATGAGCTCGAGCTGCTCGGTGATGTGGCCGGTCGCGCGCGGCTCGTAGGTCGGCGGCAGCACGCCCAGCAGGTCGAGGGCGTGGGCGGTCTCGCGCTCGTGCAGGTAGGACCACGCCCACCACGGCCGCCCGGCCTCGGCCGACTTGGCGAGGATCTTGTCGTCGATGTCGGTGACGTTGCGGACCAGCGTGACGTCGTAGCCGTGCCCGCGCTCCAGCCACCGCCGCAGCACGTCGAAGGCAACCGCGAAGCGGACGTGCCCGATGTGCGGGCTGCCCTGCGTGGTGAGCCCGCAGATGTACATGCCGACCCTTCCGGGCTCGAGCGGCTCGAAGGGCCGCAGGGTCCGGGAGGCGGTGTCGAACAGGTGCAGGCTCACCCGACAAGGTTACCGGGGGCATGGGGTGCCGCCGGACCGCGCGACCGTGCCGGTCAGGCGGCCTCCGGGGTGCGGTGCCGGATGCGGCGCAGGCTGGCCCGCTCGAGGAGCCCCCAGCTGGTGCTGGTGACGAGGTAGAGACCGGCCGCCAGCGGCAGCGAGGCGACCGCGAGCACGGTGAAGAACGACATCATCGGCAGCACCTTGGTGACCTGCTCCATGCTCTCGGCCACCGCCTGCTGCTGGGCCGAGACCTTGGCGGACGAGGGCCGGGAGGCCTGCAGCCGCTTGGCCACCTCGCGGTCCTCGGCCATGTGCCGGCGCACCTGCCAGGCCGAGAAGGCGGCGACCGCCACGGTCAGGCCGACGAGGACGAGGAACACCCAGCGATCGCCCGCGGCGGCTCCGACGAGGTGCTGCGAGAGCGGCGTGCCGAGGAAGGTGTGGTCGAGCAGCCGGTTGTGCAGGCCGTCGATCTCGGGGGCGTTGAACAGCCGGTAGACGAGCCCGAAGACCGGCAGCTGCACGAGGACCGACAGGCAGCCGGGCGCGAGCGGCACGCCCTCCTCGCGGTGCAGCATGAGGATCGCCCGCTGCATGGCCTGCGGGTCGTCGGCGTGCTGGGCGCGCAGCTCGGCCAGTCGCGGCTCGAGGTCCCGGCGCCGCACCGCCTGGTGCGCGGCCCGGCGGTTGAGGGGGTGGAGCGCGAGCCGCAGCAGGAGGGTGAGGAGGACGACGGCGATCCCGGCCGGGATGACCGGTGAGAACGCGTCGAGGAGGTCGTGGAGGGGCAGGAGCAGAGGGTCGAGGAAGGCGAACACGGCGATCGGTCCTTGGCGTGCGGGCATCCGCGGCAGGCGCGGGTATGCGGCGGGCTGGGTCGGCAGGTCGACCCGGCCGGGCGGCACGCGCGTCCACGTCCGATCACCGCAGGACGGTGGTGCGGTCGGCGCGCTGCCGGGCGGCGGGTCGGCTCAGCCCAGCCCGGGTGCGCGCGGACGGACCTGGCCCGGGCGGTCCGGGTCGGCGGCCCGCACGCCGGTGGCACGGCATACCTCGCTGCGGTGGAGGACCGAGCCCGCGCGCACGGCCACGGGGACCGCGGTGGAGCGGGAGGCCAGCGCGGCCACGCCGGCGAGGGCGAGACCCAGCAGCAGGTGGTCGGGCGTCGAGAGCGCCGACAGCAGCGCCACGGTGGTGAGCAGCGGCAGCAGCAGGCCCAGGAGGGGCAGGTGCTCGGTGCGGGTGCTCACGTCGGTCAGGTTACCCTGGCAGGGCCTGGGAGGTCCTCCGCCTCGCGTCGGAGATCGGCCTCGCACCGCCGGCCGGACCTCCACCCGCGGTCGGATGTGGCCCCGCCGCCGCGGCCCTAGCGTGGGGTCATGCTCATCGCCGAAGAACTGCTCCTGGTCGGCACCGCCCCCGACGGCCGCAACCTGCTCGGCACGCAGCGGCAGATCGTCGTCGCCGGCGCCCTGCTCACCGAGCTCGTGCTCCGGGAGCGCCTCGACGTCGACGACCGGTCCCGCCTGCGGATGGTGGCCGGCGGGACGATCGGGGAGCCGTTGCTCGACGACGCCCTGGTGCGCTTCGGCGAGCGTCAGGGGAAGAAGCCCAAGGACGTCCTCGGGTCGATAGGCCGGAAGGTCGAGAAGCCGGTCTTCGAAAGCCTGGTGCGCCGCGAGCTCGTCCGGCCGGAGCCGGTGCGCGCCCTGGGGATGACGTGGATGACGCGCTGGCCGGTGCTCGAGGGCGGGCCGCGCGACACGATCGTGGCCGACCTGCTCCGGGTGGTGTGCCGGATGGAGGAGCCGAACTCCCGCACGGGCGCCCTGGTCTCGCTGCTCCAGGCCGTCGACGCGCTGCCCCGGGTGCTGCCCAAGGAGATGCGCCCGGGCGTGCCCAACCGCGACGTCCGGCGCCGCGGCAAGGAGATCACCAAGGGCCGCTGGGCCAGCGAGGCGGTCGTCAAGGCCGTCCAGGAGGCGACCGCGGCGACGATGGCGGCCGTCGGGGCCGCCACGGCGGCGAGCTCGTCGAGCTGAGCCCACCCGCCCCGACGACGCCGAGAGCCCCACCTCGGACCGCCAGATCTGCAGATCCGGGTCCCGGGGTGGGGCTCTCGGTGAGTTCCCCGCAGGGGTATGCCGTGGCTCAGTGGCCGCGGTCGATCCACTCCTGGCGGTGCGGCTTCTCCGTGCCGATCGTGGTGCTGCCGCCGTGGCCGGTCCGCACGACCGTCTCCTCGGGAAGCGTCAGCAGCTTGTCGGTGATCGAGGCGATGATCGTCGGGAAGTCGCTGAACGAGCGCCCGGTCGCCCCCGGCCCGCCCTCGAAGAGGGTGTCGCCGCTGAAGACCGTGCCCAGCTCGGGGCTGTAGAGGCTGCACGCCCCGGGCGTGTGGCCCGGCGTGTGCAGCACCCGCAGCGTGACCCCGGCGACGGAGATCTCCATACCGTCGGAGAGCTCGCCGGTCGGCGCCTCCTCGTGAACGCGGTCCCAGAGCATGCGGTCCTCGGGGTGCAGGTAGGTCGGGGCGCCGGTGCGGCGGGCGACCTCGAGCGCGGCGTCGACGTGGTCGTCGTGGCCGTGCGTGAGGACGAGGGCGGTCACCGTCCGGTCACCGACGACCTCCAGGATCGCGTCGGGGTCGTGCGGGGCGTCGATGACGACGCACTCGCTGTCGTCGCCGACGACCCAGACGTTGTTGTCGACCTCCCAGGTGCCGCCGTCGAGGCTGAAGGTGCCGGTCGTGACCGCGTGGTCGATCCGCGCGCTCATGCCGCCCCCTCCTCCGAGCCGGCGCCGTCGATCACGACGACCGAGCGCAGCACCTCGCCGGCGTGCATCTTGTCGAAGGCGGCCTCGACGTCGCCGAGCCCGATCGTCTCGGTGACGAAGCCGTCGAGATCGAAGCGGCCCTGGCGGTAGAGGTCGATGAGCATCGGGAAGTCGCGGCTGGGCAGGCAGTCGCCGTACCAGCTCGACTTCAGCGCGCCGCCGCGACCGAAGACGTCGAGCAGCGGGAGCGTGATCTCCATGTCCGGGGTGGGCACGCCGACGAGGACGACCGTGCCCGCGAGGTCGCGGGCGTAGAACGCCTGCTTGTAGGTCTCGGGGCGGCCGACCGCGTCGATGACGACGTCGGCGCCGACCCCTCCGGTGAGCTCCTGGATCGCCTGCACCGGGTCGGTGCCCGAGCTGTTGACGGTGTGGGTGGCGCCGAAGTCGCGGGCGCGCTCGAGCTTTCGGTCGTCGATGTCGACGGCGATGATCTTCGTCGCCCCCGCGATGGCCGCACCGGCGATCGCGGCGTCACCGACGCCGCCGCAGCCGATGACCGCCACGGAGTCGCCGCGGGTGACGTTGCCGGTGTTGACGGCCGCGCCGAAGCCGGCCATCACGCCGCAGCCGAGCAGGCCGGCGGCGACGGCGGAGGCCTCGCGGTCGACCTTGGTGCACTGACCGGCGTGGACCAGGGTCTTCTCGATGAACGCGCCGATGCCCAGCGCCGGGCTCAGCTCGGTGCCGGCCATCGGGTCGCCCTCGGCGAGCGTCATCTTCTGGGTGGCGTTGTGGGTGTTGAAGCAGTACCAGGGCTCGCCCTTGGCGCACGCGCGGCAGTGCCCGCAGACGGCGCGCCAGTTGAGGATGACGAAGTCGCCCGGCGCCACGTCGGTCACGCCCTCGCCGACGGCCTCCACGGTGCCAGCGGCCTCGTGGCCGAGCAGGAACGGGAACTCGTCGTTGATCCCGCCCTCGCGGTAGTGCAGGTCGGTGTGGCACACGCCGCACGCCTCGACGCGCACGACGGCCTCGCCCGGACCCGGGTCGGGCACCACGATGTCGACGACCTCGACGTCCGCACCCTTGCTGCGGGCGATGACACCCTTGACGATCTGGGACACGATAGACCCTCCTCGGTCGGTTGGTTGACCCTCACCGTATGCGGTGCGGCGCAGCGGGTCAGCCCGGGGGTGCGTCGCCGTCGGCCCGGGTTGTCGGGTGGTGGCGGGACCGACGCCCACCGCCCGACCTACGGAGGCGTAGGTTTGAGGCGTGCAGCCGAACCGTTCCGCACCGACGCCCCTGACCGTGGAGCCCGCCCCGACCACCTCGGCGCTGCTGGCCGGGGCCGCCCGCCGCTGGCCCGAGCGGGTCGCCATGGACTTCCTCGGCGCGACCACGACCTACGCGGAGCTGGCGGCCCAGGTCGACGCCGCCGCCCGCGTGCTCGCCGACCTCGGCGTCGGCCCCGGCGACCGGGTCGCCCTCGTGCTGCCCAACTGCCCGCAGCACGTCGTCGCCTTCTACGCCACGCACGCGCTCGGGGCAACCGTCGCCGAGCACAACCCGCTGGCGGCCCCCGAGGAGGTGCGCGCCCAGCTCGACCGGCACGGGGCGAAGGTCGTCGTCGCGTGGGAGCACTCCGTGGCCACGGTCGCCCCGGAGGGCGACACCCTCGGGCGGACCGTGCTGGCGGTCGACCTCACCGCGGCGATGCCGCGCCGCAGCCGCTTCCTGCTCCGTCTGCCGCTCAAGGCGGCCCGGGCGCAGCGGGCCGTGCTACGGGCATCGGTGCCCGAGACGGTCGGCTCGTGGGACGGCCTCGTGGCCGCGGCCCTGAAGAACGCGCCGGCGCAGCCCGCGGGCGCGCGGCCGGGACCGTCGCCCGAGGACGTGGCGGTCCTGCTGCCGACCGGCGGCACGACCGGCACCCCCAAGCTGGTGCCGCTCACCCACGCCAACCTCACCGCCAACGTCGCTCAGGGCCGCCAGTGGGTGCCCGGCCTGGAGGAGGGCGAGGAGACCTTCGGCTCGGTGCTGCCCTTCTTCCACGCCTTCGGCCTGACGCTGTGCCTGACCTTCGCCGTGTCGATGGGCGCGACGCAGGTGATCCTGCCCCGCTTCGACGTCGACCTGGTGCTCGCGGCGACCAAGCGGCGGCCCCTGACCTTCCTCGCCGGGGTGCCGCCGATGCTCGACCGGCTGGAGGCCGCGGCCCGCGAGCGCGACCCCGACCGGCTGCGCACCATCCGCTTCGCCATCTCCGGAGCGATGGCCCTCGACCCCGAGGTCGCCGCCCGCTGGGAGGCGACCACCGGAGGCCTGGTCATCGAGGGCTACGGCATGACCGAGTCCTCGCCGGTGCTGCTGGGCAATCCCTTCGGCGCCGAGCGCCGGCCCGGTGCCCTCGGACTGCCGTTCCCCGGCACCGAGATCCGCATCGTCGACCCCGAGGCCGTCGAGGAGGATCCCGACGCCCCGGACGTGCCCGACGGCGAGGTCGGCGAGCTGCTGGCCCGCGGCCCGCAGGTCTTCGGCGGCTACCTCGAGGACCCGGAGGATTCGGCCCAGGTGCTGCTGCCCGGCGGGTGGCTGCGCACCGGTGACCTGGTGCGGCGCGACCCGGAGGACGGCTTCGTCGTGCTCGCCGACCGCCGCAAGGAGCTCATCGTCTCCGGCGGCTTCAACGTCTACCCCTCGCAGGTCGAGGACGCCGTGCGGGAGATGCCCGGTGTCGTCGACGTCGCGGTCGTGGGCCTGCCCGACAGCTCGCTCGGAGAGCGGGCCGTCGCGGCGCTGGTGCTCGAGCCCGGCGCGACCGTCGAGCTCGAGGCGCTGCGGACCTGGCTGTACGGCAAGGTGTCGCGCTACGCCCTCCCCAACGCCGTGCACGTGCTCGAGGAGCTGCCCCGCAGCCAGCTCGGCAAGGTGCTGCGCCGCCACGTGCGCGAGCACCTGCTCGAGCGGGGGCGCGGTGGCAACGTCGGCGGCGGTGAGGCCGGTGCGGGCGCCGAGCCCACCGGGGCGGGCGTCGAGACCACCACCGAAGCCACCGACGAGCACTGACGGCGGGACCCGTCCCGCCGACACGCCCGACCTGACCGGCTCCAGCGAGCACGTGCTCGCTCCAGCCGGTCGCGACCGGCGAGTCGCCCGGACGTGCTCGGCGGTCGGACGAGAGGTCGGCGCACCACTCGGCGATCGGGCGGTGAGCGGCTGGGCTGTGAGTCCCTCTACACCCTCGCGACGAGCGCGGTGGCGAAGCCCGCGAGGCCCTCGGTCCGGCCCACGAAGCCGAGGCCGTCGGTGGTGGCCGCGGCGAGGGACACGGCCGCCCCGCCCAACGCGGCGGACATCGCCGCCTCCATCTCGGCGCGGCGCGGCCCGATGCGGGGGCGGCGGGCCACGACCTGGAGCGCGACGTTGCCGATGGTCCAGCCGTCTGCGTCGAGGAGGCTGCGCACGTGGCCGAGCAGCTGCGCGCCGGAGGCGCCGGCGAGCTCGGGACGGTCGGTGCCGAAGATCGCGCCGAGGTCGCCGAGGCCGGCGGCGGAGAGCAGGGCGTTGCAGGCGGCGTGGGCCGCGACGTCGCCGTCGCTGTGCCCGAGAATGCCGCGCTCCCCCGGCCAGGACACGCAGCCGAGCCAGAGGGTCCGGTCGTCGCCCTCGGGCGCCCAGGCGTGGACGTCGATCCCGATGCCGGTGCGGGGCAGGGTCATCGCAGGGCCTCCTCGATGCGTCGGACGGCGTCGTCGACGCTGTCCGTGGCGGTGTCGACGCGCATCTCGGCCTCGGGCCAGGGCGCGACGAAGCGGGTGCGGGTCTCCTCCCAGTCGGGCAGCCGGTGCCCGGGGATGTCGGCGGCGCGACCCTCGACGCGGCGGCGGTGCTCCTCGGGGTCCGAGCAGGTCACGACGACCCGGACCAGTCGGGCGCCGGCCTCGGACGCGACCCGCTCCCACTCCTCGCGGGCCTCGGGCACGCCGTTGACCATGTCGGCGACCACCGTCAGCCCGACCGCCAGCTGGTCGGCGGCCAGCGTCCAGCAGGCGCCGTAGCCCTGGGCGAACAGCTGGTCCTCGGGCAGCCCGCCGCGCATGAGCCCCTGCTCGACGGTGTCGACCCGGAGGTGCACGGCGCCGAGGCGGCGGCAGAGGGCGCGGGAGATCGTGGTCTTGCCGACCGCGGGGTGCCCGGTGAGCACGACCAGCGCGGGTGCCGCAGCACCAGAGCCCCCTGCCCCCGCGGCGGTCGAGACCCCTGCGTCCCGGCCAGCAGAGCCCTCCTCCTCGGCGAGCCACGCCGCGGCGACCGTGAGGTCGGCCGGGGTCGTCACCTTCATGGCGCGCGGGGAGCCGGGCACGACGGACACCGCACCTCCCGCGGCCTCGACCAGGCTGCAGTCGTCGGTGGCCAGGGCCGCAGCCGGCGCGGCTGCGTGCGCCCGCTCAAGGGTCGCCCGGTCGAAGCCCTGCGGCGTCTGCACGGCTCGGAGTCGGGACCGGTCCAGGGTGGCCACGACCGTCTCGACCCCGTCGGACGGACCCGGCCCGACCTCCTTGACGGTGTCGGTGACGGGCAGCGCGGGCGTGACCGCGGGCGAGCCCGCCCGGACGGCGGCCACCACGCGGTCGAAGACCTCGACGGGCGTGAGCGCGCGGGCCGCGTCGTGCACGAGGACGACGTCCACCTCGGGGGGTAGGGCGCGCAGCCCGAGGGCGACCGAGTCGGCGCGCTCCGCGCCGCCGGGCACCACGGTCAGCGGCACCGGGTCGCGACCCTCGACCTCGACGGCGCCCGAGCCGGCCCCGGGAAGGGCGACCTCCAGGGCCGCGGCGAGCTGCGCCATACCCTCCGCGTCGGGCGGGGCGACCACGACGGCGTGGGTGATGGAGTGGCAGCGCAGCGCGCCACGCAGGGCGTGCACGACGACCGGCTCCCCGTGCGGGGCCGCACCCAGCGGCACGAGGGCCTTGGGACGGCCGACACCCAGGCGGGTGCCACGACCGGCGGCCACCAGGACGAGCCCGGTGCCCGACCCGGCGTCGCTGCCGGACCGGTCTGGTGCGGTGCTCAGGAGGCGAGGACCTCGTCGAGGGTGGCCTCGGCGGTGTCCTCGTTGGTCTTCTCGGCGAGCGCGAGCTCGGAGACCAGGATCTGACGCGCCTTGCTCAGCAGCCGCTTCTCGCCCGTGGACAGGCCACGGTCCTTGTCACGGCGCCAGAGGTCGCGGACGACCTCGGCGACCTTGATCACGTCGCCCGAGGCGAGCTTCTCGAGGTTGGCCTTGTAGCGGCGCGACCAGTTGGTCGGCTCCTCGGTGTGCTCGGCGCGCAGCACGGAGAAGACCTTGTCCAGGCCCTCCTTGCCGACGACGTCACGAACACCGACGAGGTCGCAGTTCTCCGCAGGCACTTCGATGGTGAGATCGCCCTGGGCCACCTTGAGCTTCAGGTAGAGCTTCTCCTCGCCCTTGATGGTGCGTGTCTTCATCTCTTCGATGAGAGCGGCTCCGTGATGCGGGTACACGACCGTCTCGCCGACCTTGAACGTCATCTTGAGTTAGCCCCTTTCGCGGACCTCCAAGATATCACGTGTGGCCAGCGTCACGGAAGCACTTGCTTGACATTTGTGCAGGTCAGGGACTTGCAATCGGCTCCGGAGTATGCATCGAGGGCCCTTCTCCGACCCTCTCGAGATGCCGGAGAAGCGCCTGACGTGCAGGTCAGGCACGGTCCTACGGAATGTCGGACCCCGCGCGCGACACGCCTGCCCGGCCCGCCCGCGCGAGGCCCCGCTAGGCTGTGCCCCGTGATCACCGCACGCTCTTCCCGCACCCGCCGCCGCGCGACGATCCTCACCGCCACCGCCGTGGGCGTCCTGGCCCTCTCCGGCTGCCAGGTCACCAACCCGACCACGACGATGCTGCGCTACGCGCCCGCCGACGGCATCGAGCTGGACGGCGACAGCGTCGACGTGCGCGACCTGCTGGTCGTCAGCCACGGCGACGGTGCCCCGGCCGTGGTCTCCGGCTCGGTGGTCAACTCCGGCACCGAGGCGATCACCGTCACGGTGAGCGTCGAGGGCCAGGAGCTCTCCCCGCAGCTCACCGTCGATCCCGGCACCGCAGTGCGCCTCGACGGCACCCAGCCCGACGGCACCGAGGGCGAGCGGCTGATCCTCCCGGCCCTGGAGTCCCCGTCCGGGCAGAGCGTCGAGGTCCGCATCACCACCGACAGCGGCGAGACCCTCGGCGGTCGCGCTCCCGTCCTGCTGCCGCAGGGCCACTACGAGCAGTTCGCCGACGACGCGGGCGGCACCGTCGAGCCGCGGCAGGCCGAGGACCACGGCGAGGACCACTGACCTCCCGACCCCGATCACGCGAGAGCGCCGGCACCCCTGGAGGGGCGCCGGCGCTCTCGCGTTCCCGGACGAGCCGGGGGTGTGCCGTGCCTCAGGGCTCGGCGCGGTGCAGCCGGCCGGCGTCGGAGAGCGGCACCTGCTCGTCGTGCCAGCTGCCGGTGACGAGAAAGACCACCCGGATCGCGACCGAGACGGCGTGGTCGGCGAAGCGCTCGTAGTAGCGGCCGAGCAGCGTCATGTCGACGGCCTCGCGGGTCGGCCGGGTCGTGCCCTCGTCGAGCAGCAGGCGGAAGACCTCGCGGTGCAACCGGTCCATGACGTCGTCGCGCGACTGCAGCTCGGCGGCCCCGCTCGGGTCGTGGGCGGCGACGACCTCGCCGGCGCGGACGATCATCTGGGTCGCCAGCTCGGACATCTCGAGGATGACCGGGCGCAGGTCCTCGGGGACCGCGACGTGCGGGTAGCGCATGCGGGCGAGCTTGGCGACGTGCCGTGCGAGGTCGCCGCTGCGCTCCAGGTCCGAGCTCATCCGCAGCGCCGTGACGAGCTGTCGCAGGTCGGTGGCGACCGGCTGCTGGCGGGCCAGCACGTCGATCGCGCGGTTCTCCAGGTCGCGCCGCAGCGCGTCGATCTGCTCGTCGTCGGTGATGACCTGCTCGGCGAGGGCGAGGTCGGCCTCCATGAGCGACCTCGTGGCCCGCTCCAGGGCCTCCGCCGCGAGCCGGCTCATCTGCACCAGCTGGTCGGAGATGAACTCCAGCTCCTCGTGGAAGAGACTGCGCACCGGGCGTTCCCCTTTCGTCTCGCGTGCTCCGGTCCCGGGCCGTCCCGGGACACCGTCCCCGAGCCTGGCAGCGCCGGGTGAACGGAGGACGACCCCGGCGTGAACCCGTCGTACCTCCCGGGTGGCCGTCCGTCCACGGCGCCCACGTGCCGACCGGTGGTCCCGCCGGGGCACTGGCAGCCTAGTCTGAGCACGTGGATCCCGTCATCGCGGCACTCCTGGGCGCGCTCGCCGGCGCCGCCCTCATCGTGCTCGCGGTCCGGCTGCGCCGCCGGGGCTCGGCGGCCCCCGCCGCCCCCACCACCGCGCCACCACCCGGGGAGGTGCCGGTGCCCGACGGCGTCGGCGACGTCCTCGCGGTGCTGCGCGCGGGCGCGATCGTCGTCGACCGCAGCGCGCGCGTGCGCCTCGCCAGCGCCTCGGTCGCCCCCTTCGGGCTGGTCCGGGGCGACATGCTGGTGCGCCCCGAGCTCCGCGAGCTGGTCGAGGCGGTCCACCGCGACGGCATGGTGCGCGAGCGCGAGCTCGAGATCGCCCGCGGCCCGATCGGCGAGGGCCGGCTGGTGCTCGCCGCCCGGGTGGCCCCGATCCGCCCCGGCCTGGTGCTCGTCCTCGTCGACGACCGCACCCAGGCCCGCCGCGTCGAGGAGGTCCGCCGCGACTTCGTCGTCAACGTCAGCCACGAGCTCAAGACCCCCGTCGGCGGGCTGGCGCTGCTGGCCGAGGCCGTCCAGGGCGCGGCCAACGACCCGGAGGCCATCGCGCGCTTCGCCGGCCGCATGAAGACCGAGACCGAGCGCCTGACCCGGCTGGTCAGCGAGATCGTCGACCTCTCCCGCCTGCAGGCCAGCGACCTGCTCGCCGACATGACCGTCGTCGACGTCGCCGCCTGCGCCGAGGAGGCCGTGGACCAGGCGCACCTGCTGGCGGGCAACCGCGAGGTGCTGGCCGCCACCGCCGGCGACCCTGCCCGGCTGCGGGTCTACGGCGACAAGGACCTCATCACGACCGCCATCCGCAACCTGGTGACCAACGCGATCGCCTACTCCGAGGACAGCACCCGCGTCAGCGTCGTCACGCGCCGGACCGGCGACCTCGTCGAGGTCGCCGTCACCGACCAGGGTCGCGGCATCTCCCCCACCGACCAGGAGCGGATCTTCGAGCGCTTCTACCGGGTCGACGCCGCGCGCTCGCGCAGCACGGGCGGCACCGGCCTCGGACTCTCGATCGTCAAGCACATCTGCGACAACCACGGCGGCGACGTCACGGTCTGGAGCCAGGAGGGCGAGGGCTCGACCTTCACCATCCGGCTCCCCGCCGCGGACGACGACGCCCTCCCCGTCGGCGCCCTGGCCCCGCACCGTCCCGGCCAGCCGTCGAAGGTCGCCGACCCCGCGCACGGCGACTCCCCACCCTCGGAGGCGTCGGTCGCCTCCCCGTCCCGGAAAGGCAGGCACGCATGACGAGGATCCTCGTGGTCGAGGACGAGGAGTCCTTCTCCGATCCCCTCTCCTACCTCCTCGAGCGTGAGGGGTATGACGTGGCCGTCGCCGCGACCGGCCCGGACGCGATCGCCGAGTTCGACCGCAACGGCGCCGACCTCGTGCTGCTCGATCTCATGCTGCCGGGACTGCCGGGCGTCGACGTGCTGCGCGCGCTGCGCCAGCGCTCGGGGGTCCCGGTCATCATGCTCACCGCCAAGGACTCCGAGATCGACAAGGTCGTCGGCCTGGAGGTCGGGGCCGACGACTACGTCACCAAGCCCTACTCCGGGCGCGAGCTGCTCGCCCGCATCAAGGCGGTGCTGCGCCGGCTGGCCGAGCCCGAGGAGCTGGTGCCCTCGACGGTGGAGTCCGGCCCGGTCCGCATGGACGTCGAGCGGCACACCGTGCAGGTGCACGGCGAGCCGGTGTCGATGCCGCTCAAGGAGTTCGAGCTGCTCGAGATGCTGCTGCGCAACGCCGGCCGGGTGCTGACCCGGGGTCAGCTCATCGACCGGGTCTGGGGCAGCGACTACGTCGGCGACACCAAGACCCTCGACGTCCACATCAAGCGGCTGCGCGCCAAGATCGAGCCCGACCCGGGCAAGCCGGTGCACATCGTCACCGTGCGCGGCCTGGGCTACAAGTTCGACGCCGAGTAGCGGCCGCCACCACCCGCCGGCGCGCCTACTTCTTGCCCTGGTTGGCGACCTGCTCGATGGCCGCCGCCGCGGCGTCGGGGTCGAGGTAGCGGCCGCCGGCGGTGACCGGACGCAGGTCCGCGTCCAGCTCGTAGAGCAGCGGGATGCCGGTGGGGATGTTGAGGCCGACGATGTCGTCGTCGGAGATGCCGTCGAGGTGCTTGACGAGGGCGCGCAGGCTGTTGCCGTGCGCCGCCACGAGAACGGTCCTCCCGGCCCGCAGGTCGGGCACGATGCCGGACTCCCAGTAGGGCAGCATCCGGGCGATGACGTCCTTGAGGCACTCGGTGCGGGGCATCTCGTCGCCGAGGTCGGCGTAGCGGGGGTCGCCCGCCTGCGAGAACTCGTTGTCGTCGTCGATGGGCGGCGGGGGCGTGTCGAAGCTGCGGCGCCAGAGCATGAACTGCTCCTCGCCGTACTTCTCGCGGGTCGCGGCCTTGTCCAGACCCTGCAGGGCGCCATAGTGACGCTCGTTGAGGCGCCAGGAGCGGTGCACCGGGATCCAGTGCCGGTCGGCGACATCGAGGGCGGTGTGGGCGGTGGTGATGGCGCGGCGCAGCAGGGAGGTGTGGAGCACGTCCGGCAGCAGCTGCTCGGCCGCCATCAGCTCCCCGGCGCGCACGGCCTCCGCCCGGCCCTTGTCCGTCAGGTCGACGTCGACCCATCCGGTGAACAGGTTCTTGGCGTTCCAGTCGCTCTCGCCGTGGCGGAGCAGGATCAGGGTGTGGGCGGCTTCGCTCATGCCACCCAGCCTACCCAGCGCGGTCCGGCCCGTCCCCGGGGGCGAGCGCGCCGCCGGCGGGCTCCGTCGTCGCGGGGTCGACACCCTCCCCCGCCGCGTCGAGCGCCTCGAGCTCGGCCCGGAAGGCCTCCAGGTTGCGGGTCGACTCGCCATGCGTGCGGCGCCAGGTCCACTCGCGGCGGATCGAGGTCCAGAAGCCGAGCCGCAGCAGCTCGTCGAAGGGCTCGTCGCAGGCTGCGAGGACCGCACCCAGCAGCTCGTCGACAGCGCGGTCGTCCAGGCCCGCGAGGAGCACCCGGCCTGTGAGGAAGACGTCGCCGGAGCCGTCGATGGCGTAGGCCAGGCCCGGGAGCCGCAGGTTGCGGCGCAGCAGGCGGCGGTAGACCTCCTCGTGGTTCTCGTCGGGGTTGCGCACGACGAACGCCCGCACGTCGACCGCCCGGTCGCCCACGACGAGCGAGACCACGGTGCGCAGCTTGCGCTCGCCCGGCAGGGTGACGACCAGCTCGCCGTCACGGGCGCCGTCCTCGACCGGCACCTCGAGGGCCAGCAGCTGCCCGCGCAGCCGTTCCGCGGCGGCGCTCACGTGCCCGCCCCCGGCCCGCCGCCCGGCACGCCGACCGGCCCGGGCGAACCCAGCCGTCGCGCCGCGACGGCGCCGGAGTAGACCTCGACCAGCCGGTCGACCGTGTGCTCCCAGGAGAACTGCTCGGCGTGGGCGACCGCCCGGGTGCTCCAGGCCGCGCGCTCGGCAGGGTCCTCGAGCCGCTGCAGGGTGGCGGCGAGCTCGTCGGCCCAGACCTCGGGGTCGTGCCCGTCGACGAGGACGCCGGCACGGCCGACCGCCACCGGCAGTCCGCCCACGCGGGCCGCGACGACCGGGGTGCCGCTGGCCAGGGCCTCGACGGCGACCAGGCCGAAGGACTCGTTGTAGGAGGGAACGGCGACGAGGTCCGCGGCGCGGAACCACGTCGCCAGCTCCTCGCGCGAGACCGGGGGACGGATCTGCACGAGGTCCTCCAGACCCTCCTGGACGACCACCTTGCGCAGCGCCTTCGGGCGCGTCAGACCGGATCCGGACAGCCCGCCCAGCACGACCACCCGCAGCCGGTCGCGCAGCGCGGGGTCGCGGCGCACCAGCTCGCCGGCGGCGCGGACGAGCACGTCCGGGGCCTTGAGCGGCTGGATGCGGCCGACGAAGAGCAGCACGACGGCGTCGGGGTCGAGGCCCACCTCGGCCCGCGCCTCGTCCTGCGGGCCGGGCCGGAAGGTCTCCAGCGCCACGCCGGGCGGCACCACGTGCACGGCGGCGGGGTCGGCGCCGTAGAGGTCCACGAGCTCGCGTGCCTCCTCGGGGGTGTTGGCGACCAGGGCGTCGGCGCGGGCCACCACCTGCTCCTCGCCGATCTCCCGGCCCCGCGGCTCCGGCTGGTCGCCCTCGGCGAGCGCCCGGTTCTTGACCTTGGCCATCGTGTGCATGGTCTGCACGAGCGGGACGTCGAAGCGGTCGGAGGCGATCCAGCCGACCTGGCCGGAGAGCCAGTAGTGGGCGTGGATGAGGTCGAAGTGGCCCTCGGGGCGGCCGGCGAGGTGCGAGGAGAAGTCGGCCGCGAAGGCGCACAGCTGGCCCGGCAGGTCCTCCTTGCCGAGGCCCTCCAGGGGCCCGGCCGTCACGTGGTGCACGGTCACCCCCGGCGCCAGGGGCACGCTGCCGCCCTGCGACCCGGAGGTCGCCCGCGTGAAGACGTCGACGAGGACGCCGCGGCGCGCGAGCCGGGTCGCCGTCTCGACGACGTAGACGTTGAGGCCTCCGGCGTCGCCGGTGCCGGGCCGCTCCAGCGGCGAGGTGTGGACCGACACCATCGCCACGTGCCGCAGGCCACCGTTCGGCCGCTCGAGGCTGTCCGTGCTGGTCACCGCACCAGTCTGGCACGGGCCGCACGAGGTCTCCCCCGGGCCCGCCTACCCTGGACCGGTGACCCCACGACCCGGCCGCGCCGGTGGCCGGCCGCTCGGCACGGTCACCCGTGGCACGACCAACCCCAACCGGCTCCGCCGGGTGGACCGGTGGATGGCCTGGGCGCTGCGGGACGTGCTGCGGGCCCCGGCCGGCTCGCCGGTCGTCGTCGACCTCGGCTACGGCGCCTCGCCGGTCACCGTCCTCGAGCTCGCCGACCGCCTCCGGCAGGTGCGGCCCGACATCCGCCTCGTGGGGGTCGAGATCGAGCCGGAGCGGGTGGCCCGTGGCACCGCGGTGGCCGACCCGCCGGCGGTCGACTTCGTGCTGGGCGGCTTCGAGGTGCCGGTGCCCACGACCAGCGGCACGGACCCGGTCGTGGTGCGCGCCCTCAACGTGCTGCGCCAGTACGCCGAGGACGAGGTCGCCGACGCCTGGGCCCGCATGGTCGCGCGGCTGGCCCCGGGCGGTGCGCTCGTCGAGGGCACCTGCGACGAGGTGGGCCGGCTCGCGACCTGGGTCGACGTGCGGCGCGGCGCCGACGGCTCCCCCGACCCGCGGACCCTCACGCTGGCCTGGCGGCTCGCCGGCCTCGAGCGCCCCTCGGTCGTCGCGGAACGGCTGCCCAAGGTGCTCATCCACCGCAACGTCCCCGGCGAGGGCGTCCACGCCCTGCTGTCCGACCTCGACCGCGCGTGGGCGCGGCACGCCCCGCTCGCCTCCTACGGCGCGCGCCAGCGGCTGGTCGCCTGCGCCGAGGAGCTCCGAGGGGCGGGCTGGCCCGTGCGGCACGGGCCAACGCGCTGGCGCGAGGGCGAGCTGACGGTCGACTGGGCCGCCGTCGCACCTCACTAGCGTCACCCTCCCGGGTCAGCCTCGGTGCGAATAGGGGGCCGGACGAGACCTCAGGCCTCGAGGTCGTCCTCGTCCTCGCAGCGGGCGTAGTCGTCCTGGAGCCGGATGATGTCCGCCTCGTCGAAGGCGCCGAAGGCCAGCTCGAGGATCCGGACCGGCCGGTCGCCGGAGTTGCCGAGGCGGTGCACGGCGCCCGGCGGCACCCACACCATGTCACCCACGGAGGCGGTCCACGCGCGGTCGTCGACCTGGACGTCGGCGGTGCCGTCGAGCACGTGCCACATCTCGGCCCGGTGGCCGTGAGTCTGCAGCGACAGCCGCCGGCCGGGCTCGACCGTGATGGTCTTGACCGTCACCGGCTCGTTGGTCGTGAACTGCTGGAACCGGCCCCAGGGGCGCTCGACGACGAACACGTCCTGGGTGCGGTCACGCTGCTGCGCCTCGAACGAGGTGTCCTCGACGGACTGAGCCATGAAACTTCCTCCTCGCCGGGCGCCCTGCGCGCCCGGTCTGTGCGAACCCCCCAAACCCCCTCACGGTGCGGAGAGGAACTCCCCGACGAGCTCACGGGTGGCGCGCCGGTGCTCCCACATGATGCCACCCGGGGGCAGGATGCGCACCGTGACCGAGGACAGCACCTCCCCCAGCTCGCGGGCCACCGGGGCGGGGTGCAGGTCGTCGTCCTCCTGCCCGACCACGAGCACGGGGCAGGTGACCCGGGCGAGCACCGACCGGTCGATCACCGGGACGCGGTCGGGCAGCACGCGCAGCACGCCGGCGACCCCGGTGGTGACCAGGTGCTCGGCCTGCTCGCGGCACCAGGCCACGACCCTCGGGTCGGTGCGCACGGCGGCGGGCTGCTCGCCGAGGAGGTGGCGCGCCACCGGGCCGGGGTCGCCGGCCTCGACCCGGGCCGCGAGGCTCCCGAGACGGCGCATGGCCTCGTCGCCCCGCGGCCGGTCGATCAGGGCCGGCAGCACGAGCACGACCCGCTCGAACCGGTCGGGATCCTCGGCCAGCAGCGCCAGCAGGGCTCCGGCACCCATGCTGACGCCCAGGGCGCGGTCGGCCCCGAGCTGGTCGGCGACCGCGCGCACGTCCGCCGCGAGCTCGGCATACCCCCAGTCCTCGGTGGCCGGGGTGAAGGAGCGGCCGTGGCCGCGCTGGTGCACGAAGCTGCACGTGCCCCGGACCGCCGAGGCGTAGGGGCGGGTGGTGCTGATGGAGCCGGCCAGCCCGTGCACGAAGAGGGAGTGCGGGTCGCCCTTGCCGGTCGTCAGGACCTCGAGGTCGCCGCCGGGGGCCGCCAGCAGGCTGGTGCGCGGGCCGCTCAGGCTCACCACGGGCCGTAGGGGCCCATGTGGGTGCCCTGGCCTCCCCGTCCCTGGACCGCGCGCAGCGCCGGGCGGACGTCGGCGTGGTAGACCCCGGCCGCGACGATCGCCAGCAGGTTGAACAGGTTGAAGGGCGACATCACGAAGATGAAGCCGATCACGGTGGCGACGCCGGTGAGCGCCAGCCAGAAGCCCTTGGTCCGCTTCCCCGCCGCGACGAAGGCGTCGGGCCGGGTCCGGAGGCAGTCGACCAGCGCCCAGACCATCATCGCCAGGACACCGACGCCGATCGCCAGCTGCAGCAGGCTCTGGGCCTCGTAGATCGCGGACATGCGCCCCAGGGTATGCCGTGCCGCTGGCAGTCGCCCCCGGCACCGGGCGGGTGGCACCCGGCGCCGGGCGGGAACCCCCGCGGTCAGGTGTCGATGATCACCGTGAACGGACCGTCGTTGACGAGCTCGACCTGCATGGCCGCCCCGAACCGCCCGGTGGCGACCTCGATGCCGCGCGCCCGGAGCGCGTCGGCCACCGCGTCGACGAGCGGCTCGGCCACCTCGCCCGGCGCGGCCCGGCTCCACGAGGGCCGCCGCCCCTTGCGGGTCTCGCCGTAGAGCGTGAACTGGCTGACGACGAGGACGGCGGCGCCGGTCTCGACGACCGAGGTCTCCCCCGGCAGGATGCGCAGCTCGGCGATCTTGCGGGCCGTCGTCCCGACGTCGGTCGGTCCGTCGTCGTGGGTCGCGGCGACGAGCGCGAGCAGGCCGGGGCCGATGGCCCCGACGACCTCGCCCTCGACGGTGACGCTCGCGCGCGTCACCCGTTGCAGGACCGCCCTCATGCCGGGTCGGGCAACGGCAGCGCGTGGACGGCGCCGACCGGCTCGCCGTGGCCGCGGACGACCGCGCGGGCGTCGAGCCCGTCCAGCACGGCGGCGACGTCGGGGCCCAGCCCGGTCGCGCCCAGCCGGCGCAGCACGGCGGTGGTCAGCACCACACGCGCCCGGTCGGAGCCGTCGACGATCTTGACGGTGACGCCGCTGCCGTCGGGGAGGCCGACGGCGTAGACCGCCTCGGCCCCATCCTTGGCGATGAGCCCGGGCACGCCGCGCATGAGGTCGGTGACGTCGCGGCCCGTGCCGCCGACGTAGTCGGGGTGGGCGGACATGGCCGCGGCCACCCGGCCCTCGGGGGTGCCGGGGTCGGCCGAGGCGATCCGGCCGAAGGCGCGGGCCAGCCCGGCCGCGGAGACGGCGAGCGCGGGGGCGCCGCACCCGTCCACGGTGACCGTCGCCACGGGCTCGCCGGTCAGCTCCTCCACCGTCTCGACGACGAGCCGCTGGAGCGGGTGGTCGGGGTCGCGGTAGGTCGCGGTCTCCCAGCCCGCGGCGACGCACGCGGCGAGCATCGCGGAGTGCTTGCCCGAGCAGTTCTGCCCCAGGGACGACGGTGCGAGGCCCTCGGCGATCCAGCGGGCCCGCTCGGCCTCGTCGATCGGGCGGTCGGGGGTGTTCTGGAGCGCGGACTCGTCGAGCCCGACGGAGGCCAGGATGCGCCGCGAGCCGTCGAGGTGGAAGGGCTCGCCGGAGTGGCTCGCGCAGGCCAGGGCCAGCAGCTCGCCGGACAGGTCGGCACCGGCCCGCAGCATCGCGACCGCCTGCAGCGGCTTGAGCGAGGACCGCGGCAGGATCGGGGCGTCGACCGGGCCGACGGAGACGACCAGCTCGCCGTCGGCGCCGACCCCGGCGGCCACGCCGGCGTGCACGGACTCGACGAAGCCGCTGCGCACGACGTGCGCGACGACGGGGGCGGTGGCCAGCGGACTCTGCGCAGCGCTCATCGGGTGCGACGGTCCTTGACCGCCAGCAGCTCGCGCGCCTCGGTGGTGGTCATCGGCGGACGCTGCATGGTCGTGGCGAGCCCGGCGGCCCGCTCGACGAGCTCGGCGTTGTGCTGGACCTGCTGGCCGCGCGCCATCATGAGGTTGTCCTCCATGCCCACGCGCAGGTGGCCGCCCATCGCCAGCGCCGCGGCCGCGATCGGCAGGTGCGCCCGGCCGATGCCGGTGGCCGACCAGCTCGTCACCTCCGCCGGCAGCATCTGCACGCCCGCGACGAGGGCCTCGACGGTGCCGGGCATGGCGCCGGGCACGTTGGTGACGAAGTCGACGTGGACCTTGCCGCCGAAGGGCAGGCCGTGGGCGTCGATGAGCCTGCTCAGCGCCGCGAGGTGGCCCAGCTCGAAGATCTCGAACTCCGGCACGACCTCCTTCTCCTGCGCCTGCACGTAGAGGTCGCTCATGAAGCCGTGCGGGTTGAGGAAGACGTCGTCGCCGAAGTTCACGGTGCCGCAGGTCAGCGAGCACGAGTCGGGCTCGGCCTCGAGCACGGTCAGGCGCTTCTCCAGCGGGTCCTTGACCGAGCCTCCCGTGGAGAGCTGGACGACCAGGTCGGTCGCCTCGCGCAGGGCCTGAACGGTGTCGCGCAGCCGCACCGGGTCCAGCGTGGGCACGTGGCCGTTCTCGGGGTCGCGCACGTGCACGTGGATCAGCCCGGCCCCGACCTGCTCGCACCGCACCGCGGTCTCGACGAGCTCCTCCAGGGTCGTGGGCAGCTGCGGGAAGTCAGCCTTGGCCGTCTCGGCGCCCGTCGGCGCCACGGTGATGAGGGTCGAAGCCATGGCCCCGATCCTGCCAGCCCGGCCCGGGTATGCCGTCACGCACCCCTGCGGTCCCGCTCCGGCTCGCGTCCGGCACGGGCACCGCGGCCGGGCGCGGCAGGCGTCCCTACAGCCGCGGGCGGGAGGGGCGCTCGGTGCTGACCGGCACGATCGCCGTCTGCGAGGCCGCGACGTCGCCGGCGAGCAGCACGGCCTGCGGGTCGGTCGTGTACTTCACGACGGCCAGCGCGACCGGGCCGTCCTCGTGGTGCAGGGCCACGCTCGTGAGCTGCCCCACCGGGCGACCACCGTCGACGGGCGCCAGCTCGGTGCCGGGCTCGGGCAGGACGTGCCCCGACCCGTCGAGGTGCAGGAAGACGACGCGGCGCGGCGGGCGGCCGAGGTTCTTGACGCGCGCGACCGTCTCCTGGCCGCGGTAGCAGCCCTTGGCGAGGTGGACGGCGGTGCGGAGCCAGTCGAGCTCGTGCGGGATCGAGCGGTGGTCGGTGTCAACGCCGGCCCGCGGCCGCCAGGCGGCGATCCGCAGCGCCTCCGCGGCCCAGGTGCCCGCCAGCGGCCGGTCGCCGACGGCCGCCTCGAGCCGGTCGCGCGGCACGATCAGCTCGCGCCAGGCGCGGCCGGTGCCGGGGTGCTCGTCGCCCACGGGGCCGTAGGCATGGGTCTGCGGGCCGACCGGGCGGGGCCACGGGTCGACCCAGGAGAGGTCCTCGCCCTCGGCCGACTCGCTGCCGATCGGCTCGCCGAGCACGGCATACCCCTCGGTGACGTCGGCGACCTCGACGCGGAGCATGAACCGCATGCTGTCGAGCCAGCCGGCGACCTCCGGGGCGGCCCCGGGCTCGGTGGTGATCCACGTGGTGGTGCCGTCGTCGACGACGTGCAGCGCGTGCTCGACGTGCCCCTTGGGCGAGAGGATGAGCGCCTCCACCGACGTGCGCGGCGGCAGGTCGGCGAGCTGCTGGGTGGTGAGCGAGTGCAGCCAGGTGAGCCGGTCGGGGCCGGTGATCGTGACGACGCCGCGGTGCGAGAGGTCCACCACGGCCAGGCCCTCGGAGAGCAGCACCTGCTCCTTGTGCGGGGCGCCGTAGTGCGCGGCGACACCGGCGTCGACGCCGGTGCCGGCGACGGCTCCGGGACGGTCCAGCAGGACGCTCATGGGCAGCTCGCTCCTCGGGGGCGGGTGGAGATCGGTCCTTCCACGGTACGTCACCCCTGGTGCGCCGGCGCCGCGCTCACGGGAAGGGCGCAGTCCGGGCGCCTACACTGCGCTCCCATGGGGTACCAGGAGCACGGGAACGAGCAGGCCCGACCCGCGACGCGGCGCGAGCAGCGGCGTGCCCGACGGCACCGCCCGGTGCGCATCGCCGCGTGGACCGTCGGCGCCCTCGTGCTCGCCGCCGTGGTGGTCGTCGCGGGCTACGCCTTCATGCTGCAGCGCACTGTGGCGGACAACATCACCCACGAGGACCTCAAGGCCGACCGCGACGGCGTCATCACCATCGGACCCGACGGCGCCAACCAGCCCGGCGACGGCCAGGACGAGGGCGAGGGCGACCCGATCGAGGCCGACGACGAGGAGGCCGCACCGATCGTCGGCGAGGACGGCGAGCCCATCGACATCAGCGGGGTCGAGATCCCGGTCACCACGCCCGAGCGCGACGCCGCCGCGGGCGACGCCCTCAACTTCCTCGTCATCGGCAGCGACAGCCGCGACCTGTCGGTCGAGCGCGGCCGCTCCGACGTCATCGTGCTCATGCACATCAGCGACGAGCGCGACCGGGTCGACCTCATCCACTTCCCGCGCGACCTCTTCGTGCCGATCGCCGGCACGGGCGGCAGCTCGAAGATCAACGCCGCCTACTCCTACGGCGGCGCCCCGCTGCTGCTGCAGACCCTGCAGCCGCTCGTGGACGTGCCGATCGACCACGTCGTCATCGTCAACTTCGAGAGCTTCAAGGCGATGACCGATGCCATCGGCGGTGTCGACGTGCAGGTGACCGAGGGCGGTGGGGGCTTCGAGGCCGGCGTGCACCACATGAACGGCGAGCAGGGCCTGAAGTTCGTCCGCGAGCGCTACAGCCTGTCCCAGGGCGACATCTCCCGCGGCGAGCGGCAGATGCAGTTCGTCAAGGCCGTGATGCTCAAGGCGCTCTCGCGCGAGACGCTGACCAACCCCGGCCGGCTGGCGTCCTTCATCGACGCCGCGACGACCAACCTCACCGTGGACGAGAGCCTCCAGGTCTCCGACATGCGCAACCTCGGCTTCTCCATGCGCAACATCCGCGGCGGCGACGTGCACTTCTGGAGCGGCCCGTGGTGCGGCATCGACATGCACCCGGTCGCCGGCTCCATCGTCGTCATGGCCGAGCAGCAGATGCGGACGCTCAGCGAGCACCTGCGCAACGACACCATGGAGAACTACGCCGACGAGGTGTCGCCCCGGCAGGGCTTCGGCGGCAGCTGCTGAAGAGACGGGGTATGCCGTGGCCGGCGCGGGCACGGATCGCCCGGCCCCACCGCATACCCGGGGAGGGCGGAGCGCCGCCGGTCAGACGCGCCTGAGCTCGGCGGAGACGTGCGACTGGAGGGGGTGGCCGGTGGCCGCCATGTCCATGACCCACATCATCGCGCCGTTGACGTAGCCGTAGAGACGGTGCGCCGCGGAGTACTCCTTGGCGTGCGGGCTGCGGATGACGCCGTCGGTGCGCACCTCGACCTTCGCCGGGCTGGTGCGGCCGTGGTACATCTCGACGATCCCCGTGGGGTGCGTGAGCAGCAGCTCCACCTCGCCGTCGGGCAGGGGGCGCCAGAAGCCGGTCTCGATCGCCGCCTCGCGCTGCTTCTGGCCGTTCTCGTCGAGCAGCCAGGTGCGGGAGGTCCACTGCAGGAACGGTCGCCCGTCGTGCGTGACGTCGATCTCCTGGCCGAAGTGGCGCGACTCGATGGAGGGATAGCCGACGACGCCGGCGCCCGCCCACGAGCCGATCATCCACGCCAGGGGCGCGTTGTCGGGGTGCATGGTCGGATCGATCGTGATGGGCACGGGTCCATCGTAGGGGCCGAGGGGCGGGCGCCCGGCGGGAAGCGGGCTCAGCCGAGCAGTGCCCCGGGCTCGAAGGCCCGCGCGACGAGGTAGGGCACGGCGCCGACGACGAGGACCGAGGCCAGCGCCGCGACCAGGCGCGGGCGGGCCAGGGCGAGCGTCGGCAGCGGGGCCATCACGGTGCGCATCGCGTGGCTGAGCGCGCCCGCCGCGACGCCGACGAGGAGCCAGGTCGTCCAGACGTTGCCGCTGAGCAGCGCGACGACGACCGAGGCGAGGCCGCCCGCGGCCATGGCGAAGGCCGTGAGCCAGGGCTGCAGCGCGGGACGGCGCCCGAGCAGGTCGGTGGCGGCCGACGCGGCAGCCGCCGCCAGCGCGCCGACGATCAGCCAGACGCCCACGCGGGTGTGCGACGGCGGCACGAGCAGGACGCCGCTCGCGATCAGCGTCAGGGCGAGCACGACCGAGCTGACCGACTGCACCAGGCGGGGGCGGCCGTCGACGCGGAAGAGCTGGTGGGCGAAGGCCGCGATCATCGAGATGGCCAGGGCCGCCGGCACCCAGACCAGCCAGGGCTCGCCGGTCCGGAAGGCCACGCTGAGCACGAGGGCCAGGCCGCCCACGACGATCACGGTCAACGACCCGCGCGGGCTCGGCAGCGCGAGCGCCCCGGCCCAGCCCCAGGCCAGCACCGCCGCACCGGCCGCCAGCGCGAAGGCCAGCAGGCCCGGCGCGGTGAACGCGGCCACCCCCAGGACGACCACGACCGCGACCACCGACCCCGTCACGTAGGCCGACGGTGCGAGACGCGGGAGCAGCCGGGACGACGGGGACATGCGAGCAGTATCCCAGGCCGGACGTATCCTGTGGCGGTGGCCGACCTGGTCCTCCTCACCCCCCGCACCCCGGCCGACACCGCGGTGCCCGAGGTAGCGCCCAGTCTCGGCCTCCTGCCCCATACCGTCACGGCCCGCCCGATGGACGTCGGGCCCCTCGCCACCGGCGTCGAGCCGGACCTCGTCGTCGTCGACGCGGTCACCGATCTCGTCGCCGCCCGCGGCACGGTGCGCTCGCTGGAGACGGTCGGCCTGTCCTGCCCCGTGCTCGTCGTCGTCTCCGTCGACGGCCTGTCGGTGATCGACGAGCGCTGGCCGATGGACGACCTCGTGCTCTGCACGGCCGGCCCTGCGGAGATCTCGGCGCGGGTGCGCCTGCTGCTGGCCCGGCCCCGCCCGGGCGCGCCCGGCACGCAGGGTGCCGCCGAGGACGGCGCCGAGCCGGAGACCATCCGGGTCGCCGACGTCGTGGTCGACGAGGCCAGCTGGAGCGTGCGCGCCGGTGGCGTGCCGCTGGACCTGACGTTCAAGGAGTTCGAGCTGCTGCGCTACCTCGTGCAGCGCCCGGGACGCGTGGTCACGCGCGACATCCTCCTGCAGGAGGTCTGGGGGCTGGACTACTACGGCGGCACGCGCACCGTGGACGTCCACATCCGGCGGCTGCGGGCCAAGCTCGGGCCGGAGCGCGAGTCCCTCATCGGCACCATCCGCGGCGTGGGCTACCGCTTCAGCGGGCCACGCGGCGACGAGTCCTGACCTCCGTGCCAGACTGACCCCCATGTCTGGCCAGAGCCCCACCGTCGAGGAGCTGACCGCCCTCCCGCCCCGTCTCTCCGGAGACATCCTCGCGCTGGCCGTCCGGGCCGCGCAGCACGACGGGGTGCGCCCGCTGTCCGAACAGACGGTGCTGCAGGCCAGACGTCTGCCCGGCGAGGAGCTCGTGCCCACGTCCACCCACCTGGTGGTGCTCGACCGCCCGGGCGAGATCAACGCGCGGGTGCTGGCCTACGGCCACGTCGACGAGTCGGACCCGGACGCCCCGTCCGGCGAGATCGTCGTCGACCCCGAGCACCGCCGCCACGGCCTCGGCGGGCTGCTGCTCGACCACGTCCTCGAGCGCTGGCCGAACGTCCGGCTCTGGTCCCACGGGGACCTCCCCGACGCCCGTCGGCTCTACGAGTCGCGCCGCCTGACGGTCGTCCGCGAGCTGTGGCAGATGAGCCGCCCGCTCGCCGGCGAGTGGGCCGAGCTGCCCGAGGAGGTCTCGGTGCCGGAGGGCTTCGCCGTGCGCACCTTCCGCGTGGGCGAGGACGAGGAGGCCTGGCTCGCGGTCAACGCCCGCTCCTTCGCCTCCCACGCCGAACAGGGCCGGATGACCCTGACGGACCTCAAGGAGCGCCAGCAGGAGCCGTGGTTCGACCCCAACGGCTTCCTCCTCGTCGAGGACACCACCGACGTCGACCCCGACGGCCGGGCCCGCCTCGCCGCCTTCCACTGGACCAAGGTCGAGCAGGCCAACGGCGGCCCGCTCACCGGCGAGGTCTACGTCGTCGGCGTCGACCCCGACTACCAGGGCCGCGGGCTCGGACGGGCCGTCACCGTCCTCGGCCTGCAGCACCTGCGCAACGTGGGCGTCGACACGGCCACCCTCTACGTCGACGGCGACAACGCCGCCGCCATCGCCACCTACGGACGGATCGGCTTCGAGCGCTCCGCCGTGGACGTCATGTACGCCGCGGGGACGCCAGGGTCGTGAGCTCGCCGCCGCACGTGGTGAGGGCCGCCGGGGTCCTGCCCTACCGCCAGGTCGACGGCGTCCTGCAGGTCGCGCTGGTGCACCGGCCGAAGTACGACGACTGGTCCTGGCCCAAGGGCAAGCTCGACGCCGGCGAGGACTGGGCGGCGGCCGCCGCCAGGGAGACGCTGGAGGAGACCGGGCTCCGGGTCCGTCTGGGTATGCCGCTGCCCGAGTCCTGCTACCCGCTCTCCGGCGGCCAGACCAAGCAGGTCCGCTACTGGGCCGGCGAGGTCGTCGGGGGGAACGGCAAGCTCGAGCACGAGGTCGACGACGTCGCCTGGCTCTCCCCCACGCCGGCCGGGCGCCGGCTCTCGCACCGCCGCGACCAGGAGCAGCTCGAGGCGCTGGTGGGCCTGCACGACGCGGGGCTGCTGGCCACGTGGCCGCTGCTGGTCGTCCGGCACGCGCACGCCATACCCCGTGGGTCGTGGGGCCGGCCGGACCCGCTGCGCCCGCTCACCGACGTGGGCCGCCGTCGGGCGCGGCGGATGCAGGGCCTCCTCGACGCCTACGCCCCCACCCGGGTGCTGACCAGCCCGTCCGTGCGCTGCGTCGACACGGTCGCCCCCTGGGCGACCTCCCGCGGTGTGCGGCTGGTGGCCAAGAGGGGACTCTCCGAGGAGGGCCACGCCGAGGCGCCGGAGAAGGTGCTGCGCCACCTCGACCGGATCTGCCGGTCGGCCCAGCCCACGGCCCTGTGCACGCACGGCCCCGTCCTCGGCCCGCTGCTGGAGGGCCTGGCGGAGCGGGCTGCCCCGGACCTCTCCCGCGGCTCCAAGCGGCTGCTCGCGCGCCTGGTCGACGTCAAGCTCGACAAGGGTGAGGTGCTGGCCTGCACGATGCACGGCGTCGGCGCGGACGCCCGTGTGGTCGCGGTCGAGCGGCACCGCCCTCCGCGCTGAGGCCGAGCCGGCGGTAGTCGCCCGTGCTGCCGGGACCGTCCGGGCCTGGACGCACGAACGCCCGGACGCACGAATCCCCCGGGCGGGCGAGCCGCGCCGGGGGAAGTTGCGTGCCGGGCCGGGAGCGCCTCTCGGCGCGAGGCCGCTCGTAGCGGCGAATGTTGGAGCCCGGGGCTACCGCGGCCCGGCACGCGATGTGGTCCAACGAGGAACCACCCGGTCATTGTTCCTCATCGACGCCGATGTGGTCGTCCTCACAGCCAGAGGGTGTGGACGGTGGTCGTGGGCAGCCGTCGCAAGACTGGGACCGGTTTGTGTCGTCATGGCGACACGAAGTCGTCCCGGTATGCGGTGGGTCGGGTGGCCCCTAGTGCAGGTCGCCCTTGCGCCACAGCCGGGCGCAGGCCGTGAGGTCGTCGGCGGTGTCGCGCATGCGCCCGCCGCGACGCACCTGCTCGCCAGGCACGTCCTCGGCGCCGGGCTCGCTCAGGCCGACCGCCATGACGTGGCAGAACGCCGACGCACGCTCCAGCGCCACGGCCAGGTCGCCGGTGAAGACGCCGGTGAGGATCTGCTCGGTCATACGGCGCAGCCCCTCGGGGTCCGGCGGCTCGGCCACGCCGGCGATCGCCCGGTAGACCTCGGTGTGGCCGGCGCCCTCGGTCCAGAGCCGTCCGACCTCGTCGGGACGCCGCTGCACCCACTCGTGCAGGAGGTAGAGCCGCCAGAGCGCCCCCGGCAGCGTGCGCGCCGGGCGGTCGGACCACATCTCGGCGACGGTCGCCAGGCCCACCTCGCGGACCAGCCCCACCAACCGGGCGGTCAGCTCTGGGTCATCGGTGTCGCGGCCGCGGCCCACGACGAGCTCGGCCGTGCGGTGCGCCGCCTCGACGGCCTCCAGCGGGTCGATGCCTCCGGCGGCGTTCTCGAGCGCCTCGGTCGGGCGGTAGACGGGCCGGTGGAAGATCCGGCCCTCGTCGGGGCCGGTCACGGACGGACCTGCAGGATCGCCGCCGAGTCGGGGCCGACGACCAGCGTGCCGTCGCCCAGCGCCACCTCGCCGAAGGACGCGCGCAGGTGACCCTCCGCGGGTCGCTCCAGCCGTCCGTCACCCAGCACCACCACGACCTCCACGTCTCCTCGCCTCACCGTCACCACCTCGCCGTCGCCGGCAGGCTCGCGTCGCACCTCGCCCTCGCCGAGCGGCCCGCGCAGGGCGGGCAGCTCGCGCCGCAGCCGCAGCAGCGTGCGGTACCAGTCCAGCATCGTCGCGTGCGGCTCCCGCCGCACCTCGTCCCAGTCCAGCGTCGACGCCCGCACCGTCGACTCCGCCTGCGGGTCGGGCACCTCCTGCGACCAGCCGTGGGAGGCGAACTCGCGCCGCCGCCCCTCGCGGATCGCCGTCGCCAGCTCCTCCTCCTCGTGGTCGGTGAAGTACTGCCACGGCGTAGAGGCGCCCCACTCCTCCCCCATGAAGAGCATCGGGGTCCAGGGAGACGTCAGCAGCAGCGCGGCACCGGCCGCTTGCCGGCCCGGGGGTATGCCGTGCCCGATGCGGTCGCCCGCGGCACGGTTGCCGACCTGGTCGTGGGTCTGGAGCGCGGCGACGTAGCGCCAGCCGGGGGTGACCGCCGGGTCCACCGGCCGCCCGTGCACCCGTCCGCGGAAGGAGGAGTAGGTGCCGGCGTGCAGGAAGGGGCTGCTGCCCAGCACGGTGACCAGCGCGTCCGGGTCGGCTGCGAAGTCGCCGTAGTAGCCCTGGGACTCGCCCGTCAGCGCCGTGTGCAGCGCGTGGTGGACGTCGTCGGCCCACTGCCCGTGCAGCCCGAGCCCACCCGCGCCGCCGGTCGCGCGCGGCGTCACGGTCGCGGGGTCGTTGCGGTCGGACTCGGCCACGAGCATCCGGGGCACACCGGTGCGCCCGGAGATCTCGTCGGCGAGCGCCGCCATCTCCTCGAGCAGGTGGATCGCCCGGTCGTCGTGCAGCTCGTGGACGGCGTCGAGCCGCAGCCCGTCGAGGTGGTAGTCCTCCAGCCACATCCGCACGTTGTCGAGCAGGTAGGCGCGCACCTCGTCCGAGAGCGGCCCGTCGAGGTTGACGGCCTGCCCCCACGGCGTGTGGCGGCGGTCGGTGAAGTAGGGCCCCGCGAGCGAGAGGTAGTTGCCGCTTGGACCCAGGTGGTTGTGGACCACGTCGAGCCACACGGCCAGACCCGCCGCGTGCGCCGCGTCGACGAGCCGGGCGAGACCCTCGGGGCCGCCGTAGGGCTCGTGCACGGCATACGGTGCGACGCCGTCGTAGCCCCAGCCGTGCCGCCCGGGGAAGGCCGCGACCGGCATCAGCTCGATCACCGTGACCCCGAGGTCGCGGAGGTGGTCGAGGTGCTCGACGATCCCGTCGAAGGTCCCCTCGGGGCTGAAGGTGCCGACGTGCAGCTCGTAGACGACCGCGCCCTCGAGCTCCACCCCGCGCCAGCCCGAGTCGGTCCAGGAGAAGGCGGAGGTGTCGACGAGCGCGCTCGGCGCGTGCACCCCGTCGGGCTGCCGCCGCGAGCGCGGGTCCGGGATGGCGATGCCGTCGTCGACGCGGAAGGCGTAGCGCCCGTCGCCCGGGTCGGCCTCCGCCGTCCACCACCCGTCGGCCCCGCGCGTCATCGGCACCGTCGTCGAGGCGTCCGCCCCGAGCAGCAGCTCCACTCCCCCCGCGAGCGGCGACCAGAGCCGGTAGTGGTGCTGGTTCACCGTGGTCCCTCCTCCAGATCGGTGGCCCGCACGAGCACCGCGGCCGGTGCGGTGGCGAAGACGTCGACGGCGAGCACGCCCTCGTCTCCCACGTGGTGGTCGGCCCCGCTGAGCGCGTCGCGCCAGTGGCCCGGCGGCAGCAGGACGCGGGTCTGCCCCAGCCCGCCCGCGGCGCCCAGCGCCCGGGGTGCCCGCAGCGTCAGCGTGGCGGCGACCCCGCCCCGCAGGAAGCCCAGGACGTGCGGCGACGGGTCGGCCGCCACCGGCTCGTAGGAGGCGCCGGGCCCGTAGGCCTGGGGCAGCCAGCTGCGCAGCCGCAGGACCCGCGAGGTCACCCACAGCACCTCGTCGGAGAGGTCGGTGCGGTCGCCGGTCTCGTCCAGGCGGCGCAGCCGCTCGACCCGCTCGGCGTAGTCCACCGGCCGCCGGTTGTCGGGGTCGACCAGGCTGAGGTCGACGAGGCCGGTGCCCTGGTAGGTGTCGGGCACGCCGGGCAGCGTGAGCTGGATGACCTTCTGCGCCAGGGTGAGCGTGCGGATCGTCGGGTAGTTGTCGCGGACCGCGGCACCGATCGCCGTGCTCACCTCGCCGTCCTCGCCGACCATCTCGTCGGCGAGCGCGAGCACCCGCGCCTCGTAGTCCTCGTCGGGCTCGATCCAGGTGCTGTGGAGCTTGGCCTCGCGCACCGCCTTGATCAGGTAGTCGTGCAGCCGGTCGTGGGCGACCCGGCCGGCCCCGACCAGGGTCTGCCACACCAGGTGCGCGGTGGGTGCGTCGACGCCGTGCCGCGAGGCGGCCGCGGCCGAGGCGGCCGACAGCTCGCGCCAGGCGTCGGCGTCGCCGGCGACGGCGAGGATGCGTGCCCGCACGTCCTCGCTGCGCTTGGTGTCGTGGGTGGACAGCGTGGTCATGCCGAGGGGCCAGTGCTCGGCCTGGTGGCGGGCCCAGGTATGCAGTCGCTCGACCGCGTCCTCCGGGTGCTCCCCCACCGCGGGGTCGGCCCCGACCTCGTTGAGGGCGACCAGGCGGTGCCAGCGGTAGAAGGCGGTGTCCTCGATGCCCTTGGCCATGACCGGCCCGGTGGTCTGCTGGAAGCGGACGCACAGGTCCCGCGCGGCGCCCGAGCCCGGGCGGCGCAGCACCTCCGCGAGGTCGACCAGCTCGGTGTCGAGGTCGGGCCGGGTCAGGCGCGCCCGCGACAACGCCTCGAGCAGCGGGCGCTCGGGGTCGTCGGACGACGTCCGGTCGGCGGGGTCGTCGGGCCGGACGTAGGCGCGGTAGACGTGCACGCCGACGAGCAGCTCGCCCAGCGCGGCCCGCAGCCGGTGCTCGTCGTGGCCGGGCAGCGCCTCGCGGGCGCGGCGCACGAGCCGACCCACCTCCGGGCGCAAGAGCGTCTCCACGGCCAGGCGCTTGCAGCGCTCCACCTCGACCTCGAGGTCGGGCTCGCCGCCGGTGGCGAACCACGCGGTGCTCACGGCGGAGGCGGTCGTGGGGTCGACCATCGCCCCGAGCACGGCGGCGTTCGCGTCATACCCGGTCGTGCCGTGGCAGGCCCAGTCGGACGGCAGCCGCTCGGTGCCCTCGAGGATCTTCTCGACCCAGACGGGGCTGCCGGGGCGCAGCCGGTCGCGCAGCATCGCCAGGTAGCCCTGCGGGTCGGCAAGGCCGTCGGGGTGGTCGATGCGGAAGCCATCGACGACGCCCGCGTGGTGCAGGTCGAGCAGCTCGGCGTGGGTGGCCTCGAAGACGTCCGGCTCCTCGACCCGGACGCCGAGCAGGCTGCTCACCTCGAAGAACCGGCGGTAGTTGAGCACCTCGGGCGCCTCCAGCCAGCAGGCGAGCTGCCAGTGCTGGGCCTCGAGGAGTGCGGGCAGGTCGTCGGCGAGGTCGGCGGTGCCGGGCGCGAGCGGGAGCACGTGCTCGTAGTAGCGGAGCACCGGGGTCCCCGCGGCCGGGCCCTCGTCGTCCCGCCCGGTGCCGACCGTCAGCTCGCCGTCGGCGAGCACCTCCTCCAGCGGGCGACCGAGCACCGGCAGGCCGAAGCGACCGCCGAGGTGGTCCCAGTCGACGTCGAACCAGTGCGCCCGCGGCGCGTGACGGCCCCGGGAGAGCACCTCCCAGAGGGGGGCGTTGCGCCAGACCTCGGGCACGATCGCCATGTGGTTGGGGACGATGTCGACCACGACCCCCATGCCTCGGGCGTGGGTCTCGGCGGCGAGGCGCTCGAGCCCGGCGCGGCCGCCCAGCTCGGGGCTCACGGTGGTGTGGTCGAGGACGTCGTAGCCGTGCTCGGAGCCGGGCGTGGCGGTGAGCACCGGCGAGAGGTAGACGTGGCTGACGCCCAGCGCCTCGACGTAGGGCAGCACGCCGAGGGCGTCGGTGAAGGGAAAGCCGGAGTGCAGCTGCATCCGGTAGGTCGCGGTCAGCGGGCGGCGCCCGCTCGGGTCAGGATGCGTCATCGTCGTCCATCTTCCCAGGCTGGGCGCCCGACGCACCCCGACCCGGCAGGGCAGCGCCGCCCCGGGGAGCGGGACAGGGGGAGTCCCCGGGGCGGCGTCGGTGGCGGGCCGGACCTACGTGATCTCGGCGATCCGGGAGCCCTGGGCCACCTCCTCCCCTTCGGGGACCAGCAGCCGGATGGTCCCGGAGGCGGGGGCGAGCACCTCCGCGTCGACCTTGTCCAGCTGCACCTCGGCGACGAGCTGACCCTCGGCCACGGCATCGCCGTCGGCGGCGTACCAGGTGGCCAGGACCCCGGTGGCGTCCGGGCGCTCGGCGCTGAGCTGGGGGAAGTGCAGGTCGGTCACGCCAGCACCTCGCGGATCGCGGCCGTGATCCGGTCGTGCAGCGGCAGCACGGCCTGCTCCAGCCCGTGCGCGTAGGGGATCGGCGCGTCCGGGGTGGTGACGCGGCGTGGCGCGGCCCTGAGCAGGCCCGGGTCGGCCTCGACGACCGAGGCCAGGATCTCGCCCGAGAGCCCGAACGAGTGGTAGTCCTCGTCCACGACCACGAGCCGCCCGGTCTTCGCCACGGACGCCAGCACGGTCTCCCGGTCCAGCGGCACCAGCGAGCGCAGGTCGATCACCTCGACCGAGACGCCCTCGCCCTCGAGCTGCTCGGCCACGTCGAGCGTGTGGTGGACCGACAGCGAGAGGGTGACGACCGTGACGTCGCCGCCCTCGCGGGCGACGGCGGCCTTGCCGATCGGCACGACGTGCTCGCCCTCGGGGACGACGTCGATCGAGCGGCGGTTCTTGGCCATCCACGGCAGGCCCATGACGCCCTTGTGGAACATGTAGACGACGGGCGCGTCGTCCCGGATCGCCGAGGTCATCAGACCCTTGGCGTCGGCGGGGTTGGACGGCACGACGACCTTCATGCCCGGCAGGTGGGCGAAGGTGCCCCAGAGGGTCTGGGAGTGCTGGCAGCCGTCGGAATAGCCGCCGCCCACAGCGGTGGTGAGCACCATCGGGACCGTCACGTTGCCGCCGGACTCGAAGTGGATCTTGGCCATGTGGTTGTAGATCTGGTCCAGGCAGACGCCCATGAAGTCGGCGAACATCAGCTCGACGATCGGGCGCATGCCCTCGACGGCGGCGCCGATCCCCAGACCGATGAAGGCCGTCTCCGAGATCGGGGTGTCGATGATCCGCGACGGGCCGAACTCCTCGAAGAGCCCCGTGGTGGAGCCGAAGATGCCGCCGTAGGGCCCGACGTCCTCGCCCAGGTAGAAGACCTCGGGGTTGGCACGCATCTCCTGGGCGATCGCCTCGGCCATCGCCTTGGCGGTGTTGAGCCGGCGGGTGGTGGGTGCGGCGGTGGTCGTCATCGGGAGCCCTCCTCGGGGAAGACGTAGCGGGTGGCCTCGGCGGGATCGGGCAGCGGGCTGTCCTTGGCGAAGGCGATGGCGGCCTCGACGCGCTCCTCGGCCTCGCGGGCGACCTCGTCGCGGAGGGCGTCGTCGAGCAGGCCGGCCTCGCGCAGCCGGGCCTCGTAGCGCGGGATGGGGTCGTGCTCGTTCACCTCGTCGAGGTCGGTGCGGTAGCCCTGCGCGTCACCCTCGAAGTGCCCGAGGAGGCGCAGGGTCGAGACCTCCAGCAGCGAGGGGCCCTCGCCGCGTCGGGCCCGGGCGACGAGCTCGCCCGCGGCCTCGAAGACCGCGTCGACGTCGTTGTCCTCCACCCGCACCCCGGGTATGCCGTAGGCCGCGGCGCGGTCGGCGTTGGACGGGACCGCCGTCGAGGCGCTGCGCGGCACCGAGATGCCCCACTGGTTGTCCTCGACGACGAAGACCACGGGCAGGTGCCAGAGGGCCGCCAGGTTGAGCGACTCGTGGAAGGCACCCTGGTTGGCGGCACCCTCGCCGGTCACCGCGACGGCGATCCGGTCGGTGCCCCGGCGGGAGAAGGCGAAGGCCTGGCCCAGGGCCGGCGGGTAGCCCTCGGCGATGATGCCGGAGCAGGAGAAGTGGGTCTTCGGGTCGAACAGGTGCATGTGCCCGCCGCGGCCCCTGCCCAGCCCGGTCTCGCGGCCGAAGATCTCGGCGGTCATCGCCTCCAGGTCGATGCCGTGGGCGATCGCGAAGTGGTGCGGCCGGTGGGTCGCGGTCACGGCGTCGTCCTCGGTCAGGTGGGCGCAGACGCCCGCGGCGACCGGCTCCTGGCCGGCCGACAGGTGCATCTCGCCCGGGACCAGACCCTTGCCGATGTCGAAGCCCGGCCCCTTGTCCGCGTGGTACTCCCGCAGGATCGCCATCTCGTAGGTGCGGACCAGGACCATGGTCCGGTACAGGTCCAGGCGCACCCCGGACGAGGTGTCGTGGTCCTGCGGCGGTGTGACGGTGGTCGTCATGCCAACCTCCTCGTTGTCTCGACGTGATCCCACTCTCGGTGGCGTCGCGGAGGGGCACCAGCCCGCGCTTTTCAGATGGTGATAGAGGTCCGCTCAGGCCTCCGCCAGGTCCTCGGCGCGGGCCGGTCCGGCCCAGGCCAGGGCGACGCGGGAGGCGGCGCGGGTGAGGCGGTGGACCTCGCCGAGGACCTTCGGCAGCCGCTCGGCGGGCACCGACACCGCGACCGCGCCGAGCACGCCCGGCCCCTGGAAGGGCACGGCCACGCAGCCGGTGCCGAGGGCGTACTCCTGGCTGTCGACGACGACGCCCGGGTCGTCCTCGAGCTCGGCCAGGAGCGCCCGCACGTCGGTGTGGGTGCGCGGGGTCAGGTCGACCATCGGGTGGCGGGCGAGGTAGTCGCGGCGCGAGTCGTCGGGCAGCGCGCCGATGATGGCCTTGCCCAGGGCGGTGGCGTGGGCGGCGTCGTGCAGCCCCACCCACAGGTCGGTGCGGGGCGCCGCCGGCGAGTCGACGATGTCCGCCAGCTCGATCTCGCCGTCGGAGAGGACGGCCAGGTAGGTCGCGGCGCGCAGGTCCTCGTGCAGGGTGCGCAGCACCCGGCGGGCGCGCAGCGCGCCCGACCCCTCCTCGCCCGCGGAGGCGAGGTGGGCGGGCAGGTCCCCCACGACATACCCCTCGGCGGTGCGGACCAGGTAGCCCTCGTGGACGAGGGTGCGCAGCAGGTGGTAGGTCGTGGGCAGCGGGATGTCCGTCAGGCGCGCGAGCGCCTTCGCCTGGACCGGCCGTCCGTGCTCCGCCACCGCCTCCAGCAGGCTGAGCGCGCGCACGACCGATCCGATGAGCGTGGGACCGCCGGGCATCGTGGCACCTTTCACGGGCAGGTGGCTGGGACGCTAGCCCCCGCCGCTGCGGAGGGTCAAGGGCCTGGGGTATGCCGAAGCCCCGGCCCGCCGACCTGGGTCAGGTGCGGCGGGGCCGGGGCGTGCGGGGCAGGTGCGCCGTCAGCCGACGGGCTGCTGCGCCTGCAGGGTGAAGCCGACACCCTGCGGGGTCTGCGCGGCGTCGAGGGTCTGGTCGGCGAGGGTGCCGACGGTCTCCTGGGCCAGGTAGACGGGGGCCTCGGTGCCGGCGACGGTCTCGTCGGTCGGCTCGGGCTGCGGCACCAGGGCGACCTGCAGCTCGGTCTGGTCGGGGCTCAGCGACAGGCGCAGGCCCGCACTCTCGGGCATCCCCTGCTCGGCGGTGAGGCCCTTGACGACGGCCTGGGCGTTCTCGGTCACGGTCAGCATGCGGTGGTCTCCTGAAAAGGTCGAGGGGACCGGCAGCGGGGTGCCGGCCTCGACGCCCACGAGGGCGTCTCGGACTCCCCCACCCTCACCCAGGGACCGGGGGGTCTGGCAAACCGAGGCGCGTCGTCGCAGGTCAGGCGGTGCGGACGACGACCTCCTCGCCGGAGGTCACCACGGCCGCCAGGTCCGCGAGGCGCACGGAGACCCCGGCCCGGCGGTAGGGGTTGTCGAGGCTCTGCAGGGCCAGGTCCTCCCCTCCCGCCCGGACCGACTCCACCCCGTGCCCGAGGGGCCCCGCCTCCAGCCGCAGCCGGAGCGCGCCGAGCTTGGTGGGCACGGTGGCGCGCACCACGCCCGCCGCGGGGTCGAGCACCGGGTCGAGCTCGAGCAGCTCGCCCACGTGCCGCACGCCGAGGAGACGCTGCGTGAGGATCTCGAGGAAGAGCCCCGGACCGCTGGAGTAGACCGCCAGCCCGCCTCGAGCGGCACCTCGCCGGCGAGCGCCCGGTCGTAGTCCCGGGAGGCCTCGTAGCGGTCGGCGAAGGCCCCGTCCGAGGAGGAGCTGTAGGTGTTGGCCTGCCGGGGCGCGGCCGAGGGCACCAGCTCGGACAGGCCGACGGGCACCGCCCGGGCCAGCGCGCGCAGCAGCCCGGGGCCGTCGCCGACGCGGGCTAGCGCCTCGGCGTGGCGGAGGTGGGCGTGGACGTACATGATCCCGATCTCGCGCCCGAAGAAGCTGCTCGCCTCGGCCCGCTGGAAGATCTCGGTGGGGCCGCCGCGGTAGGCCACCGGGCGGTCGAAGAGCCGCGCCCCGTCCGGGCCGGTGAGGTGCTCGTCGACCAGCCGCAGGTGGGCGGCGGCCTCGCCCGGGGACAGCAGGTCGCCGGCGACGGCGTGGATCATCGGCAGCAGCGAGTAGCGCAGCCCGGTGCGACTGTCGCGGGGGTGGATCATCGGGGTGACGGTGCCGTCGTCACCGACGACGCCGTAGCCGCAGAGCACGCCGTCGACGAGCAGGTGACGCCGCAGGTCGGCGGTTCCACGCGCCGCCAGGTCGGCGGCCCGCTCCGCGAGGGAGGGCAGGGCCGGTCGGACGCCGTCGGCCAGCCGGTCCAGCGCCTCGGCCTGGAGGACGACGGTCCAGGTGGAGACCATGCGCCGGGCGAGGGCGGGGTCCGCGGGCTGCAGCGAGTCGTTCCAGTCGCCGTGGCCGTAAGCGGGCAGGGCCAGTCCGGGCACGAAGGACGCCTCGACCGCGGAGAGCGCCCGCTCGACGTGCTCGACGAGAGGAGCGACGGCGCCGGGCCGACCGTCCCCGGTGAAGGCGACCTCCTCGCGGAGCAGGTCGGTGTCCCCGGTCGCGGCGAGGTACTGGCCGAGGGCGAGCAGCGGCCAGTAGACGACGTCCCCGTGGGCCGAGGCCACCACGTCCCGGCGGAAGGAGGGCAGGAAGTCGAAGGCCTGCGGCCAGTCGCCACGCTCGTGTTGACCGCGGAAGACCTGGCCCGCGGGCGGCTGCCCTTCGACCTGCCGCGCTCGATGGACGACGTCCGCGCCCACGCCCCCGACCGGCCCGGTCTCGACGACCCCCTGCTCCCCTGCGGATACCGCTGGAACGACGAGTGAGGGGGGCGGCCCGAAGGCCGCCCCCCTCACCGGGACGTTCGCCGGATCAGGCGATCAGCGCAGCGAGCCCGCCAGGTCGGTCAGCGCCTGGTGCAGCGCGGCCTGGCTGGCGTTCTTCGTGTCGAGCTGGTTGCTCGCGGCCTGCAGCTGGGCCGCGGCCGCAGCGGTCTTGCCGGACGCCTGGAAGTCCCGGGCCTTCTCGACCATCTTCTCGACGTTGGCGGCCTTGTTCTTGGCCAGACCCTCGGTCAGCTCCCAGCGGTAGTCGACCATCTCGAAGGAGGCCGGCCACTCGATCTTGGGCTGGTGCTGGGGGTTGAAGGTCTCCAACGTGACCGTCTTCGCGACGGCCAGGGCGGCCGCGCTCAGGTCCGCGCTCGGGGTGAGCTCGAAGGTGTCGAAGCCACGACCGATCTCCGAGCCGTAGACGTAGCCGTTGTGCCAGTAGGTGGACCAGAACCCACTGGCCTGGAGGGACGTCCCGCTCATCGGGCCGCGGTCGAAGAACGCGATCTCACGCGGGTTCTCGGAGTCGGTGAAGTCGAAGACCGAGGAACCGCCCTGGTACCACGCCTGGACCATGATGTCGCGGTCCGGGACGGGGATCAGCGAGCCGTTGTGGGCGACGCAGTTCTCCGTGGTGGTCTGCGGGACCGGGAGCTTGTAGTAGCTCTTCCACTCCATCTTGCGGTCGACGATGTCGAAGATCGCGTTGGCGCCCCACTGCGGACGGTCGGTGACCCGGCAGCGCGCGCTGGTGCCGCCGCCCCACTCGTCGGTGAAGATCACCTTGGTGCCGTCGTTGTTGAAGGTGGCGGAGTGCCAGTAGGCGAAGTTGTAGTCCTCGACCGCGTCGATGCGCTTGGGGTTGACCGGGTCGCTGATGTCGAGCAGCAAACCCCAGCCCTGGCACGCGCCGGCGCCCAGGCCGATCTCCGGGTAGAGCGTGATGTCGTGGCAGCGGCTGGCCTGCGAGCGGGACTGGCCGCCCGGCGCGCGCGGGTCGTCGACCGGGTAGGTCGGCTGGAGGCCGCTGCCCGGGAGGCCGTTGAGCGCACCGGCGGCGTAGTCGCCCTCGCAGCTGTTGTCACCGCACACCGAGAAGATGCGGGAGTTGTTGACGACGCGAGCGGTCTCGGGCGCGGCGAGCGGGACCTCGATCACCTGGATGGCGAAGTTGGTCGTCGTCGGGTCCACAAGGCTGCTGTTGCCGTTGCAGCCCGCCAGCTCGCTGGCGGAGCGAATGCCCGCGGTGCCGGAGTTGTAGACGTAGATCGTCTCCGGGTCCTCCACCGGCGGGACCAGCAGGCTGTGCGTGTGCGAGCCGGCGCAGGTCTGCACGCCGGGCAGCTGCACAGGCTGCAGCGGGTTGCTGATGTCGAAGATGCGGACGCCGCGGAAACGGGAGGCGGCGTCCGGGGCCGCGGTGCCGCAGTCGATCCGGCCGCGGGTCTCCTCGACCGACATGAAGAGCAGGTTGCCGTAGACGGACAGGTCACCCTGGCCGCCGGGGCAGACGTAGGACAGCTCCAGCGACGGGGCGGCCGGGTCGGAGACGTCGTAGACCTGGAAGCCCTGGAAGTTGCCGACGAAGGCGTAGTCGCCCTGGTAGGCCATGTCCGAGTTGGCGTAGGACAGGCTGCCGGGGTTGGTCGGGCTGTAGAAGCCGTCGGGCTTCTGGCTGTGGGACAGCAGGGTCATGTTGCTGCTGGCCTCACCGGCGTTCTGGAAGCCGGGAGCCAGACCCTCACGAGGGTCGGTGTCGGCGACGGCCGAGGTGGCCGTCAGACCCGGGACGAGAAGCGCTGCGGCGACGATGCCGAGCCACTTCCCGGGGCGGCGGAGCCGCTGCGTCCGAGTGGACATCGATCACTACCTTTCGGGCACTGGGCAGGAGAAGACCGACGACCGCCCGGACCCCGGCGGCGGTGCCGGCTGTCGTGACACTAGTGGTCGTGCACCGAGCCTGTACATAGCCTGAGAAGAAAAAACGGACCAGTTCTCGGGACTCCTCGGCCGCCACCTACAGTGGTGAGGTGCAGCCCACCACCCTGGCCACCGAAGCATCCACCGACCTCCACCCCCTGCGCCGCGAGGCGCAGCGAAGGATCCTCGTCCTCGACGGCGGATACGGCTCGATGCTTCAGCAGGTCGAGCTGCACGAGGAGGACTTCCACGGGGTCGGGCCCGGGTGGGAGAAGCACCGGGACACCGCGCTCAAGGGCAACTTCGACCTGCTCGCCCTGACCCGCCCGGAGGTCCTCGCCGACGTGCACCGCGCCTACCTCGAGGCCGGGGCCGACATCCTCACGACCAACACCTTCAGCGCCACCGCGGTGGCGCAGGCCGACTACGGCACCCAGGACCTCGTGCCCGCGATGAACGTCGCGGCGGCACGCGTGGCCCGTCAGGTCGCCGACGAGGTCGCCGCGGCCACCGGCCGGCCCCGGTTCGTCGCCGGCTCGCTCGGCCCGACCAACCGCACGGCCTCCCTCTCCCCGGACGTCGAGCGTCCCGAGCACCGCACGATCACCTACGACCAGCTGCGGCAGGCCTACGCCGAGCAGGCGGCCGCGCTGCTGGAGGGTGGCGTCGACCTGCTCCTTGTCGAGACCGTCTTCGACACCCTCAACGCCAAGGCGGCGCTGCACGCCATCAACGACGTGCAGGCCGCCCGGGCCGCCGAGGGCGCCGTCCCGGTGCCGGTCATGCTCTCAGGCACGATCACCGACGCCTCCGGGCGCACGCTGTCGGGCCAGACGCCGGAGGCCTTCGCGGTCTCGACCGAGCACGTCGACCTCTTCTCGGTCGGCCTCAACTGCGCCCTCGGCGCCGAGGCGATGCGCCCGCACCTGCGCGAGCTGGGCGCGGCCGTCCCGACCCTGACCTCCGTGCACCCCAACGCCGGCCTGCCCAACGCCTTCGGCGGCTACGACGACACCCCCGAGCAGATGGCCGAGGTCCTCGGGTCGATGGCCGAGGAGGGGTTGCTCAACATCGTCGGCGGCTGCTGCGGCACCACCCCCGACCACATCCGCGCGATCTCCGCCGCGGTGGCGGGCGCGGCTCCGCGCACCCCGGCCGAGCCCACGCCATACCTGCGGACGAGCGGGCTGGAGGCCTTCACGCTCACGCCCGACGTCAACTTCGTCAACGTCGGCGAGCGCACCAACATCACCGGCTCGCCCCGCTTCGCCCGGGCCGTGCGGGAGGGCGACTGGGACGCTGCGGTGGCGATCGCCCGCCAGCAGGTCGAGGCCGGTGCCCAGCTCATCGACGTCAACGTCGACGAGGGCATGCTCGACGGCCCGGCGACGATGACGCACTTCCTCAACCTGCTCGCCGGGGAGCCCGACGTCGCCCGCGTGCCGGTGATGATCGACTCCTCCCGCTGGGAGGTGCTCGAGGCCGGGCTGCGCTGCGTCCAGGGCAAGGGCGTGGTCAACAGCATCTCGCTCAAGGACGGCGAGGAGGAGTTCCTGCGCCGAGCCGCGGTCGTGCGCCGCTACGGCGCCGCGGTCGTCGTCATGGCCTTCGACGAGCAGGGGCAGGCCGACACCTACGAGCGCCGGATCGCGGTCTGCGAGCGCGCCTACCGTCTGCTGACCACGCCGTCACCCGCCCTGCCGCACCCGTTCCCGGCGCACGACATCATCTTCGACCCCAACATCCTCACGGTCGCCACGGGCATGCCCGAGCACGACCGCTACGCGCTGGACTTCATCGAGGCGACCCGCTGGATCAAGGAGCACCTGCCCGGCGCACTGGTCTCCGGCGGCGTCTCCAACGTGTCCTTCAGCTTCCGCGGCAACAACGTCGTCCGCGAGGCGATGCACACCGTCTTCCTCTTCCACGCCATCCGCGCCGGCCTGGACATGGGCATCGTCAACGCCGGCATGCTCGGGGTCTACGAGGACATCGAGCCCGAGCTGCGCGAGGCGGTCGAGGACGTCGTCCTGGCGCGGCGCGAGGACGCCACCGAGCGCCTCATCACGCTGGCGGAGCGGATCAAGGCCGAGACCACCGACGGCCCGTCCGCGGCGGCCGGCGAGCGCGCGGCCAAGGCCCTCGCCTGGCGGGACCAGCCCGTCGCCGACCGGCTCCGGCACGCCCTCGTGCACGGCATCGACGCCTACGTCGTCGAGGACGCCGAGGAGGCCTACACCGAGCTCGGGTCCGCGCTGCAGGTCATCGAGGGGCCGCTCATGGCGGGTATGGACGTGGTCGGTGACCTCTTCGGCGCCGGCAAGATGTTCCTGCCCCAGGTGGTGAAGTCGGCGCGGGTCATGAAGCGCGCCGTGGCCCACCTCACCCCCTACCTGGAGGCCGCCAAGGCCGAGCAGGGGCTCGGCTCCGGCAAGGGCCGCATCGTGATGGCCACCGTCAAGGGCGACGTCCACGACATCGGCAAGAACATCGTCGGGGTCGTCCTCGGCTGCAACGGCTACGAGGTGCACGACCTCGGGGTGATGGTCCCCGCCGAGCGGATCCTCGACGCGGCCGCGGAGCTGGGCGCCGACCTCGTCGGCGTCTCCGGCCTCATCACGCCGAGCCTGGACGAGATGGTCTCGCTGGCCGCCGAGATGCAACGGCGAGGCCTGAGCACGCCCCTGCTCGTCGGCGGGGCCACGACCTCGGTCGCGCACACCGCGGTGAAGATCGACCCGGCCTACGACGGCACCGTCGTGCACGTCACCGACGCCTCGCGCGCCGTGGGGGTGGCGGCCGACGCCATCAACCACGAGGAGAAGCTGCGCGAGCGGATCGCCTCGGACTACGCCTCGCTGCGGGAGCGCCACGGCGAGAAGAACGTCCGGCTCGTCCCGCTCGAGGAGGCGCGCTCCCGCTCCCGGGCCGTCACCGAGCCCGTGCCGGTCGCCCCGTCCCTCGTCGGGACCCGCGTGGTCGAGCCCCCGCTGGAGGAGCTCGTCGAGATCGTCGACTGGACGCCCTTCTTCACCGCCTGGGAGCTCCGCGGCACCTACCCCCGCATCCTGGAGGACCCCCGGATCGGGGAGCAGGCCCGCACCACCTTCGAGGACGGCCGGCGCTGGCTGCGACGACTGATCGACGAGGGTGCGCTGCGCGCCCGCGGCGTCGTCGGCCTGTGGCCCGCGCACCGGGCGGACAACGGCGACGACATCGTGCTCGAGGGGCCCGTCGACGCCGACGGCCGGCCCGTGGTCCTGCACGGCCTGCGCCAGCAGCGCGAGCGCAGCCAGGGAGGCTACGCCTCCATCGCCGACTTCGTCGCGCCCGAGGGCGACCACGTCGGGGCGTTCGCCGTCTCCGTCCACGGCGCGGAGGAGCTCACCGCCCGGCTCCGCGACGAGGAGCACGACGACTACGGCGCGATCATGGTGCAGGTGCTCGCCGACCGCCTCGCCGAGGCCTTCGCCGAGTGGCTCCACCGGGAGGTGCGCCGCGACCTGTGGGGCTACGCCGCCGACGAGGACCTGCCGCTCGAGCAGCTCATCCGCGAGCGCTACCAGGGCATCCGTCCGGCGCCGGGCTATCCGGCCCAGCCCGACCACACCGAGAAGCAGACGCTCTGGCGGCTGCTCGACGCCGAGGCGCAGGCGGGCATGACGTTGACCGAGCACGGCGCCATGCGGCCCGGCTCGGCGGTGTCCGGCCTGCTGCTGGGGCACCCTGACGCACGCTACTTCTCGGTGGGCCGCATCGACCGCGACCAGGTCGCCGACTACGCGGCCCGGAAGGGCTGGTCGGTCGAGGAGGCCGAGCGTTGGCTGGGTCCGCTGCTGGCCTGATTCGTCGTTGTTGAAGCGTCACGTCATATAACGAAGTGATCACGGTGTGATCACGAAATGCATCTGGATTGGATTTTCCACGTCCCGTCTGTCTACTGTCGAGGACGACTCCTCCGCGCTTCCAGCGCCCTCCCACCGGGTCTGCTCCCGGCTGGGAAGGCGCAGTTCCGTGCTGCCCGGGGACCGTCGAGCCCGTGACCGACGACGGAGGGAATCCGTTTCGTGCCCGTCCTTTCCGCAGACCATCTCTACAAGATCTTCGGCCGCCGACCCGCCCGCGGCGTCGAGGCCCTCCGCGCCGGCGCCACTCGTGAGGAGCTGCGCGCCCAGGGCCTGACGCCGGCCGTGGTCGACGCCTCCTTCGACGTGCACGCCGGCGAGATCTTCGTCGTCATGGGCCTGTCCGGGTCGGGCAAGTCGACCCTGATCCGGATGCTCAACGGCCTTCACCCGGCCACCGCCGGCGACGTCGTGATCGACGGCCAGAACCTGGCGGGCCTCCGTGGGGAGGCGCTGCGCCGGGTGCGGCGCGAGAAGATCTCGATGGTCTTCCAGCACTTCGCCCTCCTTCCCCACCGCACCGTCGGCGAGAACGCCGCCTACGGCCTGCAGGTGCGCGGGGTCAACCGCTCCGAGCGCGAGGCGCGGGCGGCCAAGGCCCTGGCGATGGTCGGGCTCGAGGGCTGGGGCGGCTCGCTGCCCGGCGAGCTCTCCGGGGGTATGCAGCAGCGCGTCGGCCTGGCCCGCGCCCTCGCCGCCGGCACCGACGTGCTGCTCATGGACGAGGCCTTCAGCGCGCTCGACCCACTCATCCGCCGCGAGATGCAGGACCAGCTCGTCGACCTGCAGCAGCGCCTCGACAAGACCGTCGTCTTCATCACCCACGACCTCAACGAGGCGATGCGGCTGGGCGACCGGGTCGCGATGATGCGCGACGGCCGGATCGAGCAGATCGGCACCGCGCAGCAGATCCTCGACGACCCGAAGAACAACTACGTGGCGCAGTTCGTGCAGGACGTCGACCGCGCCAAGGTGCTGACCGCCGGTGCGGTGATGGAGCCCCCGGCCGTGACGATCGGGCCCGACCAGGGACCCCAGCTGGCGCACAAGCTCATCCGCGAGCACCAGCTCGACGCGCTCCCGGTCGTCCGTCGGGACCGCACCCCGGTCGGGGTCGTGCTCCCGGGCGAGGTGGCCGCCGCCGTCCGCGCGGGCCGTGACCGGCTCCCGCTGACCGAGCGCAGCGCGACGACCGTGACGGTCGGCACGCCGCTGGCCGACCTGCTCGCCGACGCCGCCCGCCGCCAGAGCCCGCTGCTCGTCGTCGACGACGAGGGTCGCCTCGCCGGGCTCATCCCCCAGGTCACCCTGCTCGCCGCGCTCTCGGGCGAGCCCACCGACGAGGTGCTGGCGCACGACATACCCGACTCCCCCGAAGAGCTGACCGACGACAGCAAGGTGGTGGCGCCGTGAGCTCGACCGACGCCCTGCTCCCCCGGATCCCGGTCGGCACCTGGGTCGACACCGCCTTCGACTGGGTCGACGACAACCTCGGCGTGCTGCTGGACCTCTTCCGCGACGTGATGACGGTGGTGGTCGAGGGCCTGGTGGACCTGCTCATGTGGCCCCCGCCGCTCGTCCTGGTCGCGGTGCTGGCGCTGCTCGCCTGGGTGGTCGCCTCCTGGCGGCTGGCCGTGGGCACCGCGCTCGGCCTGGCCCTGGTCGTCTCGATGGGCATCTGGCTGCCGGCGATGCAGACCCTGGCCCTGGTCGCCGTCGCGACGGTCGTCGCGGTGGCGATCGCGATCCCCGTCGGCGTGCTCGCCGCGCGCAACGACGCGGTGAGCGCGGTGGTCCGCCCGGTGCTCGACCTCATGCAGACGATGCCCGGCTTCGTCTACCTCATCCCGGCGGTGACCTTCTTCTCGATCGGGCTGGTGCCCGGCATCTTCGCCACGATCATCTTCGCGCTGCCCCCGGGCGTGCGGCTCACCGAGCTCGGCATCCGCCAGGTCGACCGCGAGACGGTCGAGGCGGGCGAGTCCTTCGGCGCCTCGCCCTGGCAGATCCTGCGCGGCGTCCAGCTGCCGCTGGCGGTGCCGACCATCATGGCCGGCGTCAACCAGGTGATCATGCTCGCGCTGTCGATGGCCGTCATCGCCGGCTTCACCGGTGCCGACGGGCTGGGCAAGCTCGTGGTCGAGTCCATCGCCCGCCTCAACACCCCGCTCGGGGTCGAGGCCGGGCTGGGCGTGGTGATCCTCGCGATCTACCTCGACCGCGTCACCGCCGCCCTCGGCGACCCCGGCAGGCACCCCCGCTCGCTGCTGGCGCTGGCGCGCGCCCGCCGGGCGGCCGCCACGCCGGCCCCGACCACGACCACCGCTCCCGCGGCGACCCCGCGGTGACCCCCCATCGCCCGCTGACCCACCCGTTTGATCCCCACCGAGAGGAACCCCGAACGATGAGGACCCACCCCCGCACTCCCCGCACCCGCGCCGGAGCGGTCGTCGCCAGCCTGGCCGGCGCCGCCCTCGTGCTCACCGCCTGCGGCGACGGCGGCTCCGACGACACCTCCGGCTCCGAGGGCTCCGGCGGCGACGCCGGCACCATCACCCTCGGCTTCCTGCCGTCCTGGACCGACGGCCTGTCGATGGCGCACCTGCTCGAGCACCAGCTCGGCGAGATGGGCTACACCGTCGAGATGGAGACGCTCACCGAGGCCGCGCCGCTCTACACCGGCCTGGCCAACGGCGACGTCGACATGTATCCCTCGGCCTGGCCGGAGGTGACCCACGCCGACTACATGGAGGAGTACGGCGACCGCATCGAGGACCTCGGCGCCTACTACGACGGCGCGGTCCTGACGATCGCGGTGCCGGAGTACGTCGACATCGACTCGATGGAGGAGCTCAAGGACAACGCCGACCGGTTCGGCAACCGCATCGTGGGCATCGAGCCCGGCGCCGGCCTGACCGGGGTGACGCAGGACAGCATGATGCCCGCCTACGGCCTCGAGGACTGGGAGCTCGTGACCTCCTCGACGACCGCGATGCTGAGCGAGCTGAGCAGCGCGGTGGCCGACGAGGAGGACATCGTCGTCACCCTGTGGCGCCCGTTCTGGGCCTACACCGAGTTCCCGATGAAGGACCTCGAGGACCCCGAGGGCGCCATGGGCGATCCCGAGGGCCTGCACTTCCTCGGCACCGACGGCTTCGCCGAGGAGCACCCCGAGGTCGCCGAGTGGCTCGGCCAGCTGACGCTGACCGACGAGGAGTACGGCTCCCTGGAGGACATGGTCGTCAACGAGTACGGCGAGGGCCGCGAGTCCGAGGCCGTCGAGGCCTGGCTCGAGGCCAACCCGGACGTGCTGCCGGAGCTGCCCGCGACCCGCTGACCAGCAGTCCCGGCGCCCGGCGCCTGCTCCCGTCCCGTGAACGTCCGTCGTGACGTCCATGGGACGGGTGCTTTCATCGAAGCATCTTCGACCGTGCGGCTGATTTCGCGACCCGCGTCGAAGGTTGACACACTGTACGTCGATGACGACACCCCAGCCCCGCACCGCCGAGACCCGCATCTCGGTCGAGCTCGTCCCCCGCAGCGCGGAGTCGCTCACCGCCGAGATGGCCGAGATCGCCCAGCGGCTGCCCGGGGTGACGACCATCAACGTCCCCGACCTGCTCAAGTTCCCCCTGCGCAGCTGGGACGCCTGCGGGGTGGTCCGGGGCGCTCCCGCCCGGGCCGACGGCACGGCATACCCCGTCATCCCGCACGTGCGCGCGGCCGACGTGGACCCCGACGCCCCGCTCCCGATGGCCGAGGCGATCCGTGCGCACGGGATCACGGAGGTGCTGGTGGTCTCCGGCGACGACGCCGACTACTTCACCCACCACACCTATCCCGTCGACGCGGTCGACGTCATCCGCCGCTTCCGCGCAGAGCTGCCCGAGGTGCGCGTCTACGCCGGTCTCGACCCCTACCGCAGCGGCATCGCCACCGAGATGCGCTATCTCGAGCGCAAGCTGTCGGCCGGTGCCGTCGGCGTCTTCACCCAGCCCTTCTTCGACACCTCCTACATGGCGACCTGGGGTCGGGTGCTGCCCTCCGACATCGAGGTGTGGTGGGGCGCGACGACCGTCACCACCCAGGCCTCGATCGGCTACTGGCGGCGCCGCAACCTGGTCGCCTTCCCCCGCGACTTCGAGCCCACGCTGGCGTGGCAGCGCGACTACGCTCGGCGCGCGATCGACGCGGCGGGGGAGCAGGGGCAGAACATCTACCTCATGCCGGTGCGCACCTCCGTGCTCGACTACCTGGAGGGCGTCATCTAGTCCGTCGGTCCGTGGCAGAGTGGCTCGAGGAGGTCTCATGGACGACACCGCAGAGCTCGTGGTCACCCAGCAGGTCGCCGCGCCCCGGGAGGAGGTGTGGGCGCTCTGGACGGACGCCGAGGTCTGGGCCCGGTGGTGGTGGCCGCACTGGCCCGACAGCAGGTATGCCGTGGACGCCCGGCCCGGCGGGGCCTACCACGCCCGCAGCGTGCAGGGGCAGGCCGGCGTGGAGGGCACCTTCGTCGCGGTCGAGGCGCCCCGCGCGCTCGAGCTGACGTGGCGCTGGGACGGGGCCGGGACCGAGGACGCGGTGATCGTCACGCTGGAGCCTGAGGGCGACGGCACGCTCGTCACCGTCCGACATCGCACGGACCCGACGAGCACCGACGACTACCGGACGGGCTGGGAGTTCGTGCTGGGCAACCTCGCGAGGGTGGTGGCCGAGGGCCGGGACGGGCACCACTAGGGCGCACCGGGGCAGCTCCCCCGAGGTCGGGGCCTCAGAGCCGTCGCATCGCGGTGGCCAGCAGCACCGGCTCGCCGACCTCGTCGGAGGCGTCCAGGTCGCACTCGGCCTCGATCACCCAGTCGAGGTCGCCCTCGGGGTCGGAGATCGTCTGCACGACGCGCCACACCCGGCCGGGGCGGCCCTCGGTGATCGCCGAGTGCTCGCCCGCGAGGGGCTCCACGCGCAGCCGCTGCGGCCCGCGGGCGTCGGCGTCGAGCAGCACCTCGTCGTGGTCCTCGTAGTAGGTCTCCAGCGCGTCGTCCCAGTCCGAGCTCGACATGAGCGGCTCCCGCGGCGGCTCGGGCAGGGCGGCGACCTGGGCCTCGAGCTCGCCCAGCGCGTTCCAGCCGTCGTCGGCGACCAGCTCGACCCGGCGCCAGGCGGCGTTGCGCACCATGACGCGGAAGGCCCGCTCGTTGCTCGTGATCGGACGGGCCGGTGGAGCCGGCGCACCGGAGGCCGCGCGCGCGGCGGCGGCCGCGACGAGCTCGGGGTCGGTGAGCGCCTCCCACTCCTCCAGCAGCGAGGAGTCGGTCTGGCGGATGGTCTCGCCGAGCCAGTGCACCAGGTCCTCCAGGTCCTCGGTCATCGCCGAGGAGGGCAGCGTCTGCCGGATCGTCCGGTAGCAGTCGGTGAGGTAGCGCAGCAGCACGCCCTCGGACCGGGAGAGCTGGTAGTAGCCGACGTACTCGGTGAAGCTCATCGCGCGCTCCCACATGTCGCGCACGACGGCCTTGGGCGACAGCGCGTCCAGCGGCACCCACGGGTGGCTCTGGCGGTAGGTCGCCAGCGCCTCCTCGAGCAGCTCGGCGTGCGGCCGCGGCCACGTGACGTCCTCGAGCAGCGTCATCCGCTCGTCGTAGTCGATGCCGTCGGCCTTCATCTGCCCGACGGCCTCGCCCCGGGCACGGTAGCGCTGGGCGAGCAGCACCGGCATCGGATCGTCGAGCACGGCCTCGACCACGGACAGCACGTCGAGGGGGTAGGCCGGGTCGTCGCGGTCGAAGAGCTCGACGGCGGCGAGCGCGAAGGGCGCCAGCGGCTGGTTGAGGGCGAAGTTGTCCTGCACCCCGGGGGCCAGGTCGAGGGTCCGCCCGTCCGGGCCCGGAGTCTCCCGGCGCACCAGGATGCCGCTGTCGAGCATCGAGCGGCCGAGCGCGATCGCCTTCCTGGCCAGTCGCGCCTGGGCCTTCGGCTGCTCGTGGTTGTCGCGGAGCAGCCTCGCCAGGTTGGTCACCGGGTCACCGGCGCGGGCGACGGTGTTGATGATCACCGAGTGGTCGACCTTCATCCGGGAGACCAGCGGCTCCGGGGCGGAGGCGACGAGCTTGTCGTAGGTCTCCTCGGTCCAGGAGACGAAGCCCTCCGGCGGCTTCTTCTTCTGGATCTTGCGCTGCTTCTTCGGGTCGTCCCCCGCACGCTCCACGGCACGCGCGTTCTCGATGACGTGCTCGGGCGCCTGCACCACGACATACCCCACGGTGTCGTAGCCCGCGCGCCCCGCCCGCCCGGCGATCTGGTGGAACTCGCGGGCACGCAGGATACGCGAGCGCGAGCCGTCGTACTTGGCCAGCCCGGTGAAGAGCACCGTGCGGATCGGCACGTTGATGCCGACGCCGAGGGTGTCGGTGCCGCAGATGACCTTGAGCAGGCCGTCCTGGGCGAGCTGCTCGACGAGCCGGCGGTAGCGGGGCAGCATGCCCGCGTGGTGCACGCCCACCCCGTGGCGGACCAGCTTGGACAGCGTCCGTCCGAAGCCCGCGGTGAACCGGAACGCCCCGATGCGCTCCCGCACCGCCTCCTTCTCGTCCTTGGTCAGCAGCTGCACCGACATCAGCGACTGCGCCCGCTCGAGGGCGTCCTTCTGGGTGAAGTGCACGACGTAGACGGGGGCCTGGCGCTCCTGGAGCAGGTCGGTCACGGTCTCGGGCACCGGGGTCATCGCCCAGCTGAAGTGCAGCGGGACGGGCCGCTCCACGCCGGTGACCTGCGCGGTCTCCCGGCCGGTCCGCCGGGTGAGGTCCTCGGCGATCCCCGAGACGTCGCCGAGGGTGGCCGACATCAGCACGAACTGCGCCTGCGGGAGCGTGAGCAGCGGCACCTGCCAGGCCCAGCCCCGGTCGGGCTCGGCGTAGTAGTGGAACTCGTCCATGACGACCATGCCCACGTCGGCCTGCTCGCCCTCGCGCAGCGCGATGTTGGCGAGCACCTCGGCGGTGCACACGATGATCGGGGCGTCGGCGTTGACGGAGGCGTCGCCGGTGAGCATGCCCACGTTGTCGGCGCCGAAGACGCGGCAGAGGTCGAAGAACTTCTCGCTCACGAGCGCCTTGATCGGCGCGGTGTAGAAGGTCACGCGCGGCTCGGCCGCTCCCCCGCCCGCACGGGTGCCGTCCTGACCCGCCAGGGCGAGGTATGCCGCGGCCGTCGCCACCAGCGACTTGCCGCTGCCGGTCGGCGTCGAGAGCACGAGGTTGGAGCCCTCGAGCAGGTGCAGGACCGACTCCTCCTGGTGCGGGTAGAGCGGTGTCCCCCGCTCCTGGGCCCACTCCGCGAAGACCTCGTAGAGGGCGTCGGGGTCACCGGCGGCCCGGCCCGGCGGGATGCGGTCGGTCAGCGTCCGGGGGTCGGTGGCGGGCGGGTGGGCGGCGGCGGGCTCGGCAGGCATCCCGTCCATTGTCCGTCATCGCGGCGTCGCGCGGGTCGACTCCGGGACCACCGGTGGCGACTTGGCAGGAACGGCCCCTCGGCCCTACTCTATTTCTGTCTCCGACGAAAGGTAGTAGGAAAATGCGCACCAGCCGCACCATGGGAACGATCCTCGCGATCCTCGGTCTCGTCTTCATCGTCGCGGGTGGTGTGACCTACGTGATGGTGAGCCAGGAGCTGAGCCGGGCCAACGTCACGGTGGCCGACGACGCCGCCTTCCTGGCGGGCGACCACGTGGACGGCCCGTTCTCGGCCTTCGCCCAGGCCCAGATCATCGACAAGCACGCGCTGGACTCGACCGGAGGCAAGACCTACGCCGAGCTCGACCGTGAGGACCCGCTGCGGGCCGTCGCGATGAACGCCTCGTTCCTGCGCGCCTCGCTCTTCACCTCGGTCGTCGCCTTCGGTGTCGCGACGATGGCCATGGGCGTCGGGGCCGGCATGATCGTCGGCGGCATCGGGCTGCGCGCCCGTCCCGCCGCGGTGCGCGACGAGGTCGCCGCGACCGTCTGACCTTCCCCCAGCACCCGCGAAGGGCCGGCCTGCTCACGGGCCGGCCCTTCGTCATACTGGGACGATGCTGTCGACCGACCTGGCCCGCCGCCTGCTCGCCGCGGGCCTGAACTGGTCACCGATGCCCGGCGACCGCTTCGTGGTCGACCGGCCGGGCCTGGCCGAGGAGGTCTTCTACCTGGCCGACATGACCGTCGAGGTCCACGAGTTCGTCGGCGGCAGCGTCATCGGCTTCAACGGCGTCGCCGAGTGGGCGCTCGACTCGGTCGCCCTCGAGGAGACGGTGTGGCTGCCGCGGGAGGACCAGCTGCGCGCGGTGCTCGGGCACGACTTCGTCGGGCTCGGCCGCACCGAGGAGGGGTATGCCGTGGTGGCGCTGGTCGGGGGGACACCCACGACGCTCGTCCACCGGGACGCCGAGGAGGCCTACGGCCTCGCGGTGCTCGAGGTGCTGCGCTCGCGCATCTGAGCGGGACTACGGCCGGTCGGCCCCGTCGGGGCCGGGCTCCTGCAGGTCGACCTCCGAGGTCTCGGCGTCGGGCTCGTCGTCGGGCTCGTCGTCCTCGGGGAACTCCTCGCCGTCGACCGGGTAGCCGGCCTCCCGCAGCAGCGCGGTGACGCGCTCCACGTCGGCCTCGTAGGGGTCCTGGAGGGAGTACTCGCGGATGAGCTCGCGGATGCGCTCGGAGGTCACGCCCAGCTCGCGCTGCTGGGCGAGCAGCTCGACGATCTCGGCGATCTCGTCCTCGTGCAGGCGGCGGCGGAGCACACCGAGCAGCGCGACGTAGTCACCGGTGGGGATGCCCTCGGGATAACCGGCGCGAAGCCACGTCACGACCCGGCCGATGACCCCTGGGCGACGACCCTGCCCCGTCTGCTCCACAGACCTCACTCCTCCCTCCGGACCGTGGGCACCATGCCCTCCAGCCCGAGCTCGACCCCGAACCCACCGCCGACGATGACCGCCAGCCCGAGCAGGACACCCAGACCCACCAGCGCGAAGCAGACGTAGGCCAGCAGGCGTCCCATCGGCTGGGGGCGACCCTGGACCACCTCGGCGTCGCCGCCGTCGCCCCACGCCAGCGCGCGGATGCCCAGCGCGAAGACGGCGGGCAGTCCCGCTCCCAGCAGTAGTCCGACGAAGAGTACCTGGGCCGCCCCCTCGAGGGCGTGACCGACCAGCGCGCTCACCGCTCCACCTCCGTCCGGGTCGCGGCGGACGACTCCTGGGCCAGACCGTCGGCGGTCCCGTCCTCCCACTCGGCGTTGACGTTGTGGCGGTTGACCGGACGGCGGCGCGAGTGCAGGAACATCCAGCCGCACGCGGCCACGAGGATGGCCGTCATGACGACGGCCGCCAGACCGCCCCCGCCGAAGAGCCGGCCGACCCACCAGGTGATGGCGCCCGCGATGGCGGCCATCGGCAGCGTGATGAGCCAGGCGATGACCATGCGGCCGGCGACGCCCCAGCGCACGTCGGCGCGACGCCCCACGCCCGAGCCGAGGATCGAGCCGGTCGCGACGTGGGTGGTGGAGATGGCGAAGCCCATGTGGCTGGCCGTGAGGATGACTGCGGCGGAGGCGGACTCGGCCGCCATGCCCTGCGGCGAGGAGATCTCCACGAGGCCCTTGCCCAGGGTCCGGATGATCCGCCAGCCGCCGAGGTAGGTGCCGAGGGCGATGGCCATCGCGCAGGAGGCCTTGACCCAGAAGGGGACGTTGCCGGTGTCGGCCCAGTGGCCCGTGGCGATCAGCGCCAGGGTGATGATGCCCATCGTCTTCTGGGCGTCGTTGGTGCCGTGCGCGAGCGAGACCAGGGAGGCCGAGCCGATCTGGCCCCAGCGGAAGCCGCGCTCACGGTAGCGCTTCGCGACGCCCTGGGTGATCTTGTAGACGAGCGCCGTGCCGACCGCGGCGACGATGATCGCGATCGCCGGGGACATCACCGCCGGGAGCACGACCTTGCCGACCACGCCGTCGAGGCCGGAGCCGTCACCGACCCACTTCACCCCGTCCCACCCGAGGGAGGCCACGGTCGCGCCGATAAGGCCTCCGAAGAGCGCGTGGGAGGACGAGGACGGCAGCCCGAGCAGCCACGTCACGACGTTCCACAGGATCGCGCCGACGAGGCCGGCCAGGATGACGACGAGGAGCGACAACCCCCCGTCGCCGATCAGCTCCGGGCGTGGGGATCCGTCCGGTGCCTGGATGTCGATGACCGAGTTGGTGACGGTCAGGGCCACCTCGATCGACAGGAAGGCGCCGACGAGGTTGAGGACAGCCGACAGGGCCACCGCCCTCCGCGGGGTCAGTGCCCCCGTGGCGATGGACGTGGCCATGGCGTTGGCGGTGTCGTGGAAACCGTTGGTGAAGTCGAAGGCCAGGGCCACGACGATCACCAGCACCAGGACGATCAGCTCGGCGCTCACGGGGCACCATTGTGCACCGTCCGGCGCCTCTTCCTGGCACGCCGACGGAAGCGCCCCCCGTCAGGGCGTGAAACCGCCGGTCAGCTGCGGACGACGATCTGCGGCGCGTAGAGACGCATCGCCGCCAGCGCCCGCTCGTGCGCCTCGTCGGTCGACCCGGCGCACGCTTGCGGCACGACCTCGACGAAGCAGCCTGCGTCGGCGGCCGCGAGGGCCGTCGAGAGCACGCAGCAGTCGGTGGCGACCCCGGCGAGCACCAGGTGGGCGTGCTCGCCGGTGACCGCAGCCAGGCCGGGGCCCCACTTGCCGAAGGTCGGCTCCGAGACCACGTGAGGGATCCCGAGGGAGGCCACCTCGGGCACCAGGTCGAAGATCGGGTCGTCGGGGTCGCGGTCGGCGAACGGGAAGGTCTCGAAGTAGGGCACCCACGAGCCCTGCTTCACCCGCGGGGGCACCCACCGGGTGGCTACCGCACGCTCGCCGTGCTCGGCGACGAGCTCGCGGACCGGATCCACGGTCTCGGCGAAGCGCGGGGCCACCCACTCCGAGGCGGGGTCGGCGAAGATCGCCTGGGCGTCGATGACGACCAGCCAGGGGTCGGGGGAGGTCACCGCGAGACCGCCGGGGCCTGCTCGTCGGCGGCGCGGGTCGGGCCGTCCTGCTCCTGTCGACGGACCGTGCCTCGGCGCGCCAGGAGGGTGACGACGAACCCGAGGACGAGGGCGACCAGGACGCCGATGTTGGCGAAGGCCCAGGTGCCGTCCTTGCCGCCCAGCGGGCCGAGCAGGTAGCCCTGCCAGTTGTTCCAGGCTGCGTCCTCGGCGAAGAGGTTGATGACCAGGCCCCACCCGATGACCGAGGCCACCGCCATCGTGCCGACCGAGGTCCAGTCCCAGGCGCCGTAGCGGCCGCGGGCGTCGAAGAGCGCGCGCTCGTCGTAGTCCTTGCGGCGCAGGGCGATGTCGGCCATGAGGATGCCGGCCCAGGCGGCGAGCGGCACGCCGAGGGTGATGAGGAAGCTCTGGAAGGGACCGAGGAAGCTCTCGGCGAAGAAGACGACCCAGATCGTGCCGACGGTGAGGATGACCCCGTCGATGCCGGCGGCAGCCGGGCGCGGGATGTCGATGCCGAGCGAGAGCAGCGTCAGGCCCGAGGAGTAGATGCCGAGCACGGCACCGCTGACGAGGGCGAGGACGGCGGCGACGAGGAAGGGCACGAGGAACCAGTTGGGCAGGATCGTGGCCAGCGTGCCGATCGGGTCGTTGGCGATGCCCTCCTCGAGGTCGGGACGGGAGCCGACGAGGAGCAGGCCGTAGCCGACGAGGAGCACCACGGGCAGCGCGCCGCCGAGGGTGTTCCAGAAGACGATCCGGCTGCCGGGCGTGCTGCGGCGCTGGTAGCGCGACCAGTCGGCGGCGATGTTGATCCAGCCCAGGCCGAAGCCGGTCATGACCATGACGAGGGCGCCGATGACCGACTCGGTCGAGCCGCCCTCGCGCAGGGTCACCGTCGACAGGTCGACGAGGTGGAAGGTCATCGCGATGTAGACGATCGTGATGACGCCCGTCACCCACGTCAGGATCGACTGCAGCCGCATGATCGTGTGGTAGCCGGCGACCGAGGCCAGCACGATGAGCGCGGTGACCACGAGGGTCGCGATGACCTTGGTCGAGGTGCCGCTGGCCCAGCCCAGCTCGCGGAAGACGGTGGCGGTCGCGAGCACGGCCATGATGGCGAGGAAGGTCTCCCAGCCGATCGAGACCAGCCAGGACACCACGCCGGGCACCTTCTGCCCCTGCACGCCGAAGGCGGCGCGCGAGAGCACCATCGTCGGTGCCGAGCCGCGCTTGCCGGCGATCGCGATGATGCCGCAGAAGAAGAAGGACAGCACGATGCCGACCACCGCGACGACGAGGGCCTGGCCGAAGGAGATGCCGAAGCCGTAGACGAAGGCGGCGTAGCTCATTCCGAAGACCGAGACGTTGGCGGCGAACCACGGCCAGAAGAGGTCCGCGGGGCGGGCGGTGCGTTCCGCCTCGTCGATCACCTCGATGCCGTTGGTCTCGACCAGGGCGCGCTCGGCTCTGGTGAGGGTGGTGCCGGCAGATTGTTCACTCATGAGCATAAGCGTGCCACAGGGGTGGTGGGCCGCGGTCGGCGCCGCGCGGAGGTGGCGCGGTGCGTCATACCGTGCCTAGGGTGCCGGGATGACGCACCCCACCCGCCGTGCCGTCGGGGCCGCCGCCATGGCCCTCACCCTCGCCGCCGCTCTCGGGGCGGCCCCCACCTCGGCCGCGCCCGGCCGACCCGAACCGCCGGGGAGGCCCGACATGGACGTCCGCTTCGCGACCTTCAACGCCAGCCTCAACCGGGAGGTGGAGGGCGAGCTGACGCAGCGGCTGCAGGCCGGGGACGACCAGCAGATCCGCAATGCGGCCGAGACCCTCCAGCGGGCGCGGCCGGACGTGGTGCTCATCAACGAGTTCGACCAGGCCCCCGGCAACGCCGAGCTCTTCCACGACAACTACCTGGCCGTGCCGCAGAACGGCGCCGAGCCCCTCGACTATCCCTACACCTACGTGGCGCCGGTCAACACCGGCGTGCCGAGCGGCCACGACCTCAACGGCGACGGCGTGGTCGGCGGCCCGGACGACGCCTGGGGCTTCGGGCTCTTCCCGGGGCAGTACGGCATGGTCGTCTACTCGCGCTACCCGATCGACGTCGACGCCGTCCGCACCTTCCAGCTGTTCCGCTGGGCGGACATGCCGGGCAACGTCATCCCCGAGGGCTTCTACGACGACGACGCACGGGAGGCGCTGCGGCTCTCGAGCAAGTCCCACTGGGACGTGCCGGTGACCATCGGCGGGCACACCGTCCACGTGCTGGCGGCGCACCCGACCCCGCCCACCTTCGACGGGCCGGAGGACCGCAACGGCCGCCGCAACCACGACGAGATCCGGTTCTGGGCCGACTACGTCTCGCCCGGGCAGCGCAGCTCCTACATCTACGACGACGAGGGAGGCCGCGGCGGGCTGGAGCCCGGCGCCCGCTTCGTCATCGTGGGTGACTACAACGCCGACCCCTTCGACGGCGACTCCCTCGACGGGGCGATCAACCAGCTCCTCGACCACCCCCGGATCAGCACGAAGGTCACCCCGCGCAGCCCCGGCGGGCCGGAGCAGGCGCTCGTGCAGGGCGGCGTCAACCTCGAGCACCGGGGCGACCCGGCCTTCGACACCGCCGACTTCTCCGAGCCACCGGGCAACCTCCGGGTGGACTACGTGCTGCCGAGCACGTCGCTGCCGGTCCTGGACGCCCAGGTGTTCTGGCCGCTGGCGAGCGACCCGCTCTTCCGGCTGGTTGGCACCTATCCGTTCCCGACCAGCGACCACCGGCTGGTCTGGGCCGACGTGCGGCTGCCCCACCGGCCCTGAGGCCGGCGACGGCCCCTCCCGGGAACTCTTTCGCACCGCAGGCGGCGCTGGCTCTAGGTTGGGACCCATGACCGGAGCACCTGACCACGCCCCCCGGCCGGACGAGCGCTGGGCCGGCGGCCCGGTGGAGGACACCACCGGAATGCGCCCGATCCTGCCCGACGCCGGCCTGCGCGGCCCCGCGGAGGACACGCCGGGGTGGTCACCCGCCCCCGTCGAGCCCACGGCGGTGCAGCCCGCGTCCACCCCCGCTCCCCCGGCGACGTCCGGCACCGCCGGCGCGTCGGTGGCGGGCTTCTTCAGCTCGGTCCGCCGCGCGGGCCGCTGGGAGGTCCCGCCGGTGCTCACCGTGACGCAGGGCTTCTCCGACGCCGTCCTCGACCTGCGCGAGGCGGTCGTGCGCTCGGGCACCGTCGAGCTGCGGATCTACGGCGGCTTCTCCGAGACGCGCGTCATCGTGCCGCCGGGCGTGGCCGTGGACATGGAGGGCGGCGTGGCGATCTTCGCCGACCAGAAGGTGCGGGTCGGCGAGGTCGACCCGTCCGCCTACCGGGTCCGCATCGTCAACTACGGCGTCTTCTCCTCGCTGCGCGTCGTCTCGATGGCGGTCGGCGAGGAGCCGAAGAAGTGGTGGAAGGGCCTGACCTGAGGCGCTGCCCCGGGTGCACCGGTGCCGCGGAGTACCCTGTGGGCTCGCGCGGTGCGCCGTGCAGGGCCTCTAGCTCAATGGTCAGAGCTGCGGACTTTTAATCCGTAGGTTGTGGGTTCGAGTCCCACGGGGCCCACCGACGGTCGTCGCAGGTCAAGCGCTGTCCCCCGGAGGATGTCTCACGGCGGCCATGCCGTCCAGCGCCTCGGGCAGTAGGTGCGTGTAGAGGTTGAGCGTCGTCGCCGGCGTGCTCTGACCCAGGATGCGCTGCACCTCCACGGGCGTCACGCCGACCTGGACACCGACCGACTCGGCGGCCCGGGACCACTCGACCCGGGCCCACGCGCGAGAGGTCACCCGACCGCTATGCCGGCGCGTCGTCGAGTGGCCCGGTTGGCGTGCTCGGAGTAGCGGGGCACCCAGCGACCAAGTCCCGCTGCGGCACCCAGACCCATCGCCCCGGTGACCCAGATGCCCGCAGCCAGCGAGCCGGCTGCCGCTCCTCCCGCGATGATGAGAGGGCCCACTGCGTCGCCACAGTCCTGGAGGAGACGCCAGACCCCGAGGAAGGCTGAGCGCTCGTCCGCCGGAGCGACGTCGGCGCCGAGGGTCATCATGAGCCCGGACCCGAGACCGTTGCCGATGCCGAGGAGCACGGCCACGAAGGCCGTCGTGGACGCTGTCGTGGCGGCCGGCAGCAGCACCATCGAGAGGGCCAGCAGGAGCATCGAGGGCACAGCGATCCACAGGCGGCCGAAGCGGTCCATGATCTTGCCCGAAGGGTAGAAGAGCAGCATGTCCAGGCCGCCCGAGATCCCGAAGATCACGGAGATCAGCTCGGCGTCCAGGCCCAGGTGTTCACCCCACAGAGGCAGCACGGTCGTGCGCGCGCCACGCACCGCACCGACGAGGACGGTCGTGACGCCGAGGGTCATGACGAGGGGGCGGTGTCGCCGGAGCAGGGACGACAGGGACACGGGGGCGCGCGGCGGTGCTGGCTGCCCCTCCCGCGCAGGATGAGTCCCGGCGCGGACCGCCAGGACGACGAGCGCCGATACGAAGGCGCACCCGGCAGCCAGCCAGTACGCGGGCCTCATGCTGTTGCCGATGAGGACGGCTGCGCCGAGGAACGGGCCGACGAAGTAGCCGACCCGGTGCATGCCACCGAGGGTCGAGAGAACCCGTGCCCGGTGGGCCGGCGGCGTGATCTCGGTCAGGTACGACTGTCGGGCGAGGTTGAACACCGCGATGGCCGTCCCCATCGTCAGGGTTGCGGCGCCGAGCACCCACAGTCCTGGCGCCCACGCCAGGGCGCAGGCAGACACGGCACCCAGCAGGGCGCCGACGAACATAGCCCTGCGGTCGCCGACACGGGCAGCGAAGAGGCCGGCAGGGACGTCGGCCAGGACCCGCCCCACAGGCATCAGGGCGGCGGCGAACCCTGCGACGGCAAGGCTGCCGCCGAGCCTCGTGGCGCTCAGTGGGATGAGCGGGAGGACCACGCCGATGGCGACACCGAAGAGCAGTGCCGGGGCGAAGGTGCCGATCAGCACCGTTCGCAGCGGAAACATCGTCTCGCGCCGACCGCCGGCCTGCTTGACACCCATCTGTACGCTCCCTACTCTGTTCACATCGTGAACAGTAACGATCGTTATATGAACGACTTTACACCGCCGGCGTTGCAGTCACTCCAGCGCGCGACGGACGTGCTGTTCGCCCTGGAAGGTGGGGTGGAGGCACAGACGCCCGCCCAGCTCGCGGCGCGCCTGGGTCTCAACCGGACCACCGTGTGGCGCTACCTGGTCACCCTCGCCGCTTCTGGGCTGGCGCGGGAGGTTCCCGGTGGCAGGTTCGCGCTGGGGCCTCGCACCCTGGGCTTGGCCGGGGCCTACGCCGCGCAGTGGGGTCGATTCGGCACCGCAGGGGGCGTGGTGCTGGAGCGTCTGCGGGACGCGACGGGCGAGACCGCCGGCCTGCACCTGCGGGAGGGATGGGCGCGCGTCCCCATCAGGCAGGCCGAGTCGCACCACGAGCTACGACGGACCTACGGGGACCTGGGCGCGTCCGTGCCGCTCCATGTCGGCTCGCCCTCCTTGGTCATCCTGGCTCATCTCGAGCCGCAGGAGCAGGACGCCTTTCTCGACTCGCGCACCGAATTCGCACCGCCCGAGCGCGAGCGGCTCTCCGGCGTCCTGGCCGAGATCCGTGCGCAGGGCTATGCCAGCTCGCAGGGGGCGCGGGTCGGCAACACCTGGTCGATCGCCGCCCCGGTGCGCGACCCGACGGGCCAGGTGGTGGGAGCGATCAACATCACCGGACCCGAGCAACGGTTCACTGCTAGCACCGTGCCCGGATTCATCGACGAGGTCGTCGGCGCGTCTCGCTGGCTGGAGGGACAACTGGGCGCCGGGGCGGCCTCACAGGCGCGTCCGCAATAGGTGGAATCCTCACTGGTAGGTTGCCATCACCCCTCGCAAGAACGTCAACACCTATCGCTACAGTCTCGATGCAGAGAAATAAGGAAAATATGGTAGATGTCCTTGTTGTCGACGATGATTTTATGATCGCCAACGTCCACGCAAAATTCGTCTCCTCGATCGCTGGATTTCGCGTCGTTGGGACCGCGAACACCGGTATGGACGCCATCGAGCAGGTCGCGAACAAGGGGCCCCAACTGATCCTCCTCGACGTCCACCTGCCGGACATCGACGGCCTCGAGGTGCTCCGCCGGCTCAGGCAGGCGGGGCACGACGTCGACGCGATCGTCATCACGGCCGAGCGGGACGCCGGATACGTGAAGACAGCGCTTCGGTGGGGCGTCTCGCAGTATTTGGTCAAACCCTTCGACCTGGTCGAGCTGGGAGACCGGATGTCCTACTACCGGGACTCGCTCCAGGTCATGTCGCCGGGCGGCCTGGACCAGGAATTCATCGACACCATCTTCCCCGCGCCCCATCAGAGGCGTCCCGCAAGCCCCTTGCCCAAAGGCCTGAGCAGGGAGAGTGCAGAAGTTGTTCGTGAAGTGGTGAGGGGGCGAGGTGAGATATCGGCTCAAGAATGCGCCGAGGCGACCGGAATGGCCCGTACCAGCGCTCGGCGATATCTCGAGCACCTGGCTCATATCGGGGAGCTCAGGGTCCGCCTCCAGTACGGCGCCGGACGGCCCACCCGGCTCTACTCGCTCCCGTCGACGACCGACGGGTGACCTTCGCGCCGTGGGACACCCCGGCGCGAAGGCGCCGCGAGCCTCACCCCGCGGGTGAACGCCCGCGGCGCCTGCCGGATGACGGGTGTCCGTAGGTGTACCCAGCCAGGACGTTGGTAGCGGCGAGCCTGGCTGAACGAAGGAGAACCTCCGAGTGGGATGTGGCTTGTCTAAGCCTCGCTCCACCGATGGACGTCGCTGAGCAGCGCGTTGCGGAGCGCGTAGGCGATTCGCGGAGGTGGGCGTAGGAGATCTCCCGACCTCGCTGTCGGGGTGTTCCACGTACAGGTTTCCTGGGGTCGCGCCGTCGCCGGCTGGGTGGTCAGGTCGTGGCCGGTAGGGGCGGTCCGCAGACGCTGGCGAACAGTGGCTTCCAGGCCTGCTGCCAGGGCCAGTTCGTGGGCAGGTGCAGGCGGAGTCGCCGCGCTGAGGACGCTGCCCGGGCGGGCACGGTGACCAGGGTCCGGCGGATGGTGGCGGTGGTCGCTCGGGCCAGCTGGGGGCCGGTCAGCGTGGCGGCGGCACGGGTGAGGTTGAACGCGGTAACCGCGAGCACGAGCCAGGCAGCGTTCGCGGCGAACTTGCCGGAAGGCAGGTGTGCCAGCGCAGAGTTCTTCAGGTCGGCGTGGACGTTCTCGATGACCGCGTGAGCGCGGTGGGTCTTGTCCGCCGCGACGGTGTCCAGGACGGCGGGTTCGGTGGTGGTGAAGAACGCGTGGAAGCGCCAGGTGTCGAACAACTGGTCCTGACCATCACCGTTCTTGGGGTTCAGGTCGGGGATGCGGCGCACGACCAGGCGGCCGGGCACGTGGCGCGAACGGGCCTGGGCGGTGAACGCGGTGAACGGGATCTCGGCGACCTCAGCGCGGGAGATCCACGCCCCTGTGGCCTCGTCCCGGATGGCGTCGGTGTACTCGATCGGCGTCCACGCGTCCTCGTCGATGGTGGCGATCGCGGCCCGGACGTCGCTGCTCAGGCGGACGGTGACCGAGACGTCCGCGCCGGCGCGGACGGCGGCACCGATGGTGGGGTGGCCGTAGAACGCCGAGTCAGCGCGCACCAGCACCGGCCGGCTGGCCCGGGTGCTGCGCATCCTGGCCACCGTCGCCAGGGCGTCGGTGACCAGCCGGCTCGCCCCGCGCGGGGAGCCGACCGAGCCCTTGCGCAGCCGCTGGCCACGATCACCGGAGCTGCCTGCTCGGTGGTCACGGTCGCCAGCAGCGCGTTCAGCCCGCGCACCCGGGTGTAGCCGAACCCGGCGCCCTGCTTGGCGTACCCGTGGACCTCGATGATCGTGTCGTCGACGTCCCCCACCGCGTACTCGTCCAGGCCCTTGACCACCGGGGTGGCGTGGGCCAGGTTGGTCAGCACCCGGGAGGCAACGGCATCCAGCTGGCGGACGTGGCCGAAGGTGAACGCCCGCAGGAACGAGCCCAGCGTCGAGGGTGCGTAGCAGGCGGAGAAGACCTTCTTCATCGCGCCGTGGCGCAGCAGCGCCATGTCGTCGATGCTGTCCGCGCCGGCGACCATGCCGCCCACCAGCGCGCACACCTTCGCTCCTGCGTTGGCGCCCTTGTCGGTGGGCACGCTGAGCCGCTGCTGCGCGAGCTCACCGAGCCCGGCCTGCTCGGCCAGTGCGATCACTGGCACCAGGCCCGCGGCCGACACCAGGTTCGGGTCGTCGAAGGGACTGCCCCGCGTTTGGTTGACACCTGACTTCTGAGGTTTCGGCCTCAGGCGGAAGGATGTCCCCGTGACAAAGCCCTACCCCAAGGAGTTCCGCGACGACGTCGTGGCCGTGGCCCGTCAGGGCCAGGCACCTCTGTCGCAGATCGCGAAGGACTTCGGCATCTCCGAAGGCTCGTTGACGAACTGGCTGAAGCGGGCCGACGTCGAGGACGGTCGGCGTCCCGGCCTGACCGATGCCGACCGCGCCGAGCTGCGCGAAGCGAAGAAGCGGATCCGGCTGCTCGAGCAGGAGAACGAGGTCCTGCGGCGGGCCGCTGCCTACCTGTCGCAGGCGAACCTGCCGGGAAAATAGCCTTCCCGCTCGTCCGTGAGATGGCCGCGGCCGGTGCCCTGATTCAGGTGCCGGTCGCGGTGGCGTGCAGGGTCCTGGGTCTTTCGACCCAGGGGTACTACAAGTGGCTCAAGGACCCCGTGTCCCAACGGGACTGGGACGACGCCCACCTCATCGACGTGCTGTACGAGGCACACGCCGACGACCCCACGCTCGGGTACAGGTTCCTCACCGACGAGCTGAACATCGAGTACGGCATCAACGTCGGGGAGAACCGCGTTCACCGGCTGTGCCACATCGCCGGCATCACCGCCTCCCATCACAAGAAGCGCTCCAAGGCCGGCACCGCTGGCCCGCCGCCGCACGATGACCTGCTCACCGTGGTCGATGAGCACGGCGTGGTCCGGCACGAGTTCAAGGCCGATGCCCCGAACAAGGTCTGGCTCTGGGATATCTCCGAGCACCCCACACGAGAGGGCAAGCTCTACCTCTGCGCGATCAAGGACGTCTTCTCCAACAAGATCGTCGGATACTCGATCGACTCTCGGATGAGGGGCAGCCTTGCCCGGGCCGCGATGCGCAACGCGATCGCGCTCCGCTCACCGCTGGGCACGATCTGTCACTCCGACAGGGGCGGTCAATTTCGTGCCAAACGCACCCAGCGGCTCCTCGTGAACAACGGCCTGGTCGGCTCGATGGGCCGCTCCTATGGCGCCGGCGACAACGCCAGCATGGAGTCCTTCTTCGCGCTGTTGCAAAAGAACGTCCTCAACACCAGGCGCTGGGATACCCGCGAGGAGTTACGACTGGCGATGGTCACCTGGATCGAGACGAAGTACAACCGGCGTCGTCGCCAACGGGGCCTCGGCAGACTCACCCCCGTCGAGTTTGAGATGATCTACACGACCGCACCCGCGGCCTGATCACCACAAACCCCGAGTGTCAACCAGACCGAGGGCAGTCCCTAGCCCGAAGCCCTCCACGATCTGGGGGGAACCGCACACCGCCGCCCTTGGGCCATGGCTCGAGCACTACAACACTGAACGCCGCCACAGCGCACTCGGAGGCAACCCACCCATCAGCCGCCTGTCACCAACGTGATGGCCGGGTACACCTAGGGGCGGGCCGTCTCGGCCTGGCCCTCACCCCTGACGAACCGACGCTCCACCTCGAAGTACTCCTCCAGGCCCATGAGCTGGTTCCACTCGTCCGGCGTGGCCATCAGGGGCCGCACGCTGGTGCTCTGGCCCTCGTCCTTGAGGGTGGCGAGGGCGCGGCGGGCAGCCCCGACCATGGAGTACCGGATGACGCCCGGGTAGAGGGCCAGAGCGAAGCCGAACTCCCCGATCTGCGAGACGTCCATGGTCGACAGGGGTCCCTTCTCCTCCACCAGGGTGAGCAGGGGCGCGTCCACCGTGTCCATGACGATCTTGATGTCGCTGGGCTCGCGCACACCGACCACCAACGCTGCGTCGGCGCCGAGCTCGATCGCGCGCTGCGCCCGCTGCGCGGCCGCGGCCACGCCGAGAGTGCTGGCGGCGTCGGTCCGGGCGATGATCGCGAAGTCGTCGTCCTTGCGGGCCCACAGCGCTGCTTCGATCTTGCCGAGGTACTCCCTCTCGGTCACCACCGGGATCGGTACATCCAGCACGCCGCACCGCTTGGGGGTGACCTGGTCCTCGAGCTTGATGCCCGCAACCCCGGCGCCCTCCATCTCCACGACCGTGCGGGTGACGTTGATGGCGCTTCCGTAGCCGGTATCGGCGTCGAAGATGACCGGGATGCTGATGGCGTTCGCGATGTTGTGCGCGACCTGGGCGCTCTCGGCCAGGGAGACGAGACCGATGTCAGGTTTACCCAGAAGGCTTGCGGAGACACCGTTGCCGGTCACGCTGACCGCCTCGAAGCCGGCGTCCTGAGCGAGCCGAGCGGTCAGTCCGTCGTAGACCGAGGGCACCTGCGTCACAGGGCCGTTGTGGAGGAGATACTTCAGCTTCTGGCGGGCGTTCACGGCGCTCCTTCTGCGTTGTCCGAGACTTGGGCACACCTTGGCCCAGGTCGGTGGCGCGGCGCGACCTTGAGGCGGCAACTAGCGTTATGGCCGTTGTGGCCACGGCAGTCGCGCCGTGAAGACGGCCCCCTCCTCGTTATGGGCTGAGATCTCCCCACCGCGCAGCACGCACACGTGGCGCGCAAGCGCTAGTCCGATGCCACGTGAGTCGTCGCTCGCTTTGGTGCTGATGCCGGCCTCGAACAGCGAGTTCGCGATGTGCCCGGGGATCCCCGGCCCCGAGTCCCGCACCTGCGTCAGGACGTGGTCGTCGTCCATCCGAAGCTCGAGCTCGACCCACGGATCCCGGCTCCCGGACACGGCGTCGAGGGCGTTGTCGACGAAGTTGCCGATGATGGTCTCGAGGTCGGCGGCGAGGTCCAAGGGGATCTCGTCGAGGTGTGTCGCGGGGGCAACCTGGAAGGGGACCCCCCTCTCCGACGCCAGGCTGCCCTTCGCGATGATCAGGGCCGCCAGGGTGGGGTCGAGTATCCGTGACGTGACGTCGTGGAGGAGCTGGTTGTGGGCTGCCCTGATCTTCGTCACGTAGTCCTGCGCCCGCTCCGGCTCCCCGATGGCCAGGAGGCCGGCGATCGTGTGGAGACGGTTGCTGAACTCGTGCGTCTGCGCCCGGAGCGCCTCAGCGGTATGCCGGGTGGTGTCCAGCTCCTGGCGGAGGGTGGTGAGCTCCGTCCGATCCCTGAGGGTCGTGACGGAGCCGATCAGGACTTCCCGCGCCATGACGGGCATCTGGCTCATGACGACGATGCGGGGACCGACGCTCAGCACCTGGTCCGTCACGCTGGTGCGGTCGGTGAAGGCACGAGCCACCGTCTCGGGCAGGCCGAGGTCGGCGACGTCCTTGCCGATGGCGTCCACGTCCAGGTCAAGCAGTTCGACCGCCTTGTTGTTGATCAGCGTGACCCGGTTGTTGGTGTCCAGACCGACGACGCCCTCGCGGATGCCGTAGAGGAACGCCTCACGGTTATCGATCAGGCCGACGATCTCGTGCGGCTCCAGGCCGAGCGTCTGACGCTTGATGCGTCGGGCGAGGAGGAACGAACCGATGACGCCGAGGGACGCGGCCAGGCCAAGGTAGAGGAAGATGTTGGGGACATAGGCCCGGATCTGGGAGCTGAAGCTCGGATACTCCTGGCCGACCACGACGTAGCCGAGGCGTTCGACCCGGTCTGCGGACAGCACGGGGACATGCGCCTGGACGGTGGGCTGGCCGTCGAGAGGATGCACCCCGACCCAGGCACGGCCCTCCCTGACAGTACTTCTCTCCAGGTCCCAGGGCTTGCCCAGATGGTCTGGCATCTGGGTGGCCGCCACTGTTCCTGCGTCCGTCAGGACCACCACGAAGTCTGCCCCCGAGACGGACTGGACACGCGTTGCTGCCGGGTTCAGGGCACCCTCGGGGATCACGCCTTCGAGCACGCCACGGACGGTCGAGTCGGTCGCGAAGGTCTCGGCCAGGTTCAGGACCCTGTTCCCGGCGGTCCGACGGGAGTCGGACGTCGACTGGACGTAAAGTGCGGGCGCAACCATGCCCAGGGTCACCACGGTCAGGATGACCTGGAGGACCAGGAGCTGTCTGGCCAGCGAGAGCCTGGGTAGCCGCACGGCCAGCGACTGTACCGGCAGGCTGACGGTTGGAGCGGCCCTCCTGAAGCCACAAGCAACACAAGGTGCATTGGTGACGCAAGCGTGACGTCCCGCCCCCTGGGGCCCCAGGATCCCGGCAACACACGACGACTGGAGGTCCAAAGATGAATCTTCGCTACATCCGCATCGCGGCGGCGCTCAGCGCCGTGGCACTTCTCGGCACGGCGTGCGGGGGAGAAAGCGGTGACGGGGCCCTGACCGAGCTGCGGTACATGGTGCCCAATGCGGCAGGGAGTGGGTGGGACATGACCGCCCGGACCGCTGCCCAGGCCATGGAGAAGGAGGGCATCGTGGAGCGCGTCGACGTCTTCAACGTCGATGGGGCCAACGGTGCTGTGGGGCTCGCGCGCCTCATCGAAGAGGACGGCAACGGTGAGCTCATCATGCAAATGGGCTTCGGCCTCGTGGCAGCGACCGTCTCCCAGGACTCTACCGTCACCTTCGACGACACGACACCGATCGCGAAGCTGATCGACGACTACCTCGCCGTCATCGTCCCCATGGACTCGCCCTACCAGAACCTCGACGACCTCATCGCGGACTGGCAGGCCAACCCAGGTCTCAATGTCGGCGGCGGTTCTGCCATCGGAGGGGCCGACCACCTGGCTCCGCTGCTGATCGCGGAGGCGAACGGCATCGACCGCGCGGCCGTGAAGTACGTGACCTTCGGAGGGAGCGGAGTCATCCCCGCCGTGCTCGGCGGTCAGGTCGACTTCGCCTTCACCAGTGCCGCGGACGTCCCCGAGCTCGCCGAGGCCGGCGAGCTCCGGGTCCTGGCCACGACGGGCCCGGAGCGCTTCGAGGGTTTGCCTGAGGTCCCTACCCTCACCGAGGAGGGCACCGACGTCGAGGTGGCGAACTGGCGCGGCGTGGTCGCACCCCCCGAGCTCTCCGAGGACCAGGTGAACGCTATCATCGAGGCCTTCGACCAGGTGTACGCGTCTGCCCCGTGGAAGGAAGCGCTGGAGCGGAACGGCTGGATCGACGCCTACATGACCGGTGACGAGTTTGGCGACTATCTGAACAACCAGCGGGAGCAGATCAGCAAGGCGCTGGAGGGGCTGGACTCGTGACCTTGGAGCGCTGCGAAAACACGTCGCGGTGGAAGGGCGCGTCCGAGTTCTGGGTCGCCGCGCTCCTGCTCGTGTGCGGCTGTGTCTCACTCTGGCAGGCGTCGACCCTGACGACCAACGCGGCGACCCAGGGCCCGCTGGGCTCGGGGGTCATGCCAGCGGCCGTCGGGCTCCTCCTGGTCGGGTGCGGCATCGCGCTCGCGATCGACGTATACCGGGGTGGGCGCGGAGAGGTCGAGGGCGGCGAGGACATCGACCTGGACACCCCGTCCGACTGGCGAGCCTTCGTCGGTGTGGCGGGTGCGTTCCTCTCCAACGCCGTCCTGATCGAGCCCCTGGGGTGGCCGATCTCCGGTGCCATCCTGTTCTGGGGAGCGGCGACCGCCCTCGGCAACCGGCACTACGCGCGTAACGCGGTGCTCTCCCTGGCACTCTCCTTCGTGAGCTACTTCCTGTTCGTCGAGCTGATGAGGATCCACCTGCCGGCCGGGATCCTGTCGGGGGTGCTCTGACCATGGAGTCGCTGTCTGCCCTCTTGGACGGTTTCCAGGCGCTGACGCCGATGTACCTCCTCTTCGCGCTCATCGGCGTGATCCTCGGCACAGCGGTGGGTGTCCTCCCCGGCATCGGTCCCGCCATGAGCGTCGCGCTGCTCCTGCCGGTCACCTTCTCGCTGGACCCGACGGGGTCCATCATCATGTTCGCGGGGATCTACTACGGCGCCATGTACGGCGGGTCCACCACGTCCATCCTGCTGAAGACACCGGGCGAGGCCTCGGCCGTCATGACCGCCATCGAGGGCAACAAGATGGCCAAGGCGGGCCGGGCCCCGCAGGCGCTGGCCACCGCCGCCATCGGTTCCTTCGTCGCAGGCACCATCGCTACGGCCCTTCTGGTCCTGGTGGCCCCGATCGTGGTCGACTTCGCGATCTCGATCACGCCCGCCGACTACTTCGCGCTGATGATCGTCGCCTTCGCCGCGGTCACGATGGTCCTTGGCAGCTCACGGATCAGAGGGCTGGCCTCCCTCGGCCTCGGCCTGCTCATCGGGCTCGTCGGCCTCGACATCACCACCGGCCAGGACCGCCTGACCTTCGGTGCGCCTGGTCTGCTCGACGGGGTCGACGTCGTGATCGTCGCGGTCGGCATCTTCGCCGTGGGAGAAACGCTCTGGATCGCGATGCATCTTCGTCAGAAGCCTGTCGAGGTCATCCCGGTCGGACGTCCGTGGATGAGCAAGGAGGACTGGCAGAGGTCGTGGAAACCGTGGCTACGGGGGGCCGGCATCGGATTCCCGTTCGGGGCTATGCCCGCCGGTGGGGCGGAGATCCCGACCTACCTGTCCTTCGTGACCGAGAAGCGGCTGTCCAAGAAGCCCGAGGACTTCGGGCACGGGGCGATCGAGGGCGTCGCCGGCCCCGAGGCGGCAAACAATGCGTCCGCCGCAGGAGTCCTCGTCCCGCTGCTCACCCTGGGCCTGCCCACGTCCGCGACTGCGGCGGTCCTCCTGGCGGCCTTCCAGCAGTTCGGCATCCAACCGGGGCCGCTCCTGTTCAACAACGAGCCGCAGCTGGTGTGGGCGCTGATCGCCAGCCTCTTCGTCGGCAACACCCTCCTGCTACTGCTCAACCTCCCCCTGGCACCGGTCTGGGCAAAGCTCCTGCGCATCCCCAGGCCCTACCTCTACGCCGGGATCCTGTTCTTCGCGGCCATCGGGTCCTACGCCGCGGACGGGACGACCATCGGCCTCTACACCCTCTTCGTGATGGGACTGCTGGGCCTCGTGATGCGACGCTACGGGCTGTCCGTCGTGCCGCTGATCATCGGTGTCATCCTGGGGCCGAGGGCGGAGATGCAGCTGCGGAGGGCGCTCCAGCTCTCGGACGGTGACGTCTCGGTGCTCGTCGCCACACCTCTGTCGATCGTGCTCTACTCCTTCGTCGCCCTCGCCGTCGCCGTGCCACTCGTGTGGAAGTGGTGGCGCGTCTCTCGGCCAGCCGCCTCGGTGTGACACCACAGACCCCCATCTAGACGTCACCCCGGTGCCACGAGGCACCGGGGTGACGCGTCTCCACCTGCTGTTCGACAGGTCTTCGGCCACGCATGCTTGTCGGGCCTCTCCTCCCCTGCAGCGGGATGCCGTCCGTGGCCCTGGCCGGTCGCCTCTGGAATGGCCGCGCGGAGTGCACTTCGTGGCGTCACGAGCGGGGTTTCCCCCACAGGGCCTGGGGTGGACGCACCCGCCGAGGCCTTCGACCTGGTCAGGTTCGCCTTCGCGCTCAGACGAAGCGGGAGCGCAGGGCGAGGGAGACGTAGACGAGGCCGACCAGGACCGGCACCTCGATGAGCGGTCCGACGATGGCGGCGACCGCCTCCCCGGAGGTGATGCCGAAGGTGGCGATCGCGACGGCGATGGCGAGCTCGAAGTTGTTGCCGGCTGCGGTGAAGGCGAGCGTCGTGGTGCGCTCGTACGACATACCCAGGACCGCGCCGAGCGCGAAGCCTGCACTCCACATCAGGCCGAAGTAGAGCAGCAGCGGCACCGCCAGGCGCGCGACGTCCAACGGCTGGGAGGTGATGCGGTCGCCCTGCAGGGCGAACAGCAGCACGATGGTGAACAGCAGGCCGCGCAGCGCCCAGGGGCTGACAGCCGGGAGGAAGCGCCCCTCGTACCAGGCCCGGCCACGGGCCCGCTCGCCCCAGACGCGCGAGAGCGCCCCGGCCAGCAGCGGGATGCCGAGGAAGATCAGCACCGAGGTGGCGATCTGCCAGGGGGACACGTCCAGCACCGCCTGGTCCAGGCCGAGCCAGCCGGGCAGGACGGAGAGGTAGAACCAGCTCAGGCCCGCGAAGGCGAGGACCTGGAAGAGCGAGTTGAGGGCGACCAGGACGGCAGCGGCCTCGCGGTCGCCGCAGGCCAGGTCGTTCCAGATGACGACCATCGCGATGCACCGGGCCAGGCCGACGATGATCAGCCCGGTGCGGTATGCCGGCAGGTCGGCCAGGAAGACCCAGGCCAGGGCGAACATCAGCGCCGGTCCGACCAGCCAGTTGAGGACCAACGAGCTGAGCAGGAGGCGGCGGTCGGAGACGACGGAGCCGAGCCGGTCGTAGCGGACCTTGGCCAGCACCGGGTACATCATCACGAGCAGCCCGAGAGCGATCGGCAGCGAGATGCCGTCGACCTCCACGGCCCCCAGCCAGGCACCCAGGCCGGGGACGAGTCGGCCGAGCAGCAGTCCCCCACCATCGCCGCACCGATCCACACCGGGAGGTACTTGTCGGTGGTGGACAGGTGCGTGACAGGAGCCGCTGCGGGCGACTCGGTGCCCGGTGCGCGGGAGCTCATGCCGATCCGATCCATAGACGAACGTCGATGGGAGCATTCTGACGGTCGGCCCCGCTCGAAGCCAATCTGGCCCGACCGGGACGGCGTCCCGGCTCATGCGAGCGTCAGGAAGAGCTTCTCCATCACCGCCTGGTCCTCGGGCTGCACGCCCTCCGGCGAGCTCAGGCACTGCTTGAGGCCCGAGGACACGATCGCGAAGCCGGCCCGGTCGAGGGCCTTGCTGGCGGCCGCGAGCTGGGTGACGACGTCCTTGCAGTCGCGTCCCTCCTCGATGAGGCGGATGACGCCGCCGATCTGCCCCTGGGCGCGGCGGAGCCGGTTGATCACGGGGGCCATCTCGTCCTCATTCAGCGTGACCATGGGTCTCCTTCGGTGGTCGAGGCGGCCCCTGTCGGAGCGACCTGCTCGCCAGGATACCGCCAGGGGTATGCCGTGGTGCGGCCCACGCACGGGGCTGAGCCGGGCACGGTCAGCGACGGCCCATGAGCCGCGAGAGGAACGAGCCGCTGCTCGCGGGCGCAGGGGTCTCGACGTGACCGGGGCAGCGCTGGCCCGCTGGCACGTTCTTCATCACCTCGTCGACGTGCTGGCCGCATCCGGCCCAGGTCGTCTTGCCGCAGCTCCTGCAGGTGGTGGGACGGCACATCGGAGTTCTCCTTCGGTGGTGGTGGTGGTGGGGTCGAGGGGATCGGACGGGAGCGTTCAGGCGGTGCGGGCGACGAGGCGGCGCAGGGGGCAGGCGGGCACGACAAACCAGCACGCCGCCGCCAGGGCCAGCACGGCCGCACCGGCGAGGGCGGCCGGCCAGAGCGGGACGCCGAGCTCCTGGACGAGCACGACGGCACCCATGGCGAGGACGAAGAGGCCGAAGCCGGCGCGCAGGGCCCGCTCGGGGACGACGCCGGCGAGGCGGGCCCCGAGGAAGGAGCCGACGACCGCGGCGGCGGTCACGCCGAGCACCAGCGGCCAGTGGAGCTGCACCGAGGCGAGGTAGCCGACCAGCCCGGCGAACGACTTCAGCGCGATGACGAGCAGGGAGGTGGCCACGGCGGCGGACATCGGCAGCCCGCCGAGCAGGACGAGCGCCGGGACGACGAGGAATCCCCCGCCGGCGCCGACGACGCCGGTCACGAGACCGATCACGAGGCCCTCGAGCACCACCGTGGGCACCGGCAGCTCCCGGACGACGGACTCGGGAGCACTCCGGCGCCCGCGGATCATCGCGACGGCCGTGGCGAGCATCATGAGCGCGAAGGCGATCATGAGCAGCGTCCCCGGGAGGTGGCCCCCGATCAGCCCGCCCAGGAAGGCGCCGGCCATGCCCGCGGCACCGAAGACCAGGCCGGTCCGCCACCGCACGCGGCGGGCCCGGGCGTGGGCGAGGACGCTCACGGCCGACGTCACGCCGACGACGAAGAGCGAGGCGGCGATGGCCTCCTTGGCCTCCAGCCCGGCGACGTAGGTCAGGATCGGGACGGTCAGGATCGAGCCTCCCCCGCCGAGCAGGCCGAGGGCGACCCCGACCAGGACGGCCAGCAGCAGCGTGAGTCCGAGGGTCAGGGACAGGGTCACGGGAGCTCTCCTCGTCGATCGAGCGCGTCGGCCGGTCAGCCGGCCGCGCCGGCGCGGCCCGCCGTCTCCTGCAGCCACCCGGCGTAGCTGCCCTCGAGCTCGACGACGTCGAGGCCGGCGCGGCGCAGCGCAGACGCGGCGACGCTGTTGCGGACGCCGGACTGGCAGAAGGTCACGATCTGGCCGTCGCGCGGCAGCCGGTCGGTGTGCCACAGCACGCGGCCGGCGGAGAGCTGCTCGGCGCCGGGGATGGTGCCGGCGGCATGCTCGGTCCTGGTGCGGACGTCGAGGAGGAGGGCGCGCTCCATACCCTCGAGGTCGGCGGGCGGGACGGTCGCGGGCCTCTCCAACGGGAGCCCGTCGAACGAGGTGACGTAGCCGGTCACGTCGTCCACGCCGACGCGCACCAGGTGGTCCCGGAGGTCCTGGGCGCTCGCTCGATCAGGAGCGAGGAGCACCAACGGGCGGTCGTCCGCCTCCGGGTCGTAGGCCCAGGCGCCGTAGGTGGCGGCCTTGTCGGGCACCGGGATCGACAGCGAGCCGGGGACGGTGCCCGCGTGCACCTCGTCGACCGGGCGGGTGTCCACGACGGTGATCGTGTCGGCCTCGAGGGCGGACCGGACCGCGGCGGGGGCCAGCTCGGTCAGCGGGTCACGCTGGCCCAGGACGGTCGGGCCGAGCTTGTTCTGCCGCTTCATGCGGGCGAAGTAGGCGTGCGCGTCGGGCTGCCCGTCGAGCAGCTCGGCCACGAAACCCTCCTCGTCGCCGGCGGCGAGGTAGGGCGCCCACCAGGCGTGGCGGCGCTCGTAGCCGACGGTCGTGGAGGGCAGCGCACCCAGGGCCTTGCCGCAGGCCGAGCCCGCGCCGTGCGCCGGGAAGACCTGGACGTGGTCGGGCAGCGTGAGGAAGGACTCCTGCAGCGAGCGGAACAGCTGCGTCGCGCCCAGGAACCGCGTGTCGACGCCCCCGGCCGCCTCGTCGAGGAGGTCGGGGCGACCCAGGTCGCCGGAGAAGACGAGGTCCCCGGAGAGCAGGTAGCCGGGCTCGGAGCTGAAGGCGCCGTCGGTCACGAGGAAGACGAGGTGCTCGGGGGTGTGGCCCGGGGTGTGGACGGCCTGCAGGGCGACGTTGCCGAGGGTGATGGTGTCGCCGTGGTGGAGGCGGGTCCCCTCGAAGCCGTACTGCCAGTCCTCGCCGCCCTCGCCCGAGACGTAGATCCGGGCGCCGGTGGCGGCGGCCAGCTCGCGGGTGCCGGAGAGGTAGTCGGCGTGGATGTGGGTCTCGGTGACCGCGACGATCCGCATCCCGTGCCTGGCGGCGAGGTCGAGGTAGGGCTGGACGTCACGGCGGGGGTCGACGACGACCGCCTCGCCCTGCGCCTGGCAGCCGATGACGTAGCTGGCCTGGGCGAGGTCCTCGTCGTAGATGCGCTCGAGAAGCATGCGGGTCGCTCCTGGTGGTGGGAGATGGGAGGTCCTGAGCCCGAAGATATACCCCCCAGGGTATATGGAACAAGTCCGGGTGCATCCCCCACCCCGGCCCACGCCCCTACCAAGGTCGGAGCCCCACGGGGCCGGTCGACCCGATCGGCCGATGTGCGGGTGGGTCCGTCCGGCCCAGCCTGGAGGTATGACGTTCGCCCTCGCCGCCACCCTGCTCGTCCTCGCCCTGGTCGACTCGACGAGCTTCGGCACGCTGCTGATCCCGGTGTGGCTGCTGCTCGCACCCGGCCGGGTGCGGGCCGGACGCGTGCTGCTCTTCCTGGGCACCGTCGCCGCCTTCTACCTGCTCGTGGGGCTCGCCCTGCTGCTCGGGCTGGGCGCAGCCCTGGCCGGTCTCGTCGACCTGCTCGAGACGCCGTGGGCCGTGCGGGCGCAGCTGGCGCTGGGGATCGGGATGCTCGTGCTGAGCCTCCTCCCGGGTCGTCGCAGGCAGGACTCGGGCCCCGGCCGGCTGACCCGGTGGCGCGAGCGGGCGACGGGCGGCGCCGGGGCGGGGGGGCTCGTCGCGCTCGCCCTCACGGCCGCGCTGGTGGAGGTCGCCACGATGCTCCCCTACCTCGGGGCGATCGGGCTGCTGCTGACCAGCGACCTGGCGCCGTGGGCACGCGTCACCACCCTGGCCGGCTACTGCCTGGTGATGGTGCTCCCTGCGCTCGTCCTCCTCGCCGCGCGGGTCCTCGCGCACCGGTTCGTGCAGCCCGTCCTCGAGCGCCTCTCGCGCTCGTTCGAGCGGACGGGCCCCGAGCTGACGGCCTGGGTCGTCGGCATCGTCGGCTTCCTGCTGGCGCGGGACGCCGTGGCCCGGATGCCCGAGCTGCTCGACCTGCTCGGCTGACGGGGCCGGGACCGGAGAGGGTTCGGCCGGTCGCGCCCCGGCGTGCGAGGGTGGGTCGATGAGCAGCGACGACGCCGCCCTGGTCCGCCCCATCTCCGTGCCCGGCCACCCGGTGGTCGTCGGCGGCCTCGTGGGGCTGTCGGGCGCCACCGCCTTCGTGCTGGTCAACGCCCCCGGCCTTCCCGACGTCTGGGCCCTGCTGGCCCGCGTCGCCTGGGCGCTGGCCCTGGTCGTGGCCGTCTGGCAGATGCTCCTCCGCCGCCGTCGGCTGACACCCGCCTCTCCCCCTACCCGCACGGGCGGGCTCGTCTACGTCGCGTCGGTGCTGGGCATGGTCGCGGCCATCGTGCTGGGCGCCCGGCTGCTGGTCGGGATCGCCCGCCCGGAGCTCGTCCCCGCCCTCGTCGTGACGGCTGTGGGGGCGCACTTCATCCCCTTCGCCCGGGCGTTCTCCGCCCCCGTCTTCGGCATCATCGGCTGGGCGATGACCGCCCTCGGGCTGGTCGGGCTGCTCGTCGGCTGGCAGGTCGCCGGCGGCCTCGTCGCGAGCGCCACCGCGACCACGGCCGGTCTGGTGATGCTCGTCGCCATGGCGCGCTGGACCCACCGGGACGACCCCACCGTCACCGCCTGAGGTCCTCGGGAGCGGGACCTCAGGCGGATCCTGGTCGGGCGGTGCGGCTCAGGAGGCGCGACGCCCGCGGGCGAAGGACAGCCCGCCGAGCACGGCGCCGAGCAGGCCGAGCGCCAGCGCGATCCACGCCACGACCGGCGTGCCCTGCTCCTCGACCCTGACGGGGGCCGGGGCGGCCGCCTCGACCTCGGTCTCCTCCTCCGCGGCGGCCTCGTCGTGCCCGTCCTCGTGGGCGGCGTCCTCGGTGGTGGCCTCGGCCTCGTCGCCGACCGACGCCTCGTCGTGCGAGTGCTCGCCGTCGCCCTCCTCGGTCACCGTGTAGGTCGGGGCGGGCGTGTCCATCTCGTGGGGGTCCTGGCCCTCGGGGACCGGGTCGGACCACTCGATCTCGCCGTCCTCGCAGGTCTGGACGGTCGGGAAGCTCAGCCGCTCGCCCGGCAGGTAGGGGTTGCGCATGGCGATCTCGAAGGCGACGCGGTAGCCGTCCTCGACCGGCTCCTGCGCGGTGTAGACGACCGCGGCGGTGTAGGTCTCGATCGTGGTGCCGTCGGACAGCTCCAGCGGGGTGCTCAGCTCGCCCTCGACCTTCTCGACGTCCCAGCCCGGGTAGAGCGTGGGCTGCACGTCGAGCACGATCTCGGGGACGGTGATGGTGAACGACGTGGTGGGCGAACCCTCGCACCCGTGGGTGGTCTCGAAGGTCAGCAGGGTCGGAGCCCCGGCCTCGGTCGTGCTGGGGGTGAGGTCGACGTGGGCAGAGGCCGCGGGCAGGCCCACACCCAGGAGGGCGAGGCCGGTGACGGCGGCGAGGACGGGGCGACGGAGGTGCATCGGCGGGGGCCTTTCGTGCGCCGCCCACGGGCAGCGCGAACAGGGGACGCGGGCAGGGTGCGGTGCCGGGCGCACGGAAGCCCGGCGGGCGGTGACCCGTCTCCACCCAGGGGTGGCGGGGGCGGATCGCTGGCCGAATCGTCACCGGTGCGCCGCAGGCCGTCAAGGGTGGCGCGCGCCAGTGTGACGCAGACCTCAGCGGGCGGCGAGCTCCCGGTAGAGGCCGGTGAGCCGCTCGGCGGCCGTGGAGCTGTCGAACCGCCGCGCGATCCGGGCGGCCCCCTCCCGCCAGCGGCGGGCCTCGTCCGGGTCGTCCCGCAGCCGCCCGACGGCGGCGGAGAAGCCGTCGTCGTCGCAGCGCAGCACGTCCTGCCCGAAGGTGTCGTCGTACTCCGGCAGGTCCCGCACGACGATCGGCAGCCCCGCCCCGGCCGCCTCGAGGACGCACATCGGGTGGTTCTCCTGCTCGGCCGGCAGGCAGAAGACGTCCGCCGCGTGCAGGTGGCGCCGGACGACCTCGTGGGGCACCACGTCGGTGACCCGCAGGTTGGGCGGCAGGTCGGCCATGAGCCGGCGCATCTTCCCCAGCTCGGCCGCGGCGTGGGCGAAAGGGATGCCGCCGACCCACACGAAGGTGACGTCCGGGTGCTCCCGGGCCATCCGCACGAAGAGGTCCACGCGTTTGCGCGGCTGGACCTGCCCGACCCCCACGACGACGAAGCCGTCGGGGTCCAGCCCCAGCTCGCGGCGCGCCGCCTCGCGGGCCCCCGGCTCCGGCGCGTAGGCCGGCATGTCGACGGTGTTGTGCAGCACCTGCACCCGCTCGGCGGGGATGCCCAGCTCCTCGCGCAGCACCCGCGCCACCGTGCCGGAGACCGCCAGCACGACGTCGGCCCGGGAGTAGAACCACCGCATGTAGCGGCTCGCGAGCGGACGCCACCAGCGGGCCAGGCGGATCGACCCCACCAGCGAGTCCGGTATGACGTGCGCCGAGACGACCGTGGGCACCCGCCGGTCGAGCACCTTGGGCAGCACACCGGGGCCGATCGTGTGGAGGTGGTAGACGTCGCAGGGGGTCCGCCGGTGGTAGTCGCCCCGGACGAGCCGCACGTCGTCGCGCCGCTCCAGGGCCCCGGCGAGCTCGACGTAGGCCGTGTGGACCCCGTGCCCCTGGACCGAGATGTCGCTCTCGCTGGCCATGTTGACCACGGGCACGGTCGGCGTGCCGGTCATGACGCCACCCACGGGAAGACCTGCCGCAGGACCGCCAGGACGCCCCACGTGTAGGCCACCAGGGTCACCGGCTTGAGCAGCAGGATGACGAGCAGGAAGGTGCGCAGCCGCATGGGGGTCAGCCCGGCGAGCGAGCACAGCAGGTCGTCGGGAGCGAGGGGCAGCGCGATCGCGACGGCGAACCACCGCGGGAAGGACGGGTGCCCCAACCACCCCAGGTAGCGCTCGACCGTGGCCGGACGGAAGCGGGCCGTGACGAGGTCGGCGCCGACGTGCCGGGTCAGCAGGAAGACCGCGGTGGACCCCAGGCAGGTCGCGACGTAGGCGGCCAGCGTGCCGACCACCGGACCGAAGATCAGTGGTGCGGCGACGAGCGTGGCCGAGCCCGGCAGCACGGGCACGAGCGACTCGCTGGCGCCCAGGAAGGCGTAGGCGACCGGGGCCCACGGGCCGAAGCCGTCGACGGTCTCCCGCAGCCGCGTCACCGAGGTGAGGGTGCCCGAGGTGATGCCCCAGACCACGAGCCCGGCCAGCACCAGCCAGCCGACGACGGCCGTGCGCCGCGACCAGCGCAACAGGGCGAGGGCCTGCGGCGTGCGCTCGCGGGTCGGGGACGGCGCCTCCTCCGTCGCGGTCTCCCGCTCCACGACGGTCGCGGCGCATCCGTCGGCCGCGCTCATGCCGCCCACCGTGCGGTCCCGACCGAGCCGCGGGCCCGGTCGTAGGCGGCGCAGACGTCCTGGGCGAAGGCGTCCCGCCCGAAGCCGGCCGCGGTGAGGGTGGCCCCGTGCGACCAGCGGCGGCGCAGCCCGGCGTCGCGCACCACCCAGGTGAGGGCGCGGGCGAAGTCGTCCGGGGTGCGGTAGCGACGGCCGTTGTGCCCGTCGCGGACCACACCGTCGAGCGAGGGGTCGTCCCGGCACAGGACCGGCACCCCGCTCGCGAGGGCCTCGAGGAAGGTCAGGCCCTGCGTCTCGCTGCGCGAGGCCGAGACGAAGAGGTCGGCGAGACGGTAGTAGTCCGGCACCCGGGCCGGCTCGACGGCGCCGACGAAACGGACGCGGTCGGTCAGCCCGAGCCGCTCCACCTGACCTCGGAGCGCTCCGGCCTGGGGTCCGTCCCCGGCGACGACGAGCTGCCAGGGCTCCTGCCGCACGCCGGCCAGCAGCTCGATGACCTCGGCGACGTTCTTCTCCGCCGCCAGCCGGCCCAGGCTGAGGATCACCGGCACGCCGGGCGCCAGGCCGAGCCGCGCCCGCAGCTCCTCCGACGGCGGGCCGGGGGTGAACCGGGTGAGGTCGACCCCTGTCGGCACCACCGCGACCGGCACACGGATGCCGTAGCCCCGCAGCAGGCGCTCGATCTTGGCCGTCGGGGCGATCACGGTGTCGGTCCGGTTGAGGGTCTGCCGCGCGAAGCGGGCGGCGAGGGCCCGCCCGGTCGGCTCGTGCGGGAAGAAGTAGTGCGTGTAGTCGGCGTAGAGCGTGTGGTAGGTGTGCACGTGCGGTGCGTCGAGCCGGCGCGCGAGGCGACGGGCCCACCAGAACGCCACGAACTCGGTGTGCGAGTGCAGCACGTCCGGCTGCCAGCCGACGAGGTCGGCGAAGGTGCGGGCGTCGACCGGCCGTCCGAGCCGGGCCGCGGGATAGATCGTGCTGGCGTCCAGCGACGGCAGGCGGTAGACGCCGTCGTCCACCGTGGTGCGGCGCCCGGGGCCGACCGTCAGGACGCGGACGTCGTGACCGGCCTCGAGCAGCCCCGACCGCAGCTCCTCGACCGAGGTCGTCACGCCGTTGACGGTCGGGCGGAAGGAGTCGGAGAGCAGCAGGACGCGACGGGGTCGCGCAGGTCGCCAGACCGCCGTCGGGCGCACGCCGGAAGGACACATGCGGCGATCGTGCAGGTCACCGGCGGCCGCTGTCGTCAGTCTGTGGTCCCGTCCCTGTCCGACCATGGTCGGTCCCGGGCGCCGTGGACGTGCTGCGACGGTCGATGTCTGGGTGGCGAGCGGCATACCCCGAGCCTGTCGGCCCGGCGTGCCGCGCACCATCGTGCGAACCGGCCGGTCGCAGGGGGGCTAGCCCCACCCCTCCGGCCGGGACGCGTGGGTCAGGCGGCGCGGGCCTCGGGGTCGGCGATAGAGCGGCCGCCTCGAGGACGCACTCGGGTCTATCTGTGCGCCGACCGGTCGGGCAGGTCGTTCCACCCGCAGACGGGGCAGATCTGGAACTTGGCGGGCTCCCGTGACAGCTCTCCACCGAGGGCTCCGCGCACCTCCTCGATCACCGCCCGGAGCAGCGTGCGCCGCTGGCACCGTGGGCACTCGCCCTGCTGGTCGTTCTCGGTCTCGGCCATGCCCCAGCATGGCACCGGCACGGCGCGCTGGGAAGGGCGTCACGCACCCGCGCCCGACAGTGGTTGTGGCGCAACCGATGAAAATCTTCCAGGAAAGGTTGCCGGAGACGGGTGTGCAGCCATAACGTACAGCCCGGCGCACTCTGCAAGAACCCTGCGAAGGAGCAGGGTTCGCGGTCTGGCCGGTCCCGCGGGACCGACGGGGCCACGGCGACACCGTGCGCCAGGAAAGGTTCGACTCTGATGGCCATCAGATCATCTGTGCAGCGCAAGTGGGCAGGGCCCATGGCCGCTGCTGCAGCGCTCGTCCTGAGCATGGGCGTGGCCCCTGCTACCGCCCAGGACGACTACCCCTCCACCACCGACCCGCGTGCGTCGCTCCAGCCCGGTGAGTCCGTGTCCTCGGGCATGAACCTCGTGGCGCACTTCCCGAAGTCCCAGCAGGCCTTCCCCGGGTCCGGCTCGTACAACTCCGACATGGCGTTCACCGGCAACCACGCCATCCAGGGCAACTACGACGGCTTCACGGTCTACGACATCTCCGACCCGAAGAACCCGACGATCGAGGTGTCGGTCTTCTGCCCCGGCAGCCAGAACGACGTCAACGTCTACGGCAACCTGATGTTCACCTCCGTGGAGGCCACCGGCGGGCGCGTCGACTGCGTCGCCGGCGGCGCCAACGCCCAGAACCGCGCGCGCGGCGTGCGCATCTGGGACATCAGCGACATCAGCAACCCGCAGCAGGTCGCCGTCATCCAGACCTGCCGCGGCTCGCACACCAACCGCCTGGTCGAGGACCCCAACGACCCCGACCACGTCTACATCTACAACAGCGGCACCTCGGGCCAGCGCTCCGCGTCCGAGTACGTCCACACCCCCGAGGGTTACGTCAACGGCCGCTGCCAGCAGACCAGCGCGACCAGCCCCAACCCCTCGCAGTGGATGATCGAGATCATCAAGGTGCCGGTGAAGAACCCCGCCGCGGCCTCGGTCATCAAGGAGTGGCGCCTGTTCGCCGACGAGGAGACCGGCGCGCCCAACGGCCTGCAGAACGGCCCGACCCGCTCCGGCCACCCGTGCAGCACCACGCCGAACCCGTTCAACCCCTCGGCGGCCAACTCGTGCTCGCCGGCCGGCAGCAACTACTCGCCGTCGCCGAACTCCACGACCTGCCACGACATCACGGTCTACCCGGAGATCGGGCTGGCCGCCGGCGCCTGCCAGGGCAACGGCATCCTGATCGACATCTCGAACCCGGCCGACCCGGTCCGGCTCGACCACGTGGCTGACGAGAACTTCGCCTACTGGCACTCGGCCAACTTCAACAACGACGGCACCACCGTGATGTTCACCGACGAGTGGGGCGGCGGCAGCGGCCCCCGCTGCGTCGCCAACCACCGTATGGAGTGGGGCGCCAACGCGTTCTTCACCATCGACCGCAGCGGCCCCAAGCCCAAGCTGGAGTTCCAGAGCTACTACAAGCTCCCGGCCGCCCAGGGCAACACCGAGAACTGCGTCGCCCACCAGGCGAACATCCTCCCGGTGCCCGGCCGTGACGTCATGGTCCAGGCCTGGTACCAGGGCGGCGCGACGCTGCTCGACTTCACCGACCCCGCCAACCCGCGCGAGATCGGCTACTTCGACCGCGGCGCGATCAACCCGACCGCCACGGTGCTGGGCGGCTACTGGTCCACCTACTGGTACAACGGCAACGTCTACGGCTCGGAGATCAACCGCGGCTTCGACGTCCACGAGGTGCTGGCGACCGCTGACCTGACGGCCAACGAGCTGGCTGCCGCCAAGACCGTCCAGCTCGCCGAGCACAACGCGATGTCGATGCGCCAGTACGAGTGGGCGCCCAGCTTCACCGTCGTCCGGGCCCACATGGACCAGGTCGCGCGTGACGGCGACATCAAGGCCAACAAGCTGGCCAACGTCACCAAGATGGTCGACAAGGCCGAGGACGCCTCCGGCAAGAACGCCAAGAACGCGATCGCGCAGCTGCGCGCCGCGTCCAACCAGCTCGACACCAACGACCCGTGGCAGGCCAAGCTGCACGCCGCGATCGTCGCGCTGATGGCCGACCTGGCCTGAGCTCCCGACCGGTGACGGGGTCGCCCTGCGGCCCCGTCACCGCCGGCCTCACGACGAACGGGGCGCCCGCGGTCCTTCCGGACCACGGGCGCCCCGTTCCTTCGTCTGCGGCTCAGCCCCCGATGGTGAAGGGCTGCGCCCCCCGCTCCGCGAGCATGGCGAGCATCCGGTCCATCTCGATGCGCTGGTCGGAGTCGACCTCCTTGGCGATGTTGAAGACCCAGGAGTCCTGCCCCGCCTCGGCCGTGAAGAGCTCGTCGACCATGACCAGTGCGCCCTCGTGGTGCATGTACATGTACTGCAGGAAGAGCGTGTCGAACTCCTCGCCCTCGGCCGCCCGCAGCTCGGCCATCTGCGCGTCGGTGAGGATGCCGGGCATCGGCTCCCCGTCGCCGTGCGCGTGACCGCCGGGCGAGCCGAGGTCGAAGACCGGCTCCCCCCGCTCGCGCAGCCAGTCCTGCATCAGCTCGATCTCGCCCTCCTGGGACAGCTGCATCCGCTCGGCGAAGAGGGCGACCTCCTCGCTCGCGCCGCGCTCGGGCACGAGGGCGGTCATCTCCAGCGCCTGGGCGTGGTGCAGCAGCATGCCGCGCAGGAAGTCCAGGTCCTCCTCGACGACGAGGTCGGGCATCTCCGGGAACGCGGTCAACGTGGTGTTGGCCTCACCGGGAGCACCGCCCTGCAGGATGCGGCCGGTGGGGGCCGCCTGGCCGGTGGGCCCGGCGTCGGCGGCGTCGCCGGTGCACCCCGCCAGGAGCACGCCGACGATGGTCACGGTCACGGGAAGCGCAGCGGCACGGGCTGCACGGGAACTGCTCGTCACGGTCTCTCCATCGAGGTCGTCGTTCGGGCGCCCACAGACGCCGGCGGCCAGTGTATGTTGCGGCTGCACAAAGACCAAGGGGTGCGGGCCACCGAACGAGGCTCGGCCGGAGGCGACCTCCGCGGTCAGACCGAGGCTCGCTCCAGCACCCGCGAGAGGAAGGTGCCGAGCAGCTCCAGCTCGTCGTCGGTCATCCCCTCGAGGAAGATGCCGCGCACCGCGCGGACGTGCCCGGGCGCGGCCGCCTCGAGGGCAGCGCGACCCTCGTCGGTCAGCATGACGAACGAGCCGCGGCCGTCCTCCTGGCAGTCCTGCTTGGCGACCAGCCCACGGGCGGCCATCCGGCGCAGGTGGTGCGAGAGCCGGCTGCGCTCCCAGTCCATCTGGTCGGCCAGTGCGGAGATCCGCAGCCGCTCGTCGGGCGCCTCGGAGAGCACGACGAGGGTCTCGAAGTCCTGGAGCGACAGCTCGCTGTCCTGCGCCAGGGCACGACCTAGGGCGGCCGGCAGCTCGGTCTGCACGCGCAGCCAGCGTCGCCAGACGGCCATCTCACGCTCGTTCAGCCAGGGCACCTCGGTCTCGGACATGACTCCACCCTAGCAGGTACTTGACACGTCATGCACTTGCGTTCTAACGTTGTTGACGGATCAACGACCACCCCCCGTTCCCAGGAGGAACCCATGACCGACGCTCAGACCACCACCGCCACCGTTCGCGACCTCGCCGGCACCTACACCATCGACCCGGCGCACTCGCGTCTCGGCTTCTCGGCCCGTCACGCGATGGTGACCAAGGTCCGCGGCGCCTTCAACGAGGTCTCCGGCACCGCCACCACCGGCCCGGACCTGGAGGGCGCCTCGGTCGAGGTGACCATCCAGGCCGCCAGCATCGACACCCGCCAGGCGGACCGCGACGGCCACCTGCGCTCCGCGGACTTCTTCGACGTGGAGACCTACCCGACGCTGACCTTCCGCTCCACCGAGGTCACCGCGGCCGACGACACCACCCTGCGCGTCACCGGCGACCTGACCGTCAAGGACGTCACCCGTCCCGTGAGCTTCGACCTGGAGTTCCTCGGCTCCGCCCAGGACCCGTTCGGCAACGTCCGCGTGGGCTTCGAGGGCTCCACCGAGATCAGCCGCAAGGACTTCGGCCTGACCTGGAACGCCGCCCTCGAGACCGGTGGCTTCCTCGTCTCCGACAAGGTCGTCCTCGAGTTCGAGATCTCGGCGATCAAGGCCGCCTGACCGAGGCACCGCGCCCGGGCCCCACGGCCCGACCACGCCACGGACCCCCACCGCTCGGACGAGCGGTGGGGGTCCTTCGCGTGCGCGAGGTATGCCGTCGTCAGCGCATCTGGGTGAACTCGGCCGTCCGCGGGTCGGGGAACATCCGCTCCTGCGTGTCCAGACCGGTGACGGCGGCCATCTGGGCCTCGTCGAGCTCGAAGCCGAAGAGGTCGATGTTGGTGGCGATGCGCTCCGGCGTCACCGACTTGGGCAGGACCACGCGGCCCTGCTGGAGGTGCCAGCGCAACACGACCTGGGCGGGCGTGACGCCGAGCTGCTCCGCGAGGTCGACCACGACCGGCAGGTCCAGGTCGGCCGCCTGGCCGATCGGTGCATAGGCCTCGACGACCATGCCGGCCTCGACGGAGGCGCGCTGGGCGTCGGGCTGCTGGAAGGAGGGGTGGACCTCGATCTGGTTGACCGCGGGGACGACCTCGGCCACGGAGAGCAGCTCGGCCACGTGCTCGGGCAGGAAGTTGGAGATGCCGATCGCGCGGACGGCACCCTCGGCGTAGAGCTTCTCGAAGGCGCGCCAGGTCTCGGGCGCCAGGCCCTTGGTCGGCACCGGCCAGTGGATGAGGTAGAGGTCGACCACGTCGACGTCCAGCGCCTTCCGGCTGGCCTCGAAGGCCCTCAGGGCCGCGTCGAAGCCCTGGTCGCCGTTGCGCAGCTTGGTCGTGACGAAGACGTCCTCGCGGGGCAGGCCGCTGGCACGCAGGGCGGCGCCCACCCCGGCCTCGTTGTAGTAGCCGGCGGCGGTGTCGATATGGCGGTAGCCGCTCTCCAGGGCGGTCTCCACGACGCGCTGCGTCTCCGCCTCGTCCACCTGGAAGGTGCCGAACCCGACCTGCGGGATCCGGACACCGTTGTTGAGCTCGAGCATCGGCTGGTTGGTCATCCTCCCAGCCTACGGTCGACACTGGAGGGGTGCCGTCCGAGTCCGGGGGCCCCGAGCGGGCCTGGGAGCAGGAGGCGGAGCGTGCGATCGCCGACCGCCTCGCGGTCCTGCTGCCCGGGCTGGTCGGGCGCCGCGTGCCGGTGCGCGCCGTCGACCGCGGCCCCCTCGAAAAGGTCGGCCGGCTGCGGATGGCCGACGGCACCACCCTGCTCGTCGCGGGGCTCGACGGCGGCCTGGCGCGGGTCGCCCGCGCCCTCCACGAGCGCCACGCGGTGGTCCTGACGGGCTGGTCGCGCGGCCCCGAGGGGGTCGTCGTCACGCTCGGCGGCGTGTCCGGTCAGACGGCCACCCACCTGCGGGTCCGTGGCCTCGACCAGCCCGACTGAAGGCATACCCCGCCCTGATCCTCAGGGGGCCGACGCGGCGGCCCGCTCGAGGGCACGCAGCACCCCGCGGGCCTTGGTGAGCATCTCCTCGTGCTCCTGCTCCGGGTCGGACAGGGCGGTGACCGCCCCGCCGACCCCGAAGGTGACCAGACCCGGCTCCCAGGTGGCGGTGCGGATGACGATCGAGGTGTCCATCGAGCCGTCGAGCCCGATCCACCCGATGGCACCGGAGTAGACCCCGCGGGCCGCGCCCTCCAGCCGGTCGAGGATCTCGGTCGTGCGCACCTTGGGGGCGCCGGTCATCGACCCGCCCGGGAAGCAGGCCCGGAGCACGTCCGTCGGCCCCCTCCCCTCGACCAGCTGGCCGCGCACGGTGGAGACGAGCTGGTGCACGGTCGCGTAGGTCTCGACCACGCAGAGCTCGGGGACGTGCACGCTGCCGGCGCGGCACACGCGGTGCAGGTCGGAGCGCAGCAGGTCGACGATCATGAGGTTCTCGGCGCGGTCCTTCTGGGCCGTGGCCAGGTCGGCGGCGAGCGCGGCGTCCTCCTCGGGCGTGGCTCCCCGGGGGCGGGTCCCCTTGATCGGGCGCGCCTCGACCCGGCCGGAGGCGTCGACCGAGACGAAGCGCTCCGGCGAGCACCCCAGCACGCTGCCGTGCGGGGTGCGCAGCCAGGCGCCGTGGGGCACCGGGCTGACCTCCCGCATGGCGCGGTAGAGGGCGGCCTCGTCGACGTCCCCCCGCGCCGACCAGGTGGTCGTCAGGCAGATCTCGTAGGACTCCCCGCGGGCGATCTCCTCCTGGCAGGTCCGCACCTTCGCCAGGTATGCCGCAGCGTCGTCCCGCGGGCGCGCTCGCACGGAGCGGGCGGGGTCGGCGTTGGCGCGGGGCGCCGTGACCTCAGGAGCACGCGCCCCCGGGCGGGACCGGGCGACGACCTCCGCGACGTCCTCGGCCCACGCCCGCTGCCGCCCCGCGACGGCCTCGTCGTCGAGCGGCTCCAGCCACACCGCCCAGACCTCGGCCGCGTCCGGCAGGACCACGACGCCCCGATCGGCGAAGGTCAGCCAGGCGTCGGGCCACGGCGCCCGGTGGGCGGGGGCCACGCCGAGCGTCTCCGCCTTGAGCTCGTAGCCCAGGTGCCCGACCCAGCCGGGCCGCCACGGGAAGGGCAGCTCCGGCGACCCCACGAGCCGCCAGGCGGCCAGCCCGGCGTCGAGCCGGTCCAGGAGCGGAGGGTCCTCCCCGACGCGGTGCACGAGCTCGGAGGCCAGCGGGCCGGTCGAGTCCGCGACCAGGGACCAGCCGGACCCGTCGGAGGCGTCCAGCCAGATCGACGTCGGGGAGTCGCCCACCAGCCGCTCCCGCAGCGCCCACGGGTCCACCGGCCCGGGCAGGCGGCGCGCCGCGACGCGCACCTCTCGACCGGGTCCGGCCGGCGCGTGCCAGGTCGGGTCGTCGTCCACGCCCACCGGGGTGTCGGCCGGCTCCTCGGTCGTGCCCGTCGGCAGGTCCGGCACGCCGGCGAGCCGCAGGAAGTTGGCGACGATCCGTTCGCCGTGCTCGGAGAGCACCGACTCGGGGTGGAACTGGACGCCCCAGCGACGGGACGTGCGGTCCTCGACGACCATGAGCGCGCCGTCGTCGGCCGCCCACGCCCGCGCGACGAGGGCGCCCGGCAGCCGGTCGACCACCTGGAGGGAGTGGTAGCGCACCACCCGGAACGGGCTGGGGACGCCCTCGAGCAGGCCGGTGCCGTCGTGCTCGACCTCGCTGACGATCCCGTGCCGCGGCAGCGCCATCTCGACGACGTCGGCGCCGTGCAGGTGCGCCAGGCCCTGGTGGCCGAGGCAGACCCCGAGCACCGCGACGGCGTCCTGGCGCAGGGCCAGGTCGGACAGCCCCATGTCCGCGGGCACCTGCGGACGCCCCGGACCGGGCCCGACGACGATCGCGTCGAAGCGGGTCAGCTCCTCGAGGGTCGCCCGCCGGTCGTGCCGCCACACGACGGGCGCCTGCCCGGCGACGCGGTGCAGCAGGTCGGCGACGTTGTAGGTGAAGCTGTCGACGTTGTCGATCAGCAGGATCTCGGGCATCCCCGGGGAGACCTCAGGTGCGCGGCCGGAGCCGCACGTGCGGCAGCACGGGGGCGGGCAGCGACTCCCCGCCGGGGTAGTCGAACGAGCCGAAGCGCCCGTGGGGGTCGTGCCCGAGCTCGGCCTGCCACTGCTCGCGTGCGGCGACGACGTCCTCGTGCGAGCGCCCGACGAAGTTCCACCACATGACGATCTGCTCGCCGAAGGGCGGACCGCCCAGCAGGACGAGCAGGGCCCCCTCGGCGCCGGCGCGCAGGGTGGTCGTGCTGCGCCCGGGAGCCGTGTGCAGCAGCGCGGACGGGGCGAGCGCCGTCCCGTCGACCTCCAGCTCGCCGCGGTCGAGCAGCACCCCGTGCTCGAAGGACGGGTCCAGGCCAAGCGTGAGGACGGCCCCCGGCTCCAGGCGCACCTCGGCCCCGAGCAGCGGGGTGTAGGTGCGCACCGGCGAGGACACGACCCGACCGTCCGCCAGCCCGAGCTCGCCGAGGAAGACGCTGACCACGCCACCGTCGACCGCCATCGGCTCGGCGTCGTGCCGGTCCACGTGCGGCGCGACGTCGGTGCTCCCGGACGGCAGCGCGGTCCACAGCTGCACACCGTGCAGGGTGGTCGGGGCGCCGGGCCCCGTCACGGACACCTCGCTGTGGCACACGCCGTGGCCGGCGGTCATGAGGTTGAGCTGGCCCGGACGCACCCGCAGCACGGCGCCCGTGCTGTCGCGGTGCTCGACCTCGCCGCTGAAGAGCCAGGTGACGGTCTGCAGCGCGGTGTGGGGGTGCGGCGGGACGACCATGCCGCCGGTCTCGGAGACGTCGTCCGGGCCGTAGTGGTCGAGGAAGCAGTAGGCCCCGATCATCGTCCGCCCGCGCGAGGGCAGCGTGCGGCGCACCGTCATCGCGCGCGGCCCGCCCAGAGGCACCAGGCGCGGCTCGATCACCGTGGCGCCCGCCGGCGGCTCCTGCCCGCCGCAGACCCGCTCGTCCGGGGCGGCCTCGAGGTTCGTCATACCGCCCAGTGTGCCCGCCCTTCGGCGGGCGCGGGCCGCGTGATCCACGTAACGTCGTCGTACCAGGAAGGTTGTCGCCGCGGAAAGCGCTGAAACAGTCATGAGCACCCAGCCCCCGACCACCCCCACGACCCCCGACCGGCCGCACCGCGTCCTCGTGATCGGGTCGGGGTTCGGCGCCCTCTTCGCCACCAAGCGCCTCGACGCCCCCGAGGTGCAGGTGACGATGGTGGCCCGCACCACCCACCACCTGTTCCAGCCGCTGCTCTACCAGGTGGCCACCGGCATCCTCTCCGAGGGCGTGATCGCCCCCGCCACCCGTGACGTGCTGGCCACCCAGCACAACGCCCGGGTGCTGCTGGGCGAGGTCACCGACATCGACCTCGACGCCCGCGTCGTCACCGCTGACACCATCGGCCGGGTCAGCACCTTCGAGTACGACAGCCTGATCGTGGCGGCCGGCGCCGACCAGTCGTGGTTCGGCAACGACCACTTCGCCGAGTTCGCCCCCGGCATGAAGACCATCGACGACGCGCTCGAGTTGCGTGGACGCATCTACGGCGCCTTCGAGATGGCCGAGATGGCGGCCGCCGCGGGCGAGCACGACCGCGTCCGCCGCCTGCTCACCTTCGTCGTGGTCGGGGCCGGCCCGACCGGGGTCGAGATGGCGGGCCAGCTCATCGAGATGTCGCGCCGCACCCTGGCCAAGGAGTTCCGGCACATCAAGCCCTCCGACGCCCACGTCGTGCTGCTCGACGCCGCCGAGCAGGTCCTCGGCAGCTTCGGCGAGGACCTGGCCGGCAAGACCCGGCGCAGCCTGGAGAAGCTCGGCATCGAGGTGCGCCTCGGCGCCAAGGTCGTCGACGTGGACGCCGACGGTCTCGTGGTCGAGGACCGCGAGGGCCGCCGGGAGCGCATCGAGGCCACCACCAAGGTGTGGGCGGCCGGCGTCAAGGCCAACCCGCTCACCCGCACGCTGGCGGAGCAGACCGGTGCCCCGCTCGACCGCGCGGGCCGGATCACCCCCAACCCGGACATGACGCTGCCGGGGCACCCCGAGGTCTTCGTGGTCGGCGACATGGTCGGCATGGAGGGTCTACCGGGCGTCGCCCAGGGCGCCATCCAGACCGGCCGGCACGCCGCCGACCAGATCCTGCGCCGGCTCCGCGGCAAGGAGACCGGGCAGGCCTTCGTCTACCACGACAAGGGCTCGATGGCGACGATCTCCCGCTTCCGGGCGGTCATGAAGCGCGACCGGATCGAGCTCACCGGCGTCCCCGCCTGGCTGGCCTGGCTGGCGGTCCACCTCTTCTACATCATCGGCTTCAAGACCCAGGTCACGACGCTGATGCACTGGGCGGTCAGCTTCTTCGGCCGCAGCCGTTCCGAGCGCACGGTGACCGAGCAGCAGGTGCTCGGCCGCCTGGCGCTGGAGTACCTCGGCGAGGACTTCCTCCGTCAGTCCCTGCGCGGCCCGCGCGACGAGGCTGCCGAGTCGCCCGAGATCCCCGAGGTGCTGCGCGACCGGCAGCGCTGACTCAGGGCTCCCGCCGCATCGGCAGGTGCGGGATCCCGTCCTCCACGAAGTCGGGGCCGGTGCGGCGGAAGCCGAAGCGGGCGTACCAGCCCTCCAGGTAGGTCTGCGCGTCCAGCTCCACGGGGGCGTCGGCGGTGCGCCGCAGCGCCTCCTCCACGAGCGCTGCCGCATACCCCTGCCCGCGGTGGTCGCGGGCGGTCGCCACCCGCCCGATCCGGTATGCCGTGCCCGGCCCCTCGAGGAGCCGCAGCGTGGCGACCGGGGCGCCGTCGACCTCGAGCCACAGGTGCAGGGTGCCCGGCTCGGCGTCGCGACCGTCGACTTCGGGATAGGCGCACTCCTGCTCGACGACGAAGACGTCGACGCGCAGGCGCAGCAGGTCGTGCAGGGTGAGCGGGTCGAGCTCGCGCAGCCGGGCGGCGCGCACGTCGGGAACCATGGCGCACAGCGTAGGCCGCCGGACTACGGTCGGAGCATGACCATCGAGCCCGTCGACGCCCTGCGCCGCATCGCCTTCCTGCTGGAGCGCAGCCGCGCCGAGAGCAGGCGCGTCGAGGCCTACCGCAACGCGGCGAAGGTCCTGCTCCCCCTCGGCGAGGAGGAGGTCCGCCGCCGGGCGCAGGACGGCACGCTGACCGAGCTCTCGGGCATCGGGCCGTCGACCTCGGCCGTCATCGCCCAGGCGGTCGCCGGGCAGGTGCCCGACAAGCTCGCCGAGCTGGAGGCCGCCGCGACGGGGCCGCTGGCCGAGGGAGGGCGCGAGCTGCGGGCGCTGCTGCGCGGCGACCTGCACACGCACTCCGACTGGTCCGACGGCGGCTCCCCGATCGAGGAGATGGTCGCCTCGGCGCTCGAGCTCGGCCACGACTACCTCGCGCTCACCGACCACTCCCCCCGCCTCACCGTGGCCCACGGGCTCACCGCCGCCCGGCTGCGGCGCCAGCTCGCCGTCGTCGACGCCGTCAACGCCCACGTCGGCGACGCCTTCCGGCTGCTCAAGGGCATCGAGGTCGACATCCTCGACGACGGCGGCCTCGACCAGGAGCCGGCCCTGCTCGCGGAGCTCGACGTGCGGGTCGCCTCGGTCCACTCCAAGCTCAGGATGGACAAGGAGGCGATGACCCGGCGGATGGTCGCCGCCGTGCGCAACCCGCTCACCAACGTCCTGGGCCACTGCACCGGCCGGCGCGTGATGCCGCGCAGGGGCGACCGGGCCGCCCGCTCGGGCTCGGCGATGCGGCCCGAGAGCGAGTTCGACGCCGAGGCCGTCTTCGCCGCCTGCGCCGAGACCGGCACGGCGGTCGAGATCAACTCCCGCCCCGAGCGCCAGGACCCTCCGGGGCGGCTGCTGCGGCTGGCGGTCGACGCCGGCTGCCTCTTCGCGCTCAGCACCGACGCGCACGCCCCCGGACAGCTCGACTTCCTCGACTACGGCTGCGAGCGGGCCGAGCGCCACGGGGTGCCCCCGGAGCGCGTCGTCAACACCTGGCCGCTGGAGCGGCTGCTCGCCTGGGCGGATCCGGACGCAAGCCCCTGACCTGCACAAAGACGCCAACGGGACCCCGGTTTTGGAAGTTGCGGCGTTCTGCCCGTATGCTCTTCCACGTCCTCAACGGATAGGCCCCCATCGTCTAGTGGCCTAGGACCCCGCCCTTTCACGGCGGTAGCACGGGTTCGAATCCCGTTGGGGGTACACAGGCCTCGCCTGAAAACGAGGCCCCGTGGCGCAGTTGGTTAGCGCGCCGCCCTGTCACGGCGGAGGTCGCGGGTTCGAGTCCCGTCGGGGTCGCAGAGAGTGCGGCGTGGTCCAGACCGAGAGGTCTGGACCACGCCGATCACTACTCTGGCCAGGTAGCTCAGTTGGTACGAGCGTCCGACTGAAAATCGGAAGGTCGGCGGTTCGACCCCGCCCCTGGCCACGGCGAGAAGCCGCGGGGCTGCCCTGATGCCCCCGCGGCTTTCGCGTTCTTCAGGGGCCTCCCACGTCTGCGCCCCTCCCACGTCGGCCGCGTGCCCCTCCCCCGGTATGTTCGGCGCGTGACCACCTCGATCCGCCGCCTGCCGCAGCCCGTGAGCCCGGACGACCTCCTGGACCTCGACTCCCTCCTCGACGACGAGGAGCGCGCCGTCCGCGAGACCGTCCGCCAGGTCGTCGACGAGCACGTCCGCCCGCACGTGGCCGGCTGGTACGAGGCCGGCGAGCTGCCCGCCCGCGAGCTGGCGCTCGAGCTGGGCAGGGTGGGGCTGCTCGGGATGCACCTGGAGGGCTACGGTTGCGCCGGGACCAGCGCCACCGCCTACGGGCTGGCCTGCCTGGAGCTGGAGGCCGGGGACTCCGGCGTCCGCTCCCTCGTCAGCGTCCAGGGCTCGCTGGCGATGTACGCGATCTGGGCCTACGGCAGCGAGGAGCACAAGACCACCTGGCTGCCCCGGATGGCCACCGGCGAGGCGATCGGCTGCTTCGGGCTCACCGAGCCCGACTTCGGCTCCAACCCCGGGGGTATGCGGACGCGCGCCCGCAAGGACGGGTCCGACTGGGTGCTCGACGGCTCCAAGATGTGGATCACCAACGGTTCGATCGCCGACGTCGCCGTGGTCTGGGCGCAGACCGACGAGGGCGTACGCGGCTTCGTCGTGCCGACCGGCACCCCGGGCTTCACCGCCACCGTGGTGCACCACAAGATGTCGCTGCGCGCCTCGGTCACCAGCGAATTGGTGCTCGAGGGCGTCCGGCTGCCCGCCTCGGCCGAGCTGCCCGGCGTGCAGGGCCTCAAGGGCCCGCTGGGCTGCCTCAACGAGGCCCGCTTCGGCATCGTCTTCGGCGCCGTCGGGGCCGCGCGCGACTGCCTGCTCACCGCGATCGACTACGCCCGCACCCGCGTCCAGTTCGACCGGCCGATCGGCGCCTTCCAGCTGACCCAGGCCAAGCTCGCGGACATGACGGTCGAGTACTCCACGGCGCTGCTGCTCGCCCTCCACCTGGGCCGCGCCAAGGACACCCGGGGCGTGGCCCCCGCGCAGATCAGCCTGGGCAAGCTCAACAACGTCCGCGAGGCCCTGCAGATCGCCCGCACCACCCGCACGATCCTCGGCGCCAACGGCATCACGCTGGAGTACCCCGTGATGCGGCACGCCAACAACCTCGAGTCGGTGCTCACCTACGAGGGCACGAGCGAGATGCACGCGCTGACGATCGGGCAGGCCCTCACCGGCGAGCAGGCCTTCCGCTGAGCGGGCGCCGGCCGTGACCGAGCAGGTCGACAGCGAGCTGCGGGCCCGGGCCGCCGGACTGTCGCGGCGCCCCGGCGCCGTCCTGCCCGAGGACCTTCCGGCCGAGGAGGCGCTGGCGCTGCTCGACGCCATGGTGACCAGCCGTCACCTCGACCTGGTCGCCCGCGAGCTGCGGGCCGGGGGGCAGGGCTTCTACACGATCGGCTCGGCCGGCCACGAGTCCAACGCCGCCGTCGCCGCCGCGCTCCGGCCCACCGACCCCGCGCTGCTGCACTACCGCTCGGGCGGCTTCTACCTGCGGCGCGCCGCCCAGGTGCCCGGCCACGACGGCGTGCGCGACGTGCTGCTCGGCCTCGTCGCGGCCCGTGACGAGCCGATGTCCGCCGGCCGGCACAAGGTCTTCGGCCACCCGGACCTGCACGTCATCCCCCAGACGTCGACGATCGCCTCGCACCTGCCGCGCGCGCTGGGGCTCGCCCTCGCGCTCGGCCGCGCCCGGCGCCTGGGCGTGCGGACCCCCTGGCCGGAGGACTCGGTCGTCGTGTGCAGCTTCGGCGACGCCTCGGCCAGCCACTCCACGGCCGCCGGCGCGATCTCGTCCACCATGCAGGCGGCCTACCGCGGCCTGCCGGTGCCCCTGCTGCTCGTCTGCGAGGACAACGGGCTGGGCATCAGCGTGCGCACCCCGACGGGCTGGGTCGAGCGCCTCTACGCCGACCGTCCGGACCTTCCCTACCTGACGGCGGACGGGAACGACCCGGCCGGTCTGGCACGCGCCGCCCGCGAGGCAGTGCGCCTCGTCCGCACGCGCCGCCGCCCCGCGCTGCTCCACCTTCGCACCGTCCGGCTCATGGGGCACGCGGGCACGGACCTGGAGACCGCCTACCGGACGCCCGCCGACATCGCCGCCGACCTGGCCCGCGACCCGTTGCTGGCGCTCGCCGACCTGCTCGTCGCCACCGGCACCCTGGCGGTCGAGGACGTCCTGGACCGCTACCGGCGCGCCGGGGAGCACGTGCGCGCGGTCGCGGCCGAGGTGGCCGGCTCGCCCCGGCAGACCGACCCCGTCGAGATCGCCGCGCCGCTGCGTCCCCCGGACGCCGCCCGGGTGCGCGAGCGGCTCCGGGCCGCCGGCGCCGCCTCCCCGTCCCCCGAGCCCGAGCAGACTCCTGCAACTCCCCTCACGGTCGCCCGCGCGATCAACCGAGCCCTGCTCGACGGCGCCGCCTGCCACCCCGGGCTGCTCGTCTTCGGCGAGGACGTCGGACGCAAGGGCGGGGTCTACGGCGTCACCCGTGGCCTGCAGCGGCAGCTGGGCGAGACACGCGTCTTCGACACCCTGCTCGACGAGCAGACGATCCTCGGGCTGGGCCTGGGGGCCGGCCTCGCGGGCCTGCTCCCCGTCCCGGAGATCCAGTACCTCGCCTACCTGCACAACGCCGAGGACCAGCTGCGCGGCGAGGGTGCGACGCTGCCGTTCTTCTCCGACGGCCGCTACCGCAACCCGATGGTGGTGCGCGTGCCCGGCTACGGCTACCAGCGCGGCTTCGGCGGCCACTTCCACAACGACAACGCCCTCGGCGTGCTGCGCGACGTGCCCGGCCTCCTGATCGCCTCCCCCTCGCGCCCCGAGGACGCCGCGTCGATGCTGCTCACCTGCCTCGAGGCGGCGGCCGGCGACGGCGCCCTGTCGGTCTTCCTCGAGCCGATCGCGCTCTACCACACCACCGACCTGCACGAGCCCGGCGACGGACTCTGGACCGCTCCCTATCCCGACGCAGGCGACGACCCCGGTCTCGGCCGCGCGCGGACCCACGGGGACGGCGAGGACCTGACGATCGTCACCTTCGGCAACGGCCTGCCCATGTCGCTGCGCGTGGCCCGGCGGCTGGCGCGCGACGGCATCGGGGCGCGCGTGGTCGACCTGCGGTGGCTGGCTCCGCTGCCCGTGGACGACCTGCTGCGCGAGGCCACGGCCACCGGGCGGGTACTCGTCGTCGACGAGACCCGTCGCACCGGGGGTGTCTCCGAGGGTGTCGTCACGGCCCTCGTCGACGCGGCCTACGGTGGGAGGGTGACCAGGGTCGCCAGCTCCGACAGCTTCATCCCCCTGGGCGACGCCGCGCAGGCGGTGCTGCTCTCGGAGGAGACCGTCGAGCGCGCCGCCCGGGCGCTCGTGGCGACCTGACCCGCGCGCACCACCGGACTCCCCCGCACGCACCCCGCACCGCACCGCACCGCAGACTCCCCACCGCCCCGACAGGAGACCCCATGACGAACCTGAGGATCGGCTACAAGGCCTCGGCCGAGCAGTTCGGCCCCCGAGAGCTCGTCGAGCTCGGCGTGGCCGCCGAGGAGGCGGGGATGCAGTCGGCCTTCGTCTCCGACCACTTCCAGCCGTGGCGCCACGAGGGCGGGCACGCGCCCTTCGCCCTGGCCTGGCTCACGGCCGTCGGCGAGCGCACCAGCTCGATCACGCTCGGCACCTCGGTGCTCACCCCAACGTTCCGCTACAACCCGGCCGTGGTGGCGCAGGCCTTCGCGACGATGGGCTGCCTCTACCCGGGCCGCATCATCCTCGGCGTCGGCTCCGGCGAGGCCCTCAACGAGCTGGCCACCGGCGGCGTCACGGGCGACTGGCCCGACTTCAAGGAGCGCTTCGCCCGCCTGCGCGAGTCGGTCCGGCTGATGCGCGCGCTGTGGGGCGGGGAGCGCACCACCTTCGAGGGCGACTTCTACCGCACCGACGGCGCCACCCTCTACGACACCCCCGAGGGCGGGGTGCCGGTCTACGTCGCTGCAGGCGGCCCGACCATGGCCCGCTACGCGGGTCGCGCGGGCGACGGCTTCATCTGCACCAGCGGCAAGGGTATGGAGCTCTACACCGACAGCCTGCTCCCCGCCGTGGAGGAGGGCCGGTCGCTGTCGAAGGACCCGGACCGCCCGATCGAGAAGATGATCGAGATCAAGATCTCCTACGAGCGGCGCCAGGAGCAGGCGCTGGAGAACTGCCGCTTCTGGGCACCGCTGTCCCTGACGCCGGAGCAGAAGCACAGCATCGGCGACCCGCTGGAGATGGAGCGCGCCGCCGACGACCTGCCGATCGAGCAGGTCGCGCAGCGCTGGATCGTCGGCAGCGACCCGGCCGAGATCGTCGAGCAGGTCCGCCCCTACGTGCGGGCCGGCTTCGACCACCTCGTGCTGCACGGGCCGGGCCACGACCAGCGCCGCTTCCTCGAGCTCTACGCCGAGGACCTGGCAGCCCCGCTGCACGCCCTCGCGGACGAGCTGCCGGCCTGAACGACGGCGGCGCCGGGACGGCCCGGAGCCGCGTCAGGCCCCGGGGCCGGCGGCCGCCGGGGGCTGCCGGGTGGCGAGCTCGGAGTCGAGGCGCAGCAGGCCGGTGCCGTCGTCGCCGATCATCTCCAGGCGCCCGACGATCTCGGAGACGGTGGCCTCCTCCTCGATCTGCTCCTCGACGAAGAAGTTGAGCAGCGGGATCGCGTCGATGTCGCCCTCGGCCTGGACGGCGCGGTAGAGGGAGCGGATCGACTCCGAGACCTTCTCCTCGTGCTCGAGCGAGGTACGGAAGGCCTCCAGGACCGTGCGGCCGACGTCGCCGGGGGCGGTCATGGCGCCGATCATCGGCCGGCCGCCGCGGTCGGTGACGTGGGTGATGAACCTCAGCGCGTGGAGGCGCTCCTCGTCGGACTGCACCCGCATCCAGTTCGCCATCCCCGGGAGGTTGTGGTCGTCCAGGGCGATGGCGAGCTGCAGGTAGACGATCGACGACTGCAGCTCGAGGGTGATCTGGTCGGAGAAGGCCTGCAGCAGGGACTCGCTCAGCTTCATGTCGGGACGGTAGCAGCGCGTGCGAGGATGCCGGGCGTGACCCCCGGCCCCGCTCCAAGGACCTCCTCGTCGCAGCAGGTCGGACGCCTCAAGGCCCTCGCCTCCGGCGCCCGGGCGCTGCGGCACGGCATGAACGCCTGGCCACCCTTCCTCTTCACCGGCGTGCGCGTCGAGCACCTGGGCGAGGACTTCCGCAGCGTGCGGGTGCGGCTGCACCACCGCCCGTGGACGAGCAACTACGTGGGCACCCTCTTCGGCGGGTCCGTCTTCGCGATGACCGACCCCTTCTGGATGCTCATGGTGCTCCGCAACCTCGGCCCGGGGTATGTCGTGTGGGACAGGGCCGCGGAGATCGAGTTCGTCTCCCCCGGGCGCTCGTCGGTCACGGCGACCTTCGAGCTGACCGAGGACGTCCTCGAGGAGCTGCGCGCGGCCGCCGTCGACGGCGCCAAGGTGCTGCGCTGGTTCGAGACCGAGGTCGTCACCGACGACGGGACGGTCGTCGCCCGGGTGCGCAAGCAGCTCTACGTGAGGCAGAAGCGGCAGGAGACCTCGCAGGCCTGAGGTGACCTGGCGGCCCGGCCGCCCGGTGCGCCCCTACCGGCGCAGCGCGTGCCGGATGAGGCCGTGCAGCGCGACGAGCCCGTCGCGCGAGAGCACCGACTCGGCATGCCCCTGGATGCTGGCGACGCCCGGCCCGCGGAGCGCGACGACGGCGTCGTCCGGCTCGTGCACGGCCATCTCCACCATCCGTCCCGCGACCGAGACCTCTCCGGCCGGGGGCCGGGCCACGAAGGTGTTGTAGAAGCCGATGCGGCGCACCTCGCCCCACAGGTCGACCGGCAGCTGGACACCCTGGTTTGGCGGCGCCAGCTTGGCGATCTCCAGCCCGGCGAGGTCGGCCAGCACCTGGTGCGAGAGGCAGACGGCGAGCACCGCCCGTCCGGCGTCGAGACGGGCCGAGATCAGCTCGCGCAGCCGCACGATGCGGGGGTCCTCGAGGTCGCGTGGGTCTCCGGGCCCGGGGCCGGACAGCAGCAGGTCGATGCGCTCGTCGAGGACGTCCTCGACGCCCACCTGCTCCCAGCGCCGGACCTCGGCGACCATCCCGACGTGGCGCACCATGTGGGCCAGCATCTGGGTCCACGTGTCCTCGGCGTCGACGATGAGCACCCGGCGACCGGCCAGCTCGGGGTCGGGCCGCGACTCCTGCGGCGACAGCCAGAAGGGCGAGAGCGACTCGTTGCGGGCCGCCAGGTCCTCGGCGACGCCGGGCAGGGAGGCGAGCTGCACGTCGTAGCCGAGGCTGCGGCGGGGGCGCAGGCCGAGCGCGGCGAGCATGCCCCGGGCCTTGGCCGCCGTCTCCGCCACCTCCGAGCGGGGGTCGGAGTGGCGCACCAGCGTCGCGCCGGCGCTCACGGTGATCGTCCCCTCGTCGTCGACGTGGGCGGTGCGGATGAGGATCGGCGCGTCCAGGCGCTCGCCCCCCTCGTCGTCGAGGTCGAGCAGGGCGAGCACGCCCGAGTAGTAGCCGCGGCCGTCCGGCTCGTGCCGGCGGATGACCGAGCAGGCGTTCTCCATCGGGGAGCCGGTCACGGTGGGGGCGAACATCGTCGCCCGCAGGACGTCGCGCACGTCGGCCTCGCTCGCGCCGTCGAGGAGGTACTCGGTGTGCGTGAGGTGGGCCATCTGCTTGAGGTAGGGCCCGGTGATCCGCCCGCCGTGCGCGCAGATCTGGGCCATCATCTTCATCTCCTCGTCGACCACCATGAAGAGCTCCTCGGTCTCCTTGGTGTCCTTGACGAACGCCCGGAACGACGGCTCGAGCTCGGCCTGGTCGGCCGGGTGGCGGAAGGTGCCGGAGATGGGGTTCATCCACACGCGTCCGTCGCGGACGCTGACGTGCCGCTCGGGGGTGGCCCCGACGAGGGTGTGGCCGGGCGTGTGGACGGCGAAGCTCCAGTAGGCACCCCGCTCGTCGACGAGCAGGGTCCGCAGCCAGGTCAGAGCGGCGGTGGCGGGGTCGGCGTCCGTCCGCGCGACGACATCGCGGCGGATGACGAAGTTGGCGCCCTCGCCCTCCCCGATCTCGTCCTCGATGACGCGCTCGACGGTCGCGGCGTAGTCGTCGTCGCTCACGCTGAAGTGCTCGCCGTCGACCTCCACCGGCACGTCCGGCAGGGCGGCGACGAGGTCCTCCACCGGCACGCGCTCGTAGCCCGTCGCCACGAGCACGCGCAGCGGCGTGCCGTCGTCGTGCACGTCGAAGCCGCGCTCGGAGATCTGCCGGTAGGGCACGAGGGCGAGCACCGGCGCGTCCGGCCGCGGCCGGGGCACGTCGGCGAGCAGGGCGAGGTCCGAGACCTCCCCCACCAGCACCTCGGCCTCCTGCTGCCCCTCGCGCCACAGCACGGCCCACGACAGCCCGGAGGGGTCGGCGAGGATCTGGTCGAGCAGGCGAGCGGGCATGCCCCCCAGTCTCCCATCCGAGGGGCCCCGGCCCGGCACTCGGTGCTCAGCCGAGAGGCTCGGCGAGGTCGACGACGACCGGCGCGTGGTCGGACACCGGCTGGCGCGGGGCTCCCGACGCCACGACGGGTGGCAGTTCGCCGTCCCCGAGGGCGTGGTCCACCTGCCAGACCGGCCGCGAGGGCGGGTAAGTGGCCTGCCGGGCGAGCAGCCGGGCACCGGTCAGGCGCCCTACGGCGGCGCCCGGCAGGTTGAGGTCGCCCAGCAGGACCCGCGGTCCGGGCAGGCCGCGCAGCCAGCGCACCGTGCGCCGCAGCTGACGGGCGTTGACCCCCGGCACGAAGGACAGGTGGGTGCAGGCGACGGTCAGCGGGCCGGTGGGGGTCTCGAGCTCGGCGGCGAGCACGGCCCGCGGCTCGTCGCGCAGCCAGAGCACCCGCCGCTGGCCCGGGACGGGGATCGGCGCGCGCACCAGCGGCGCGGGCGCCAGGCGGAGCAGGTGCCAGGCGCGCACCGGGTGCCGGCTCACCAGCGCGATGCCGTAGCCGAACGCGTCGACGTCGAGGTCCTCGTCCGTGGCCGCTCGCCACTCGCCCGCCGGGTCGCCCACCACGGTCGGCACGAAGCGCGCGTCGGCCGCCCCCGTCGCGGCCGCCGCCAGGGTCGTCACGTCGAGCATCCCGGAACGCGGCTGGCCGCGGTCGACCTCCTGCAGCGCGAGCACGTCGGCGTCCAGCCCGGCGACCGCGTCGGCGAGCCGCTCGGCGTCCACCCGGCCATCCTCGGGGCTCCTGCCGTGGAAGACGTTCCAGGTGACCAGCCGCATCCTCGGCACGCTACCCGCCTGCCCGATCCAGTCTTGACTCGTTCCAGAACAGTGCGACAGAATGTTCCCCCTATGGCGCACCAGGAACTCACCTCGGTGCTGCGATCGGCGTCCCTGCGCGTGACTCGACCACGCCTCGCCGTGCTCGGCGCCGTCCATGACCACCCGCACGTCGACACCGAGACGGTGATCCGGCTCGTGCGCGAGGACCTCGGCGCCGTGTCCCACCAGGCCGTCTACGACGTGCTGCGGGTGCTCACCGAGGCCGGCCTGCTGCGCCGCATCCAGCCCGCCGGCGCGACGGCCCGCTACGAGTCGCGCGTCGGGGACAACCACCACCACGTGGTCTGCCGCTCCTGCGGTGCCATCGCGGACGTCGACTGCGCCGTCGGCGACGCCCCCTGCCTCACCGCCTCCGACAGCCATGGTTTCGTGGTCGACGAGGCGGAGGTCGTCTACTGGGGCACCTGCCCCGACTGCGCGGCCGCTCCCACCACCCCATGATCCGCCCAGCCGGAAGGACGACATGACCGACAACGAGACCACTCCCGTCAGCCCCCAGGGGGTGGACCGCAAGGCCGAGGGCGGGTGCCCGGTGATGCACGACTCCGCCGCCGCGACCGGCAGCGAGAGCGAGAACCCGGCGATCCCCTCGCCCGAGCCCAAGACCGGCGGCCGTCCGCACGGCCTCAAGGACTGGTGGCCCAACATGCTGGACCTGTCGGTCCTGCACGCCCACTCCCCCGAGAGCAACCCGCTGGGCACCGACTTCGACTACCGCGAGGCCTTCACCGAGCTCGACATCGAGGCCCTCAAGGCCGACATCGTCGAGGTGCTCAACACCTCTCAGGACTGGTGGCCGGCGGACTTCGGCCACTACGGCGGCCTCTTCATCCGCATGAGCTGGCACGCCGCCGGCACCTACCGCATCTACGACGGCCGCGGTGGCGCCGGTGACGGCGGGCAGCGCTTCGCCCCGCTCAACTCCTGGCCCGACAACGCCAACCTCGACAAGGCCCGCCGTCTGCTGTGGCCGGTCAAGAAGAAGTACGGCCAGAAGATCTCCTGGGCCGACCTGCTCGTCTTCGCCGGCAACGTCGCGCTCGAGGACATGGGCTTCGAGACCTTCGGCTTCGGCTTCGGCCGCGAGGACGTCTGGGAGCCGGAGGAGATCTTCTGGGGCCCTGAGGACACCTGGCTCGGCGACGAGCGCTACACCGGCGAGCGCGAGCTCGACGAGGTCCTCGGCGCGGTCCAGATGGGTCTGATCTACGTCAACCCCGAGGGCCCCAACGGCAACCCCGACCCGCTGGCCTCCGCCCGCGACATCCGCGACACCTTCGCCCGCATGGCGATGAACGACGAGGAGACCGTCGCCCTCATCGCCGGTGGCCACACCTTCGGCAAGACCCACGGCGCCGGCGACGCCGCGCACGTGGGCCCCGAGCCCGAGGGCGCGCCGCTCGAGGACCAGGGCCTGGGCTGGAGGAGCACCTACGGCTCCGGCAAGGCTGGCGACACCATCACCTCCGGCCTCGAGGTCACCTGGACCTACCACCCGACCCGCTGGGACAACGAGTTCTTCCACATCCTCTACGCCTACGACTGGGAGCTCATGCAGTCCCCGGCCGGTGCGCACCAGTGGCGTCCGAAGCACGGCGCCGGCTCGGACATGGTCCCCGACGCCCACGACCCGGCCAAGCGTCGCGAGCCCCGCATGCTCACCTCCGACCTGGCCCTGCGCTTCGACCCGGAGTACGACAAGATCTCCCGCCGCTTCAAGGAGAACCCCGAGGAGTTCCGCCTGGCCTTCGCCAAGGCCTGGTACAAGCTGCTGCACCGTGACATGGGCCCGGTGGAGCGCTACCTCGGCCCGCTCGTCCCCGAGGTCCAGCTGTGGCAGGACCCGGTGCCGGCCCCCGAGGGCCAGCTGGTCTCCGAGGCCGACGTCGCTGACCTGAAGCAGCGCGTCCTCGACTCCGGCCTGAGCGTCTCCGAGCTCGTCTCGACCGCGTGGGCCTCCGCCGCCTCCTTCCGCACCACCGACAAGCGCGGCGGTGCCAACGGTGCCCGCATCCGCCTCGAGCCGCAGCGCGGCTGGGAGGTCAACCAGCCCGAGCAGCTCGCGAAGGTCCTGGACGTCCTCGAGGGCGTCCGGAGCGAGTTCAACGCCCAGGGCGGCGCGACCGTCTCGCTGGCCGACCTCATCGTCCTGGCCGGCTCGGCCGCGGTCGAGAAGGCCGCCGCGGACGCCGGCGTCCAGGTCGACGTGCGCTTCACCCCCGGCCGGGGCGACGCCACGCAGGAGCAGACCGACGTCGACTCCTTCAAGGTCCTCGAGCCGCGGGCCGACGGCTTCCGCAACTACCTCCGCCCGGGCGCCAAGCTCCAGCCGGAGCAGCTGCTGGTGGACCGCGCCTACATGCTCGACCTGTCGGCCCCGGAGATGACGGTGCTCGTCGGCGGCATGCGCGCCCTCGGCACCAACCACGGCGGCACCGCCCACGGTGTGCTCACCGACCGTCCCGGCGTCCTGTCCAACGACTTCTTCGCCAACCTGCTCGCCCCCGGCACGGAGTGGGTCAAGGGCGAGGACGGCGTCTACGAGATCCGCGACGGCGCCACCGGGGAGACCCGCTGGACCGCCACGGCCGTCGACCTGATCTTCGGCTCCAACTCCCAGCTCCGTGCGCTGGCGGAGGTCTACGCCAGCGACGACGCGCAGGAGAAGTTCGTCCGCGACTTCGCCGCCGCCTGGACCAAGGTCATGGAGCTGGACCGCTTCGACGTCCGCTGACGCTCCGACGCACGCGCACGCCCCCGGGCGGTCCGACCAGGACCGCCCGGGGGCGTCGTCGTTCGTCGGAGGAGCGTCCCGTGCGAGGCGTCAGGCGCCCGCGTCGGCCACGGGGACCCCGGCGAGCCACACGGCTCGCACCTGCAGGTCGTCGTCGAGCGCGACGAGGTCGGCGCGCAGGCCGGCCTCGATCCGCCCGCGGTCGGTCCACCCCATCGCGGCGGCCGGGGCGGCGGTGGCGGCGTGGACGGCCTGCTCGAGCGGGACGCCCGCCGCGACGGCGGTCCGCACCGCGCGGTCGAGGCTGAGCGTGCTGCCGGCGATCGCGCCGCCGTCGCGCAGCCTGGCGACCCCGTCCACGACGTCGACGTCGAGCGTGCCGAGCCGGTAGGAGCCGTCGGCGGACAGCGCCGCGGCCATGGCGTCGGAGACCAGCACCCACCGGTCCTCGGCGCGGCGGGCCGTGTCGCGCACCACGGCCGGGTGCTGGTGGACCCCGTCCGCGATCGTCTCGACGAAGACGCGATCGTCCTCGAGAAGGGCCACCGACGGCCCGGGCTCGCGGTGGTGCAGCGGCCGTGCGGCGTTGTAGAGGTGCGTGGCCACGGTGGCACCGGCCTCGACCGCGGCGCGGGTCTGGTCGTAGGTGGCGTCGGTGTGCCCGACGGCGACGCGCACACCGGCGGCGACGAGACGGGAGATCGCGTCGAGGGCTCCCTCGCGCTCCGGCGCCAGGGTCACCATGACCAGCGTGCCCGCAGCGGCCTCGAGCAGGGTCTCGACGTCCTCGGGGCGCGGGTCGGTGAGCAGCTTGGGCGGGTGGGCCCCGCACCAGCGCTCGGCCAGCCACGGACCCTCGAGGTGGACGCCGCCGAGCTCACCGGCCTCGACGAGCGGGCGCAGCGCGCGCAGCTGCCCGGCGAGGTCGTCGACCGTCTCGGTGACCAGGCTGGCCACCACCGTCGTCGTGCCCCGGCGCAGGTGGGCCGCCCGGGCGGTGAGCGCCGCCTCGGGGCCGGACCCGAAGGACGCTCCCCCGCCCCCGTGGTCGTGGATGTCCACGAACCCGGGGCAGAGCACGGCATACCGCGGCACGGGGCTGTGCGGGGTGTCGTCTCCGGTGACGTTCTCGGCCATCACGTTCGCGGGCGGGGCGCCCGTGCCCACCCCGGCGACGCGGCCGTCCTCCAGCACGACCCAGGCGTCCTCGAGCGTCGTGGTCGGCGTGAGGACCCGGTCCGCGCGGACCAGCCGGGGCGTCGTCATGTCACAGACCCTGCCACGGCGGCTTGGAGGCCCAGGTCTCACGGTAGTAGTCGCCCAGCTGCAGCCGGGAGGCCGCGGCCGGGTCGAGCAGGACCGTGACGTGGGGGTGGAGCTGCAGGGCGGAGGCCGGCCAGAGGGCGCTGACCGGGCCTTCCACCATCTGGTGCACCGCCTCGGCCTTGGCCCGCCCGAGCGCGACGAGGACCAGGTGCCGGGCGTCCAGGATGGTCCCGATGCCCTGGGTCAGGCAGTGGGTGGGCACGGCGTCGAGGTCGCCGTCGAAGAAGCGGGCGTTGTCGCGCCGCGTCTGGGCGGTGAGGGTCTTGATCCGGGTCCGGGAGGCCAGCGAGGAGCCCGGCTCGTTGAACGCGACGTGCCCGGTCGTGCCGATGCCCAGCAGCTGGACGTGGACGCCGCCGGCCCCGGCGATCGCGGCCTCGTAGGCGGCGCACTCGGCCGGCAGGTCGTCCGCCGTCCCGTCCGGGCCGCTCACCCGCGCGGGGTCGAGGTCGACGTGGTCGACGAGCTCGCGGCGGATCACCGTGCGGTAGGACTGTGGGTGGTCGGCGGGCAGGCCGACGTACTCGTCGAGGAGGAACGCACGGCACCGCGCGAGGCTCAGCTCGCCGCGCCCGACGCGCGCGGCCAGCTCGCGGTAGATGAGCAGCGGGCTGGAGCCGGTGGCCAGACCCAGCACCGCCTCCGGGTCGGCGGCGACGTGCTGGGCGATCGCGTCGGCCCCGACGCGGGCGATCTCCTCGGGGCTCTCGAGGATCACCACCTCCATCAGGCACCACCCGCCATCGCGTCGACGAACCACCGGGTCAACGAGGTGGGGTGGGTGATGGCGGTGCCCACGCAGACGGCGTGGGCACCGGCCGCGAGCGCGGCGCGGGCGTGCTCGTGGGTGTGGATGCGGCCCTCGGCGACCACGGGCACGTTCCCCACGGCGGCGACCACCTCGCGCAGCAGCTCCAGGTCAGGGCCCTCGGTGCGGGGCCGGGCCTGGGTGTAGCCGGCGAGCGTCGTCCCCACGATGTCGGCACCGGCCTCGGCGGCGGCGACCGCGGAGGCGAGGTCGTCGCAGTCGGCCATGACGAGCACGCCGTGCTCCTCGTGGAGCATGTGGACGGTGTCGGCGACCGTGCTGCCGTCCGGGCGGGGGCGGCGCGTGGCGTCGATCGCGACGACGTGGGCACCGGCCTCGGCCACCGCCCGTGCGTGCCGCAGCGTCGGGGTGATGTAGACGCCCGCGTCCCCGTCCTTCCACAGCCCGACCACGGGCACCCCCACCCTGGCGACGGTGGCGCGGACGTCCTCGACGCCCTGCACCCGGACGGCGGCGGCACCCCCCTCGACGACGGCGGCGGCGACCGCCGCCATGATCTCGGGCGAGCGCATCGGCTCGCCGGGATAGGCCTGGCACGACACCACGAGGCGGCCCCTCAGGGTCGCGAGGACGTCGGCGGCTGCGGTGGTCATGGTGCTCCTCGGGGAGGGTGCGGTCCGGTCAGGGTAGGAGATGCGAGCGGGCGTGGGCGGCCGCGCCGTGCAGGGCGGCCGAGACGCCCAGGTCGGAGAAGCGGACGGGGGTCCCCTGCGCGGGGTCCATCGCCTGCTCGGCGACCCCGGCGAGGAGGGCCGTGCGCCACGGCGCGCCGGCGGCGCTGAGGCCGCCGCCGACCACGACCACGTCCGGGTCGAGCACGTTGAGCAGCCCGCCCACGACGCGGCCGGTCGCACGGCCGGCCAGCGTGAGCACCTCGCCGGCGATGGCCACGAGGTCGCCGTCCTGGGTGGAGGTGGGCCCCTCGGCGGCGAGCGCGGCGATCTCCCGGCCGGACAGCCGCCGGCCCGTGCTGCGCGCGAACTCCGCCTCGACGCCGTAGCCCGAGGCGATCGCCTCGAGGTGGCCGCTCCGCCCGCAGCTGCACACCAGGCCGTCGGCCTCCGGCACGGGGACGTGGCCGACGTGCCCGGCGACGCCGTGGGCACCGAGGACGGGACGGCCCTCGAGCACGTGGCACCCGCCGATCCCGGTCCCGACGGCGACGACGAGGGCCGAAGGCGCGCCACGGGCCTCGCCGAGCAGGGCCTCGCCCAGCCCGTGCGCGTGCACGTCGTTGAGGACGGCGACCGGGGCGCCCAGGCCCTCGGCGAGCCGGTCGGCGAGCGGCATGCCCGCCCAGCCCCGCAGCGTGTCGGTCGCGTGGGTGACCCGCCCGGTGGCCGGGTCGATCGTCCCCGCCGACGAGACGCCCACGCGGACGGCCGGGGCGCCCGCCGCCGCGAGCACGGTGCGCGCCAGCTCGAGCACGGTGCGGACCACCGCCTCGGCACCCTCCCCCGCCGGCGTCGGCGCGGTCCGCAGGTGCTCGACCTCCGGGCCCGTCGCGTCGTCCGCGACGACCGCCGCCGCGATCTTGGTGCCGCCGATGTCGACGGCGAGGGTGCGCGTCACCTCAGGAGAGACCCGCGGCGCTGCACAGCTCGGCGATGCGGGCGGCGTCGTCGTCGCCGAGCGGCACCATCGGCGGGGCCATGACGTTGGTCTCGATGACGCCGAGGTGGCGCAGCGCCGTCTTGAAGGCGCCGATCCCCGCGGCCGGCCCGACGCGGCCGGCCGGCACGAAGACGATCTCGAAGAGCGCGGCCAGCCGGTCCTGCTCGGCGCGCACCGCCTCCCAGTCCCCCGCCCGGGCGGCGCGGTCCATGCGCACGTAGCCGGCCGGGTCGACGTTGCCCAGGCCGGGCACCGAGCCGTGGGCCCCGGCCAGGTAGGCGCCGTCGACGACGACCTCGTGGCCGGTGAGCAGCGTGAGGGGCTCGCCGGCGGCGCGGTTGAGCATGGCGAGCCGGCGGAAGCCGACGTCGTCGCCGGAGGAGTCCTTGACACCGGTGAGGACCCCCTCCTGCCCGAGCCGCACCAGCAGGTCGGCGGGCAGCTTGTAGTGGGTGCACACCGGGATGTCGTAGGCCCACACCGGCAGGTCGGTGCCGGCGGCCAGGCCGCGGAAGTGCGCCTCGACCTCGGCGGGCCCGGTGATCGCGTAGAAGGGAGCGGTCGCCACGATGCCGGCCGCACCGACCCGCTCCGCGACCCGGGCGTGCGCGAGCACGCGCTCGAGCTGGGTGTCGATGACGCCGGCCAGGACCGGCACCCGCCCGTCGGCGAAGCGGACCACGGCCTCGAGCGCGGCGGCGCGGCGGGCGTCGTCGAGGAAGGCGGTCTCGCTGCTCGAGCCGAGGGCGAAGATCCCGTCGACACCGCCGTCGAGCAGCCGGGCCACGAGGCGCTCGAGGGAGGCGAGGTCGATCTCGCCCTCCGCCGTGAAGGGCGTGAGGACGGGCGGGACGACGCCGCGGAGCTGGGCGGTCATGAGGGGTCCTTTCGAGGGGGTTCGGCTCAGAGCAGCGACGGCGTCGCGGCGAGCAGGGTGCGGGTGTAGGGGTCGGAGGGGTCGGCGAGCACGACGTCGGCCGGGCCGGTCTCCACGATCCGGCCGGCGTTCATCACCGCGACCCGGTCCGAGACGTAGCGCACCGTGCTGATGTCGTGGCTGATGAAGACCAGCCCCAGCCCGAGCTCGTCCTTGAGGTCGGTGAGCAGGTTGAGCACCTGGGCGCGCACCGACACGTCGAGCGCGGAGGTGGGCTCGTCGGCGACGACGACGTCCGGCTCGAGGGTGAGCGCCCGGGCGATGGCGACGCGCTGGCGCTGGCCACCGGAGATCTGGCGCGGCAGGACGTCGAGCGCCGACAGCGGGAGGCCGACGAGCTGGATGAGCTCGCGGACCCGCTCCAGCCGGGAGGCCTCGTCCCCCACGCCGTGGACCCGCAGCGGGTCGAGCAGCTGCTCGCGCACGACCATCCGGGGGTTGAGCGCGGTGGACGGGTCCTGGAAGACCACGGAGACGGCGCGACCGAGCTCGCGCCGGTCGGCGCCCCGGTGCCGCAGCGGGCGGCCGCGGAAGAGCACCTCGCCGCTCGTGGGGCGCTGCAGCCCGACCATCACGCGCGCCAGGGTGGACTTGCCGCAGCCCGACTCCCCGACGATGCCGACGGTCTCACCGCGGCTGATGCGGAAGTCGACGCCGGCGACGGCGTGGACCTTGTCGGGCCGCAAGAGGCTGCCGGTGCGGGCGCGGTGGACGACGTGCACGCCCTTGAGCTCGAGGAATGGCGAGTCGGAGGTCCGGTCGGGGGTGAGCGGCGCGGTCATCGCACGGCCTCCTGGGCCTTGACGGCCTCCAGCGCGTCGGTGGAGGCGTAGAGGTGGGTGGTGCCCGGCACCGTGCGCAGGTCGGGCCGGACGTCGGCACCGACGCCCGTCCGGCGGGAGCGGGGTGCGAAGCGGTCGCCGGGGACGAAGTCGCGCGGCGAGGGCACGGTCCCCGGCACCTGGTGCAGCCGCTCGGCGCCGGACTCGATCGAGAGCACCGAGCCCAGCAGGCCCCGGGTGTACTCGTGGCGCGGGTCGCGCAGCAGCTCGGCGGTGTCGGCCTGCTCGACCACCTGACCGGCGTACATCACCGTGATGCGGTGGGCGAGCCGGGCGACGAGGGCGAGGTCGTGGCTGACGAAGACCATCGCGAAACCCAGCTCCTCGCGCAGCTCGTTGAGCAGGTCGACGACCTGCTGCTGCACGGTGACGTCGAGCGCCGTGGTGGGCTCGTCGGCGATGAGCAGGCGCGGGTTGCGGGTCAGCGCCATGGCGATGAGCACGCGCTGACGCTGGCCGCCGGAGAGCTCGTGCGGATAGGACTTCAGGGTGCGCTTCGGGTCGAGACCGACGAGCTCGAGCAGCTCGGTGGCCGAGCGCTTGCCCCCGCGTCGCAGCAGCTGCTGCAGCTGGGAGGAGACGAGCATCGAGGGGTTCAGGCTCGAGAGCGCGTCCTGGTAGACCATCGCCATGTCGTGCCCCCGCAGGGCGTTGCGGCTGCGGGCGTCGAGACCGACGAGGTCCTGACCGGCGAAGCGCATCTCGCCGCGGACCCGCGCCGTGGGGGGCAGCAGCCCCATGATCGCCATCGCGGTGATCGACTTGCCGCAGCCGGACTCGCCGACCAGGCCCATGGTCTCGCCCGGGCGGACTCTGAAGGACACGTCGTCGACGATGTCCACGTCGCCGTGGGCCTGCGGGAAGGCGATGGAGAGGTTGCGCACCTCGAGCAGCGGCGCGGCCTGCGGGTCGGCGTAGACCAGCCGGTCGGCGCGGCGCTCCTCGGAGACGCGGAGGGTGCGGAGGTTCTCGGCCAGCAGTGCCTCGGCCTGCTCGGCGTCGGTCAGACCGAGGACGTGCGCCTCGTCCTCCGCCGCGGCCTCCACGACCTCGGCCTCGTCCGCCTCGACGTCGACGACGCGGCGCACCCGCGGGCTGGCCAGCGCGTCGGTCATGCCCTCGGCGAGCACGTTGAGGGAGAGCACCGTGAGCAGGATCATCAGGCCCGGGAAGAAGGTGGGCCACCAGTAGCCCGAGAGGAGCAACTGCTTGCCCTCGGCCAGGATGTTGCCCCACGACGGGTCCGGCGGCCGCACGCCGGCGTTGATGAAGGACAGCGAGGCCTCGAGCACGATGGCGTCGGCCACCAGCACGGTGGCGAAGACGAGGATCGGGGCCAACGTGTTGCGGGCGACGTGCTTGACCAGGATGCGGGGCGTGCCCGCACCCATGACCCGCGAGGCCGCCACGTAGTCCTCGCCGAACTGCGCGAGCACGTTGGCGCGGATCACCCGGGAGAGCTGTGGCGTGTAGAGGAAGCCGATCGCGAAGATGATGACCGGCAGGCTGGTGCCCCACACGGCCACGAAGACGGCGGCCAGCGCGATGCCGGGGAAGCTCATGATGATGTCGAGGATCCGCATGAGGACCTCGGAGACGACCTTGCCGCCGGTGGCGGCCACGGAGCCCAGCACGGCCGCCGCGAGCAGCGCCCCGCCGGTGGCGAACAGGCCGATGAGCAGCGAGGACCGGGCGCCGTAGACGACGCGGGCGAAGATGTCTCGGCCGCTGGCGTCGGTGCCGAACCAGTGCTCCGCGCCGGGGGGCTGCACCGGGGCGCCGATGGCGTAGGGGCCGGCCGGGACGAGCACCGGGGCGAGCAGGGCCACCAGCGCCAGGAGCAGCAGGAAGCCGAGCGCGACCTTGGAGGTGACCGGCAGGTCGCGCAGCGCGCCGAGGCGCGCGCCGGACACGGCGGTGAGGCGGTCGGAGAGGCGGCGGCGCATCAGATGCTCCGGATCCTCGGGTTGACCAGCACGTAGAGCAGGTCGACCACGATGTTGACGACGATGAAGGCGATGGCGACGACGAGGGTGACGCCCTGCACGAGGAAGACGTCGTTGCGGGTCACCCCGTCGAGGATGAGCTGGCCCATGGCGCGGATGTTGAAGATGATCTCGATGATCACCGCGCCGCCCATGAGGTAGCCGACGCGCAGGCCGAGGACCGTCAGGGGGGTGATGAGGGCGTTGCGCAGCACGTTGCGGGCGACCACCTCGCCGCGCGGGACGCCCGAGCCGATGGCCGTCCGGACGTAGTCCTTGTCGAGCTCCTCGACCATCGCGGTGCGCACCACCCGGGTGAGCGAGCCCGCGACGGGCACGGCGAGCGCCACGGCCGGCAGCACGATGTTCTCCGTGTACTGCCCCGGGTCCTGGGCGAAGGGCACCCACTGCAGGATGAGCGCCGGGAAGACGCCCCAGCCGCCCGGGACGGTGCCGAGCCACTGGATGAGCAGGATCGCCAGCCAGAAGGACGGGGTCGCCAGGGCGGCGATGGAGAGCACCCGGATCACCTGGTCGACGAGCCGGTCGCGGTAGAGCGCGGCCAGCACGCCGAGCACGAGGGAGATCACGATCGCGATGGCCAGGCCGATGAAGGTCAGCTGCAGCGTGATCGGGAAGGCCGCGGCGATGACCTCGGTCACCGGGGCGTTGCCGCTCGTGGTGCCCAGGTCGCCCCGGACCATCCCGGCGAGGAAGCTGACGTAGCGGGTCAGGAGGGGCTGGTCCAGGCCGTTGCGCTCCCGGTAGGCCTCGAGGGCCTCCGGGGAGGCCGACTCGCCCAGCGCGAGGCGGGCGGGGTCGGCCGGCGAGAGGGACATCACCAGGAACACCAGCAGGGTGACACCCAGGACCATGACCGGCAGCGCGACCAGGCGGCGGCCGATCAGTCTGAGCAGGTTGGACACGGGGTTCTCCTTCGGTGCGGTGCACCCTCGCGGGTTCCCCGCGGGCGGCGCTGTGTGGGGACCGCCGCCCGCGGGGAGATCAGGTCACTTCGTGGTGCCGACGCCCACGAACGACAGGCCGGTGAGCGCGATCGGGGCGAAGTCGACGAGCGACTCGTCGTCCCAGGCGGTCGGGGCCTTGCGGTGGAAGAGCGGGTAGAGCGGGACCTCCTCGGAGACCAGGTCGAAGATCTGGTGCCAGGCGTCCATCTGGGCCTGCTGGTCGGTCGCGCGCAGCCCCTCGTCGAGCAGCTGCTGCACGGTCTCGTAGCTCTCGGTGCCCTTCCAGTGCATGCGCGAGTCGGTCCACAGGTCCGAGCCGTACCACCAGCGCAGCAGCAGGTCCGCGTCGTTGCCGAAGACCGACGGGTCGCCGGGGGCGATGAGCACGTCGAAGGCCTCGGGGTTGCCGTCGATCGTGGTGTAGGCGTCCGCGGACTGCTTCTCCTCGAACTGCACGTCGACGCCGACCGCCTTGAGGTTCTCCACGATGATCGGGGTGCACTGCTTGACCCAGTCGTGGTTGGTGGCGAGCACGCGGAAGGAGGAGACGCCGGCCTCCTCGAAGAGGGCCTTCGCCTTGTCGGCGTCGAGGCTGTAGACCACCTTGGCGTCCTGGTGCGCCGGGTGCTCCTTGTGCACGAAGGAGGTCGCGGCGTCGGCCTGGCCGGTGAGGCCGGTGGCGATGATGGTGTCCATGTCCAGGGCGTAGAGGAAGGCCTGGCGCGCCCGCACGTCCGCGAACGGGTTGCCCTCGGTGCGGTTGAACATGGCGAACAGCAGGCCGAAGCCCTGCACCGACTCGACGGTGGACGAGGCCTTGAGCTGGTCGATCGACAGGTAGGGCACCGAGTCGATGGCCTGCACGCTGCCGGACTGCAGGGCGTTGGTGCGGGTGGCCGGGTCCGGGATGACCTGCCAGGTCATCGTCGCGGCACGGGCCGGGCGCGGGCCGGTGTAGGCGTCGTTGCGCTCGAAGGTGATGACCTTGCTGACGCCGCCGTTGTCGGTCATCTTCCACGGACCGGTGCCGACGGGGTTGGCGTCGAAGGCCTCGGCGTCGGCCGAGGCCGCCGCCCGGGGGACGATCTTGACGACGGAGAGGCGCTCGGCGAGCACACCGACGGGGTAGGCGAGCTCGATGGTGACGGTCTTCTCGTCCTTGGCGGTGACGCCGGAGACGAAGGGGATGAAGCCGGCGTAGAGGGAGGCGTTCTCCGGGTCGAGGACGCGCTCGAAGGAGTAGACGACGTCCTCGGCCGTGACCGGGGTGCCGTCGTGGAAGACCGCACCGTCGCGCAGCGTGACGTCCACGGAGGTCTCGCCGTCGCCCACGGAGGGCAGCTCGGTGGCGAGCGCCGCGTAGACCTCGCGGGTCGCGGGGTCGAGCTCGGTCAGGCCCTCCATGGTGTGCCAGTTGGCCGCCACGGTCAGGGCCGCGGTGGTGGTCATCGGGTCGTAGCCGTTGGTGCCCAGCTCGTAGGAGATGGCGGCGGTGATCGTGCCGTTCTCGTTCTCGCCGCCGCCGCTGCCCGCGGTGCCCGGGGCGGCGTCGGTGCCGTCCTCGTCGGGCGCGCAGGCGGCGAGGCTGGCCGCGAGACCGGCGGCGAGACCGATGGTGCCGGTCAGCCGGAGGAAGCCACGGCGGCTGGCCTGGTGCTGCAGTGCGTTCGTCATTGCTACGCATACCTCTCGTCGGGCGCTCACCGCGCGCTCACATGACATCGGACATCTGACGTCGGGCAGAGACTATAGTGGGGCCCCGACCGAGTCAACGACGGGGTTTCGGGGCCGACCCCGCCCAGCACCAGGAGGATGAGCGCGTGAAGCCAGCAGCCGGCCCGGCCGGGCGCCGCAAGGCGCAGTGGTCCACGGTCGAGGAGATCAAGCAGTACATCCTCGAGCTGGGCCTGCACCCCGGTGACCCGCTCCCCACCGAGAGCGAGATGTGCGCCGCGCTCGGGGTCTCCCGCTCCTCGGTCCGCGAGGCGATGCGCACCCTCGCCTCCCTCGACATCGTCGAGGTCCGCCACGGCCACGGCAGCTTCGTCGGCGGGCTCTCGATGGCCCCGCTCGTCTCCGGGCTGGTCTTCCGCAGCGTGCTCGACTCCGAGGGCGACCTGCGCACCCTGCGCGAGGTCGTCGACCTGCGCATCGCCCTGGACCTGGGTATGGCGGAGGAGCTCGTCCAGGTGCACCGCGGCGGCCCGGCCCGTCACGACCTGCGGGCGCTGGTGGAGCGGATGCGCGAGCACACCGCGCGGGGCGAGGCCTTCGCCGAGGAGGACGGCGAGTTCCACCGCGAGCTGCTCGCGGGGCTCGACAACACGATCGTCAAGCAGCTGGTCAGCGCCCTGTGGGAGGTCCACACCGAGGTGGTCCCCAAGCTCGGGCTGCCCCCGGCCAGGGACATCGACCGCACGGTCGAGGCGCACGCGGCGATGCTGGACGCCCTGGAGGCCGGCGACGTCGACGCCTACCGCGCGGCGGTCGTCGAGCACTACCAGCCGCTGATCACCGCGATCGAGCTCGCGGTCGCCGCCAACGGCGAGGCCCGGGCCGAGGACGCGACCGCCTGAGACGACGATCCCCCGCGTGCCCGGCCGAACCGGGCACGCGGGGGACGGTGCGTCAGTGGGTGACGGCTCCCGAGGAGGCCGAGCCCACGAGGCGGGCGTACTTCGCGAGGACGCCGCGCCGGGCCCGCTCGGGCGGGGGCGGGGCGGTCCACGCCTGGCGCCGCCGCTCCAGCTCCGCCGGGTCGACCTCGAGGTCGAGCCGGCCGGTGCCCACGTCGAGGGTGATCGGGTCGCCGTCCTGCACCAGGGCGATCGGGCCGCCCTCGGTCGCCTCCGGCGCGATGTGACCGACGCACAGGCCGGTCGTGCCGCCGGAGAAGCGGCCGTCGGTGATGAGCAGGACGTCCTTGCCCAGACCGGCGCCCTTGATGGCGCCGGTGATGGCGAGCATCTCGCGCATCCCCGGGCCGCCCTTCGGGCCCTCGTAGCGGATCACCACGACGTCGCCGGCGGTGATCGTGCCGTCCTCGAGGGCGTCCATCGCGGCCCGCTCCCCGTCGAAGACCCGGGCGGTGCCGCGGAAGACGTCGGAGTCGAAGCCGGCCGACTTCACGACCGCCCCGCCGGGGGCGAGCGTGCCGTCGAGGATCGTCAGGCCGCCGGTGGCGTGGATCGGGTTGTCCAGCGCCCGCAGCACCGTGCCGTCCAGCGGCGGCACGTCGAGGTCGTCGAGGTTCTGCGCCAGGGTCCGGCCGGTCACCGTCATGACGTCCCCGTGGAGCAGGCCCGCGTCCAGCAGCGCCTTCATGACCACCGGGATGCCGCCGACACGGTCGATGTCGACCATGACGTGCTGCCCGAACGGCTTGACGTCCGCGAGGTGCGGCACGCGCCGGCCGATCCGGCGGAAGTCGTCGAGGGAGAGGTCGACCTCGGCCTCGTGGGCGATCGCCAGCAGGTGCAGCACCGCGTTGGTCGACCCGCCGAAGGCCATCGTCACCGCGATCGCGTTCTCGAACGCCTCCTTGGTGAGGATCTGCCGGGCCGTCAGGCCCTCGCGCAGCATCCGCACCGCGGCCTCGCCCGAGCGACGGGCGAAGCCGTCACGCCGGCGGTCCGTGGCGGGCGGGGCCGCCGACCCGGGCAACGACATACCCAGCGCCTCGGCGGCCGCCGCCATGGTGTTGGCGGTGTAGAAGCCGCCGCACGCACCCTCGCCCGGGCAGATCGCCCGCTCGATGCGGTCGACGTCGTCGCGCGACATCAGCCCGCGGGCGCACGCCCCGACCGCCTCGAAGGCGTCGATGATCGTGACCTCGCGCTCGGACCCGTCCGACAGCCGCGCCCGACCCGGCAGGATCGAGCCGGCGTAGACGAAGACCGAGGCCAGGTCGAGGCGGGCGGCGGCCATGAGCATCGCCGGCAGCGACTTGTCGCAGCCCGCGAGCAGCACCGAGCCGTCGAGCCGCTCGGCCGACATGACCGTCTCGACCGAGTCGGCGATGACCTCGCGGGAGACCAGCGAGTAGTGCATGCCCTCGTGGCCCATCGAGATGCCGTCGGAGACCGAGATCGTGCCGAACTCCAGCGGGTAGCCGCCGGCCGCGTGCACCCCGTCCTTGACCGCCTTGGAGAGCCGGTCCAGGGACAGGTTGCACGGGGTGATCTCGTTCCAGCTGCTGGCGACGCCGACCTGCGGCTTCTCCCAGTCCTCGTCGCCCATACCGACGGCGCGCAGCATGCCGCGCGCCGCGGCCCGCTCCAGCCCGTCGGTGACGTCGCGCGAGCGCGGCTTGGGGTCGACCCCCGTGATGGGTGCGGTCACGTCAGCCACGCGCCGCCGAACCCTCGACGTAGTCCGAGTCGTGCGACTTCACCCACGCCATCATGCCGCGCAGCTCCTTGCCGGTCGCCTCGATCGGGTGGGCGGCGCCCTTCTCGCGCAGCGCGGTGAACTCCGGCGCGCCGGCGTCCTGGTCGTCGATGAAGCGCTTGGCGAAGGCACCGTTGCGGATGTCCTCGAGGACGGCCTTCATGTTCTCCTTGACCCGCTCGTCGACGACCCGCGGGCCGGAGACGTAGTCGCCGTACTCCGCGGTGTCGGAGACCGACCAGCGCTGCTTGGCGATGCCGCCCTCGTACATGAGGTCGACGATGAGCTTGAGCTCGTGCAGGCACTCGAAGTAGGCGACCTCGGGCTGGTAGCCCGCCTCGGTGAGGGTCTCGAAGCCGTACTGCACGAGCTGGCTCATGCCGCCGCACAGCACCGCCTGCTCGCCGAACAGGTCGGTCTCGGTCTCCTCGGTGAAGGTCGTCTCGATGCCGCCCGCCCGCAGACCGCCGATCGCGGCGGCGTAGGACAGCGCCAGCGCCTTCGCGCCGCCGGTCGCGTCCTGCTCGACCGCGACGAGCACCGGCACACCGCGCCCGTCGACGTACTCCCGGCGCACCAGGTGGCCCGGGCCCTTCGGGGCCACCATCGCGACGTCCACGTCGGCCGGGGGCTGGATGTAGCCGAAGCGGATGTTGAAGCCGTGGCCGAAGAAGAGGGCCTTGCCCGCGGACAGGTGGGGCTCGACCGACTCGGCGTAGACGTGGCGCTGCACGTGGTCGGGGACGAGCACCATGATCACGTCGGCCTCGGCGCTCGCCTCGGCCGGCGTCACCACCCGCAGGCCCTCCGCCTCGGCCTTGGCCCGGCTGCGGCTGCCCTCGGCGAGGCCGACGCGCACGTCGACGCCCGAGTCGCGCAGGGACAGCGCGTGCGCGTGACCCTGGCTGCCGTAGCCGAGGACGGCGACCTTGCGCCCCTGGATGATCGAGAGGTCGGCGTCGTCGTCGTAGTACATGGTGGCCATCTGCGGTAACTCTCCTGGTGTTCGGTAGGGGTTGTCGGGTCGTGCGGGTGGTGCGGAAGGGTCAGAAGGCGGCGGCGGCCATGGCGCCCACCGGGCGCGGACCGTTGTCGTTGATCTCCCACAGCTGGTCGCGGATCACGTCGGCGTCGGCCAGCTCCTCGATGTGGATGACCTCGACCAGCTTGTCGAGCTGGCTGGTGACCTTGTGCAGCTGCTCGGCGCTGACGTTCACGACGATCGTCATGCGGGAGACCTTGGCGTCCTCGGTCGGGCCGACGACCAGGTGGTCGATGTTGAAGTTGCGGCGGGCGAAGAGGACCGAGACACGGGCCAGGACGCCCGGGTTGTTCTCGACCAGGACGGACAGCGCGTGGCGGTTGGTGGGGCTCTTCGGAGGGTTCATGGTGCTGCCTTTCGGTGCGGTCGGGTCTGCGGAGGTGGGTCGGTATGGCGTGGGGGCCGTGGGCACGGTCGGTGCCGGTGGCGGGTAGTCGGACAGGAGGGTCATTCGTCCTCCCCGAAGTCGGGCTTGAGGTCGCGGGCGTGCTGGATGTCGTCGTTGCTCGTGCCGGCCGGGACCATCGGCCAGACCATCGCGTCCTTGCAGACGCGGAAGTCGACGACGACGGGCCGGTCGTCGACGGCCATCGCCTCCTCGATGGTGCGGTCCACGTCCTCCGGGGAGTCGCAGCGCAGACCGATGCAGCCGTAGGCCGAGGCCAGCGTGACGAAGTCGGGGACCTGCATGGAGGGCAGCTGGGAGGCGCTGAAGCGCTCGGCGTAGAACAGCGTCTGCCACTGCTTGACCATGCCCAGGGCGGCGTTGTTGACGACCGCGACCTTGATCGGGATGCCCTCGACCGCGCAGGTCGCCAGCTCCTGGTTGGTCATCTGGAAGCAGCCGTCGCCGTCGATCGCCCAGACGGTGGTGTCCGGCAGGGCGACCTTGGCGCCCATCGCCGCGGGAACGGCATACCCCATGGTGCCGAGGCCGCCGGAGTTGATCCAGTGGCGTGGGCGCTCGTAGCCGACGTACTGGCTGGCCCACATCTGGTGCTGGCCGACGCCGGAGGCGTAGACGGCGTCCGGGCCGGCGATGGCGCCCAGCCGCTCGATGACGTACTGCGGGGCCAGCGCGCCGCTCGGCGGGGTGTCGTAGCCCAGCGGGTAGCGGCGCTTCCACTCCTGGCAGCGCGCGACCCAGGCGTCGTAGTCGGGCGCGGCGCCGGCGGCGGTCCGCCGGGTCCACTCGGTGACCAGGGCCGCGATCGTGGCCCGCGCGTCACCGACGAGGCCGACGGCGGTCGGGAAGTTCTTGCCGATCTCCGCGGGGTCGATGTCGGCGTGGATGATCGTCGCGCCCGGGGCGAAGGTGTGCTTGGCGCCGGTGACCCGGTCGTCGAAGCGGGCGCCCAGGCTGATGATCAGGTCCGACTTCTGCAGGGTGGCGACGCCGGAGACGCTGCCGTGCATGCCCGGCATGCCCATGTGCTGCGGATGGCTGTCGGGGAAGACGCCGCGGGCCATGAGCGTGGTGACGACCGGGATGCCGGTCAGCTCGGCCAGCGTCCGCAGCTCCTCGGAGGCGCCGGCGTGGATGGTGCCGCCGCCGACGTAGAGGACCGGGCGGCGCGAGGTGAGCATCAGCTCGACCGCGTCGCGGACCTCCTCGGGGGCCGGGGCGGTGGCCTCGCGGTAGCCGGGCATCGGCAGCTGCAGCATGCTCTCGTCGGCCAGCGCCGTCAGCGCGTCCTTGGTGACGTCGACCAGGACCGGACCCGGGCGGCCGCTGCGCGCCAGGTGGAAGGCGGAGGCGACGGTCGCGGCGATCTCGTCGGGCCGGGTGACCAGGAAGGAGTGCTTGGTGACCGGCATCGAGATCGACCGGATGTCCGCCTCCTGGAAGGCGTCGGAGCCGATCGCGGTGCTGGCGACGTTGCCGGTGATGGCGACGATGGGCGTGGAGTCCATGTAGGCGTTGGCCAGCGGCGTGACCAGGTTGGTCGCGCCCGGCCCGCTCGTGGCCAGGCAGACGCCGACCTTGCCGGTCGCCATCGCGTAGCCCTCGGCCGCGTGGCCGGCGCCCTGCTCGTGGCGCACCAGGATGTGGCGGATGCTGGCCCCGTAGAGCGCGTCGTAGAGCGGGAGGACCGCGCCGCCTGGCAGCCCGAAGATGTGCTCCACGCCCACCCGCTCGAGGGTGGCCACGAGGGCCTCCGCGCCGGTGCGGCGCGGGCCCGGGGTGGAGCCTCCGGTGGTGCCTGGGGCCGTCGAGGTCGCTCCGTCGACGATCTGGTCGCTGTGCGTGGCGGTCATCTGCTGGTCCTGGTTCGCGAGGTGGTGCGGGGGGTATGTCGTGGGCCGGGAGGGCGGGTGCCGGGCGGGGCCGGCGGTGCTGAGGCAACAAAAAACCCCTCGGCCCGGAGGGCAAACGAGGGGAGGACGCGTCTCGGCTGGATGTCAGGCCGTGGCGCGTCCCGGGCTAATAAGTACGAGGGCAAGAGTGTGCATGTGGCCAACCTTCTCCCACGGATGCCGCCACGTCAACCCCCTGGCATGAAGATGTGAGGTAGTGCACATCTATCCACTTTTCGATATGTCGTTGACATATCTAGACCCATCACGTCATACTCATCGAAGAACGCGACCGTGATCCTGTGCGGTCGCCCTGGATGCAGGAGGCAGGCATGACCTACCGAGGCAGGGGCGGATTCGACCCCGAGCAGTTCTTCGGGCCCGAGGGCCCGTTCGGCCCCCGCGGTCCTCTCGGACCCGGCGGCATCTTCGGGCCCGCGGGCCCGTTCGGCACCGGCGGCGGCTGGGGCGGTGGCTGGCCCGGCGAGCAGCAGGGCCGTCACGGCCACGGCCCGCGCGGCGGCGGCCGCGGTCGTCCCCGCGCCCGGCGCGGCGACGTCCGCAACGCGGTCCTCAAGCTGCTGCTGGACGAGCCGCTCAACGGCTACCAGCTCATGCAGCGCATCGCCGAGGGCACCGAGGGCGCCTGGCGCCCGAGCTCCGGCGCCATCTACCCCGCGCTGGCCCAGCTGGAGGACGAGGGTCTGGTCCGCCAGACCGAGATCGACGGCCGCAAGGCCTACGAGCTGACCGACGCCGGCCGCCAGGCCGCCGAGGCGGGCCCCGACCTCTCCTGGTCGGCGCAGGCGGGCGCGGAGCCCGAGGACCCGTGGGCGGCCGACCGGTCGCACCGCGGTGGTCGCGGCCCCCGCGGCGCGGCGGGCTTCGGCCCCCGTGGCGGCGGACGCCGCTCCGCCGGCCAGCTCTGGAAGGCCCTGGGCAGCGTCGCGATGGCGACCCAGGCGGTCGGCCAGGCCGGTGACGCCCAGCTCTCCGCCACCGCGGCCGAGCTGCTGGAGAAGACCCGGCGCGAGCTCTACCGCCTGCTCGCCGAGGCCGAGGTCTCGCGCGACGACGACTGGGCCGACGCCACGGACGACGTCGACGAGGTCGCCGAGGGCGAGATCATGGAGGACTGAGACTCCATACCTCCCGGCGCCCCCGTCCCTCCCTCGCGGAAGGGGCGGGGGCGTCCGGGGGTCCCCGCCGGGCGCGACCTGCCCGGCCGTCCGCAATACTGGCCCTTATGGCCGATCACTTTGACGTTGTTGTCCTGGGCGCCGGCCCCGGTGGGTATGTCGCGGCGATCCGCGCGGCCCAGCTGGGCAAGAAGGTCGCCGTCGTCGAGAAGAAGTACTGGGGCGGTGTCTGCCTCAACGTCGGGTGCATCCCGTCCAAGGCGCTGCTGAAGAACGCCGAGCTCGCGCACACGCTGACGCACGAGAAGAAGAAGTACGGCATCGAGGGCGACGCCACGATGTCCTACGGACCGACCCACGCCCGCAGCCGCCAGGTGTCGGCCGGGATCGTCAAGGGCGTCCACTTCCTCATGAAGAAGAACAAGATCACCGAGGTCGACGGCTGGGGCACCCTCACCGGCCCGAAGACGATGGACGTCGCGCTCGACGACGGCAGCACCCGGCAGCTCGAGTTCGACGACCTCATCATCGCCACCGGCTCGGTGACCCGGATGCTCCCGGGCGTCCAGGTGAGCAAGAACGTCGTCACCTACGAGGAGCAGATCCTCGACGACGAGCTCCCCGGCTCGATCATCATCGCCGGCTCCGGCGCCATCGGCGTCGAGTTCGCCTACGTCATGGCCAACTTCGGCGTCGATGTGACGATCGTGGAGTTCATGGACCGCATGGTCCCGGCCGAGGACGCCGACGTCTCCAAGGAGCTCGCCAAGCACTACAAGAAGCTCGGCGTGAAGGTGCTCACCGGCACCAAGGTCGAGTCGGTGGAGGACACCGGCGCGGGCGTCAAGGTGAAGGTGTCGAAGGACGGCAAGGAGGAGACCCTCGAGGCCGACCGCCTTCTCTCGGCCATCGGCTTCGCCCCGCGCGTCGAGGGCTTCGGCCTGGAGAACACCGGGGTCGAGCTGACCGACCGCGGCGCGATCGCGATCGACGACTACATGCGCACCAACGTCGACGGCATCTACGCCATCGGCGACGTCACGGCCAAGCTCATGCTGGCCCACGTGGCCGAGGCCATGGGCATCGTCGCCGCCGAGGTCATCGCCGGCGCCGAGACCATGCCGCTGGACTACCGGATGATCCCGCGCGCGACCTACTGCCACCCGCAGATCGCCTCGATGGGTCTGACCGAGCAGCAGGCCAAGGATGCCGGCCACGAGGTCAAGGTGGCGACCTTCCCGTTCTCCGCCAACGGCAAGGCCCAGGGCCTCGGCGAGGGCGTCGGCTTCGTCAAGGTCGTCGCGGACGCCGAGCACAACGAGATTCTCGGCACGCACATGATCGGCCCGGACGTCACCGAGCTGCTGCCCGCGGTCAACGTGGCGCAGACCTGGGACCTCACCGCCGACGAGGTCTCCCGCGTCGTCTTCGCCCACCCGACCCTGGGCGAGGCGCTCAAGGAGGCCATGCACGGCATCTCGGGCCACATGATCAACTTCTGATCCCTCGCTCCCGCCCCGGCGGGGGTATGTCGCAGCGCCGTCGGGCGGTCCTCGGACCACCAGGCGGCGCTTCGTCGTGAGGCGTCGCGTGCGGCGAACCGGAGGCCCGTGGTGGGGTTGTCCCCCCTCCCGATCGGGGAGGTCGCTGGCTGCCTCGGGGCACCCCTCCCGGGAGAGCCTTGAGACATGCACGAGACGACCAGCACCAGCACCCCCGCGGGCACGCCCCGCGACGACGTCTGGGGCGTCAACCGCCCCCCGGCCCTGCCGCCGACCGCTCCCGGAGCCGGCCCGCAGGACACCTCCGTCCCCACCGGCCCGACCTCCGACGCCTCCGGCCGCCCCGGCCGCGGCACGTGGCTCGACCGCGCCCTCGCCGGCCTGAGCCGCTCGCCGCTGCGACGTGACCGCGCCTCCGGCGTGATCGGTGGCGTCAGCGCCGGCCTGGCCCGCACCCTCGGGGTCTCCCCCGCCGCCGTGCGCGTCGCCGCCGTCCTGCTCGCGATGTTCTTCGGCCTCGGCGTCGGCGCCTACCTCATCGCCTGGGCCCTCCTGCCCGACGAGCAGGGGCGCACCCACGCCGGGCAGGCCCTGCGCGACGGCGACCCCGGCTCGCTCGCGGTCGTCGCCCTGGCCTCGGTGCCCGTGCTCGCGACCGTGGTCGGCGTGCTCGGTGGCAGCTGGCCCCTCGTCCTGACCCTGGCCGTCGTGGCCTACGTGGTGGCGCGGAGGAAGGGACACCTCCCCCACCACACCCACGGCTGACGGGTGCGGGCCGCCCTACCGGCCCCCCGTCCGGCGCCGGTGAGCTCCGGGGACAGAGCTCACCGGCGCCCCGTCCTGTCCTCCGTCTCGCACCTGCCCCCGACACCTGCTCGACACGAATCCCCGCGAGGTCCGTCATGACGTCCACCGCCCTTCCCGTCACGGCTGTGGCTCCCCGGCCCCGCCCGACCGCCCGCACCGGCACCGCGCTGTGGATCTTCCGCGTGGTCTCCCTGGTGCAGGCGACCGGGATGGTGCTGATGCCCTATCTCATCGGCTCCTTCCTCCAGGGCCACTACCCGGCGCTGAAGATGCACGCCACGGTCGGCGGGCTGCTCATGCTGCTGACGATGCTCGAGCTGGCCGCCGCGGCGCTGCTGCGCTGGCCCGGGCGTCTGCCGCTCTGGCCCGCCCTCGCCGTGCTGGGCCTGCTCGTCCTGCTGCCGACCCAGCTGGGTCTGGGCTACCTCCGCGAGGTCGCCCTGCACGTGCCGCTCGGCGTCCTGCTGGTCGCCGGCAGCGTCGCGCTCGCCGGCTGGGCCTGGACGCCCGGTCGGGCCCGGCGCTCCACCCTCCCGGCCAGCCCGGCCCGCCCGGAGGTGCGCGCATGAGGGTCTCGCGCCGCTCCTTCCTCACCCTCGCGGGTGGGGTGGTCTCCGCCGGCGCCGTCGCCACGATCGCCGGCTGCTCCACGCTGCCCGGTGCCCCGCCCCGGACCGGCTCGACCGGGGCCCTGCTGCGCAGCGCGGTGCCGCTGCCGGAGCCCTACTCCGTGCCGCTGCCCCTCGTGCCGGTCGCCCGTCCCGAGGGCGGCGGGGCGACCTACCTGCTGCGGGCCGCGGCGGCCGACCTGGAGATCCTGCCCGGGCGCACCACCCGGGCGCTGACCTACGGCGGCTCCTTCCCCGGCCCGACGATCGCGGTGCGGGTCGGCGAGCAGACCACCGTGCGGCTGACCAACGACCTCGACCGGAGCACGGTGCTCCACCTGCACGGCGGCGTGACCCCGCCGGAGCACGACGGCTGGCCCACCGACCTCGTCGAGCCCGGTCAGACCCGGGACTACGTCTACCCGCTCGAGCAGCGCGCCGCGCCGCTCTGGTACCACGACCACACGCTCGACCACACCGGTCCGAACGTCTACGCCGGTCTCGCCGGCGCCTTCCTGCTGAGCGACCCGGCCGAGGACGACCTCGGCCTGCCGCGTGACGAGCGCGACGTGACGCTGGTCGTCTGCGACCGGGCGTTCGGGCCCGACGCCGAGCTGGCCTACCCCGCCCTCGACCCCGAGGGGCGTCTCGGCGGGGTCGAGGAGCGCTACCACGGCGGCGTGCTGGGCGACTGCGTCCTGGTCAACGGGGCTCCGTGGCCGGTGATGGAGGCCGACGCGGCGCGCTACCGCTTCCGCGTGCTCAACGCCTCCAACGCCCGGCGCTACGAGCTCGCCCTCGACTCCGGCGTCTCGTTCGTCCAGGTCGGCACCGACCTCGGACTGCTCGCGCGGCCCCGACCCCGGGAGACGGTCGTCCTGGCTCCCGGCGAGCGCGCCGACGTGGTCGTCGACCTCTCCGGGGTGGCCGCCGGCACCCGCGTGACGATGACCAACCGACTGGGGTCCGGCCGTGCCCGGGACGTGATGCAGCTCCACGTCGTCCGCCGCGCGGCCGACGACTCGCGCGTGCCCGAGGTGCTGTCCGAGATCGAGCACCTCGACCCCGCCTCGGTCGCGGTCACCCGGGACCTGCACTTCGCCCTGGGCCCGGTCGCGGCGATCGGCGAGGAGCGGGCGGCCGGCAGCGGTTCGCACGCCGGCTCCGGCGGCCACAGCGCCGGTGGGCACGGTGGCGGCCCGGACCACTCCGTCCACCCCGAGATGCGCGCGCGCGGGGTGTGGACGGTGGCCGGCGTCAGCTGGGCCGACGACCGCGACGTCGCGACCCCGGTGCTCGGGACCGTCGAGCGCTGGCGGCTGTCGAGCGACGTGCACCACCCGGTGCACGCCCATCTGCTCCACATGCAGGTCGACACGGGCGACGGCCCCGCCTGGAAGGACACCATCGACCTGGTGCCCGGATCCACGGCCGAGGTGCTGGTCCCGGTGCGCGGCTATCGCGGGCGCTACGTGCTCCACTGCCACAACCTCGAGCACGAGGACATGATGATGATGGTGCCCTTCCGGGTGGTCTGACCTCGGCGCCGTCGCACGGACGCACGGAACGACGGGGGCTGTCCCCCCGTCAGATCCGGGAGCCCACCTGCTGACGCAACCCTCCCCCGTGAGAGAGGCTGGAGACATGAGCGACATCCACCGCACCGACCCCGACGAGCCCCGTCCTCCGATCCCGCCGCAGCCGTCCGCCCCGGACGCGCCCGCCGAGGAGCCCCCGCCGCCCTCGGGTGCCCCCGTCGGTCCGCCCGCCGGCACCTACGGCGCTCCCCCGCAGCAGGACGTCTGGGGCGTGCGTCCGCCGTCCCTGGACAGCCCGGCGACCTACGGCGCCGCGGGCTCCCACGGCAGCACCGGCCCGGGCGGCTCCGCGACGGGCTCCCCGTCGGGCTCGAAGCTCGACAAGGGCTTCTCAGCGCTGCAGAAGTCGCCGCTGCGCCGTGACACCGACGACGGCATCATCGGTGGTGTCGCCGCCGGGGTCGCCAAGCAGCTCAACATCTCCCCGGCCGCGGCCCGCATCGGCACCATCGTGCTGTCGCTCTTCTTCGGCAGCGGCATCGCCGCCTACCTCATCGCCTGGGCACTCCTGCCCGACCAGACGGGCAAGACCCACGTCGAGCAGGGCGTCAAGGGCGGCAACGCGCAGTCGCTGATCATCACCGTGCTCGCCGGGCTGTCCGCCCTGGGCATGCTCGGCACGATCTTCGACGGCCTGGGCTGGCTGGTGCCGATCGCCCTGACCGGCGGCCTCGTCTACTACGTCGTCAACGCCGCTCGGAAGGGCGACGGCACGACGGGCTGAGGCTTCGCGGCGCCGACCCGCACCCGCCGACCTCAGCCCAGGCTCACGCGCAGCTCGTGCAGCCGCAGCATCGTGGCGTCCACCGCACGGATGGCGTCGGTGACCTGCCGCTTGGCCTTGCCGATGCGGTCGGCCACGAACAGGTCGGTGACGACGTTGTCGAACCAGATGTCGAGCCCCCGCGAGAGGCCGTCGACCATCGGGGCGTCGATCCCGGGCAGCTCGACGTCGGCCAGCTCGCGCGAGAACCGCTGCAACGCCACGCTCGCGGTGTCCAGGAGGTCGGCGGCCTTGTCGAGCTCGTCGTGCTTGAGCATCGAGGAGAACATCCCGCCGCCCATCACGTCCCAGGTCGACCAGCCCTCGGCGCTGTCGAGGCGCTTCCTGGCCTCCTGCAGCGCACCGTAGGCCTCGGATCCCGCGGCGAGCGCCTCGTCGAGCTCCCGACGCCAGCGCACGTCCTCCAGGAGGCGGCCCGCCTCGGCCGCGCGCTCGCGCAGCACGACCGCACCGGGCTCCTCGGCCGCCTGCCGGACCTCGACGAGCACCGCCTCGTAGCCCGCGTCGACGTCGCCGAGGGCGGCCCGGGCGGCCTCCAGCCGCTGGGCCTCCTGGACGACGACGTCGCGGTGCCGGCGGGCCCGCTCGTGGGCGAGCTCCGCCGCCTGCGCCTCGGCCTGCTCGGCCGTCAACCGCTCGGTGAGGTCCCCCCGCACCGACGCCCACACCCGGGAGGGCGAGAGCCCCCTCGACTCCAGGCGGCGCACGTCGGTCCGCTCCTTCTCCAGCGCCCGGCCCAGCCGGTCGAGCTCCTGCTCGGCCTCGCGCAGCTGCGGCTGCAGCGCGGCCAGCCGGCTGGTCAGACGCTGGTGCTCGGCACGCGCCGCGGTGGTCTCGTCGAAGCGGCGGGCGAGCACGGCATACCTGTCCTCGTTCATGCCCGTTCCGACGCCGGACCGGACGCGTGCGTTCCGCGGGAACCGGCCGGTCGGCACCGGCGTCAGATGCTCGACACCGCCGTCGACCGCACTCCCCCAGGAGGCCCCGATGCCTCGGACGCCAGCCCTCCTCGCGCTCTGCCTCGGCTCCGCGCTCGCCCTCGCCTCGTGCGCGGAGGCGCCGCCGAGAGATCCGGACCCGGCCCGGACGACCCCCTCCGGCCCCTGGGACGCTGCCGCGGCGAAGGCCGCCGTCACCGTCCTCCCCGTCGGCTACCTCGCCGACTTCGACGACTGCGCCGACCTGCTCACCTACTACCAGGCCAACGCCCTGGAGCTGGTCGGCCCCTACGGCCTCGGGGGCGGCTGGTACGGCGCCGAGGACAGCGCGGGTGGTGATGCCGGCACCGACATGGCCGCCTCCGAGGCCGACGGCGCGAGCCGGCCCGACCACTCCACCACCAACGTGCAGGAGGAGGGCGTCGACGAGCCCGACGTCGTCAAGACCGACGGCCGCATCATCGTCACCGTCGCCAACGGCTCGGTGCGGATCGTCGACGCCGCCGACCCGAGGATCCTCTCGACCGTCCCCCTGCCGGGCCGCGGTGACACCCTCTACCCCTCCGAGGTCCTGTTGCACGAGGGGACGCTCGTGGTGCTGAGCCAGGAGTGGAGCGGGGCGCCGCGCCCCGTCGACGACACCTTCGTCGCCTTCTCCCCCGAGCGCACCGTCGTGACCCGGGTCGACGTGTCCGACCCCTCCTCCCCCCGCGTGCTCGGCTCGGTCCGGCTGGAGGGCGGCTACCGCTCCGCACGGCTCGTGGGCGACGCCCTGCGCATGGTCATGGTCACCGAGCCCCCCGGCGTCGTGCAGACCTCTCCCCGCTCGGGCAGCATGAAGGCCGAGCAGGAGTCCACCGAGCGCAACCGCGAGCTGATCCGCGCGACGACCATCGACGACTGGGTGCCGCACGTCCAGGTCCTCGACGCCCGCGGTCAGGTGCAGTCGACCGACGCGCTGCTCGGCTGCGACCAGATCACCCGGCCGCGCGACCCCGCAGGCCTGTCGACGATGTCCGTGCTGACCTTCGACCTCGGCGCCGACTCCGCCGAGCCGGTCTCGGCCACCGGCCTGGTCGCCTCCGGCGGCACCGTCTACGCCTCTCCGGACCGTCTCGTGGTGGCCACCAGCGCATGGGACGTCTGGGCCTGGGCGGGCAGCCCCGCGATCGACACGATCTGGCCCGGCGGCCGCCCGGCCCACCGGACCAGCCTGCACGTCTTCGACATCAGCGACCCCACGACCACCACGTGGACCGCCTCGGGCGAGGTCCCGGGGCACCTGCTCAACCAGTGGGCGCTCGACGAGGAGGACGGCGTCCTCCGGGTCGCGACCACGCTCGAGCCGGCCGGCGCCTCCCAGAGCTCGTCCTCCTCGCTGGTCGTGCTGCGCGAGGACGACGGCTCCCTCGTCGAGACCGGCCGCGTCGACGGGCTCGGGGTCACCGAGACCATCCGCTCGGTCCGCTACCTGAACGCCGACCTCGCCGCGGTGGTCACCTTCCGCCAGACCGACCCGCTCTACCTGATCGACACCAGCGACCCGGCCGCCCCGCGGGTGGCCGGCGAGCTCAAGATCCCGGGCTACTCCGCCTACCTGCACCCGATCGGCGAGGGGCGGCTCCTCGGGGTCGGCCAGGACGCCGACGAGCGCACCGGGCGGACGAAGGGCCTGCAGATGTCCCTCTTCGACATCAGCGACCCGAGCGCCCCGCGCCAGCTGCAGGTGCTCAGCTGGCCTGACAGCTACTCCACCATCGAGCAGGACCACCGCGCCTTCACCTGGTGGCCGGCGACCGGTCAGGTCGTCCTGCCGGTCACCCGCTGGGGTGGCTGGGAGGGCACGAGCTCGGAGGATGAGGAGGCGTTCGGCGGCGTCACCCTGGTCACCGTCGACGAGACGGGTATGACGGAGGGCCGGTCGGTCAGCACCGCACCGAAGCACCGCGGCTGGGGCGAGGGCCCGCAGCGGACGGTCGTCATCGGCGACTCGCTGTGGACGCTCGACTGGCAGGGTCTGGCCCGCTTCGACCTGGCCACCCTGGAGGGCGGCTGGGTGCTCGACCTGCCGTAGGAGGTTCGTGGGCGACACGGGTTCGTCGACGCAGGAGACGCGGGAGGCGGAGACCTCCCGCGCCTCTCCTTCTGCCAGAGGCCGTCTTTCCCGCAGATCATCACCACAGCCACAGATTCATCGAAGAATCATCGACGACGCCGCTCCAGGCTGCCATCTCACCGAATTGACTTCGGAGAAGGAGCCCTGCTAGACATGCCCTCCATGAGCACCCCACGTCGCCGAATGCGCAGCTGCTGAGCCCTCCCTCCACAGCTGCTTCCGCGACGTCGCGAGGCACCGGCACCCCTCGGAAGGGGGCCGGGCACGCCATACCTGCGCTGTGCGAGACGGGCTCAGCAGTGTGACCCCACCTGCACCCCTCTCCACCTCTTCCCGAAGGACCAGCGCAGCCATGAGCACCTACACCGACTTCACCACCCGCCAGATCCACGCCGGCCAGACCCCGGACCCGGCCACCGGAGCCCGGGCCCTGCCGATCTACCAGACGACCTCCTACGTCTTCGACGACGCCGACCAGGCCGCCAACCGCTTCGCGCTCGCCGAGCTCGGGCCGATCTACACCCGGATCAACAACCCGACCCAGGAGGTCGTGGAGAACCGCATCGCCGACCTCGAGGGCGGTGTCGGCGCCCTGCTCGTCGCCTCCGGCTCCTCGGCGATCACGCTGGCCATCCTCAACGTCGCGAGCGCCGGCGACCACGTCGTGGCCAGCCCGAGCCTCTACGGCGGCACCCAGAACCTCTTCGCCCACACCCTGCCGCGGCTCGGCATCACGGTGACCTTCGTCGAGGACCCGGCCGACCCCGAGTCCTGGCGGGCCGCGGCCCGGGACAACACCAAGGCGTTCTTCGGCGAGACCATCTCCAACCCGAGCAGCGACGTGCTCGACATCGAGGGCGTCTCCACCGTGGCGCACGAGGTCGGCGTGCCGCTCATCGTCGACAACACCGTCGCCACCCCCTACCTGACCCGCCCGCTCGAGCACGGCGCCGACGTCGTCGTGCACTCCGCGACGAAGTACCTCGGCGGCCACGGCACCGCCATCGGCGGCGTCATCGTCGACGGCGGCACCTTCGACTACGGCGACCCGCGGCTGCAGGGCCGCTTCCCGGGCTTCGTCGAGCCCGACCCGAGCTACAACGGGCTGGTCTACGCCGAGGCGCTGGGCAAGGACGGCATCTTCGGCGTCAACCTCTCCTACATCCTCAAGGCCCGCGTGCAGCTGCTGCGCGACCTCGGCCCGGCGATCTCGCCGTTCAACGCCTTCCTGCTGGCCCAGGGCATCGAGACGCTGTCGCTGCGGGTGGAGCGCCACGTGAGCAACGCGCAGCGGGTCGTGGACTTCCTCTCCTCGCACCCGCAGGTCGAGAAGGTCATCTACGCCGGCACCCCCGACCACCCCTCGCACGAGCTGGCGCAGAAGTACCTGCCGCGCGGCGCGGGCGCCGTGCTCGCCTTCGAGATCGCCGGTGGCGCCGAGGCCGGGCGCGCCTTCGTCTCGGCGCTGCGGCTGCACAGCCACGTCGCCAACATCGGTGACGTGCGCTCCCTCGTGATCCACCCGGCGTCGACCACGCACAGCCAGCTCGACGCCAAGGCGCTCGCCGGCGCCGGCGTGACGCCCGGGCTGGTCCGCCTCGCGGTCGGCATCGAGGGCATCGAGGACATCCTGGCCGACCTCGAGGTCGGCTTCGAGGCCGCGGCCGCGACCGCCGGCGCCACCGAGGCGGCCTGAGCCATGACCGCCTCCCGACGCCGCACGCACGTCGTCGGGGACCTGCCCCTGGACTCCGGGGAGGTCCTCGAGGACGTGCGGGTCAGCTGGCAGAGCTGGGGCCGCCTCAACGAGGCCCGCGACAACGCGGTGCTCGTGCTGCACGCGCTCACCGGCGACAGCCACGTCGTCGGCGAGCGCGGGCCGGACCAGCCGACCCCCGGCTGGTGGCCCGGGCTCATCGGTCCGGGCGCGCCGCTCGACACCGACGAGTACTTCGTCATCGCCCCCGCCGTCCTCGGCGGCTGTCGCGGCACGACCGGCCCCTCGTCCATCGCCCCCGACGGACGCCCCTACGGCTCCTCCTTCCCGCAGATCACGATCCGTGACCAGGTGCGGGCCGAGGCCAAGCTGGCCGACGCGCTGGGGATCCGGACGTTCGCGCTCGTCGTCGGCGGCTCCGTCGGCGGGATGCGGTCGCTGGAGTGGGCGGTCTCCTACCCCGGACGGGTGCGGCGCTGCGTCGTGCTCGCCGCGGGCGCGGCGGCCACCGCCGACCAGATCGCGTGGTCGGTGCCGCAGCTGCACGCCATCCGGCTCGACCCGCACTTCCACGGCGGCGACTACTACCCCGGTCCCGGGCCGCGCCAGGGCCTCGAGCTGGCCCGGCAGATCGCCCACACCACCTACCGCTGCGCCGAGGAGCTGGCGCTGCGCTTCGGCCGCGACGCCCAGGAGGGCGAGGACCCGCTCCGCGGGGGCAGGTATGCCGTGCAGTCCTACCTCGAGCACCACGGCCGCAAACTGGCCCGACGCTTCGACGCCAACTCCTACCTCGTGCTCACCGACGCGATGAACTCCCACGACGTCGGACGAGGTCGCGGGGGTGTGGAGGCGGCGCTGCGCCGGATCACCGCCGAGCTCACCGTCGGGGTCGTCAGCTCCGACCGGCTCTTCCCACCCGCCGACGGCGAGCTGGTGGCGACCTCGCCGGCCTGCCGGGAGCTCGCGGTCATCGACTCCCCCTACGGCCACGACGCCTTCCTGGTGGAGACCGAGCAGGTCTTCGGCATCATCGGTCGGGCCCTGCGCAGCGCCCCGGTGCCGCGCGCCAACCGCCCCCTCCGAGCGGTCGCAGCCTGGTCGCGGGAGCCCGAGGCCGACCCCGTCCCGGTGGGTCGCGTCGTGGTCCCCAGCCCGGCCGCCTACTGAGCCGGACCTCCTCCTCCGGGGACGCCGCCCGTCGCACGGGGTGCGGGCGGCGGCCCCGGTCGCCTAGCCTGCCCGGATGGGGAACACACCTGCACCTCCTGACCCGTCCGTCCCGAACGCGGCCGAGGAGGTGCGGCGCGTCGGGCTCGCGATCGACGTGGCGGTGGCCAACATCGCCGCCGGCGGCGGCCCGTTCGGGGCCGTGATCGTCGCCGCCGACGGGACGATCGTGGCCACCGGCGGCAACCGGGTCACCGCCTCGCTCGACCCGACCGCGCACGCCGAGGTCACGACGATCCGGGCGGCCTGCCAGGCGATCGGCGACTTCGCGCTCCAGGGTCACGTCCTCTACAGCTCCTGCGAGCCGTGCCCGCTGTGCCTGGCGGCCTGCCTGTGGGCCCGGCTCGACGGCGTGGTCTACGCCGCGGACCGCCACTCCGCCCACCGGGCCGGCTTCGACGACCGCGTCTTCCACGAGCTCATCCGCACCGTGCGCGACGCGCCCTGGCCGATGCGCGTCGCCCGGGCGGAGCACCCGCGCGGCGAGGAGCCCTTCGACGTCTGGCGGCAGCACGAGGAGCGCACCGACTACTGACCTGCGGCAGGCCCCTGGGGAACCGGGCAGGGTCGCGGGCCGTCCACCCCGTAGGATCGGACGACCGACAGGGAAGGACGGCAAGGATGCTGGACTGGCTATCGAACAGCCCGCAGTGGTTGTGGTGGATCGGGGTCGCCCTCGCCCTCGGCATCGTCGAGATGACCACCCTCGACCTGATCTTCCTCATGCTGGCCCTCGGCGCGCTCACCGCGGCGATCGCGGCCGGCGCCGGGATGCCGATCGTGGTCCAGGTGCTGATCTTCGGGGTGGCCGCCGGCCTCTTCGTCTTCGCCCTCCGTCCGGTCGCGCTGCGCTACCTGCGCCTCGAGGGCCGCGGCGCCGTCCTGGGCGTCGAGGGCCACATCGGCCAGACCGCGACCGTCCTGACGGAGGTCACCGACCGCTCCGGCCTGGTCAAGCTGCGCGGCGAGGAGTGGACCGCCCGCGCCGAGCTCGCCGGCTCCACCTATCCCGTGGGCACCCTGGTCACCGTCGTCAAGATCGACGGCGCCACCGCGGTGGTGAAGGCCGCCGCGCCGGAGGACAAGCCCTTCGACGAGCACCCGCCGCTCGCCCACTGATCCTTCCCGCGCCGGGACGCAACCGATCCGGGCCGGCGCACGTCATACCCCCCGACCGACCGACGACCGACCGACAGCAAGGAGCACCAACCATGGATCCCACGAGCATCATCGTGTGGTTCGTCGTCGCCCTCATCGTGCTCTTCGCGATCACGGCCATCGCCCGCGCGATCCGCATCGTGCCCCAGGCGACCGCCGTCATCGTGGAGCGACTGGGCAAGTACGACCGCACCCTCGACGCCGGACTGCACTTCCTGGTCCCCTTCATCGACCGGCCCCGCTCGGTGGTCGACCTGCGCGAGCAGGTCGTCAGCTTCCCGCCGCAGCCGGTGATCACGAGCGACAACCTCGTGGTCTCCATCGACACGGTCATCTACTTCCAGCCGACCGACCCGAAGGCCGCGACCTACGAGATCGCCAACTACATCCAGGGCATCGAGCAGCTGACCGTCACCACGCTGCGCAACGTCATCGGCTCGCTCGACCTCGAGCAGACGCTGACCAGCCGCGACATGATCAACGGCCAGCTGCGCGGGGTGCTCGACGAGGCCACCGGCCGCTGGGGCATCCGCGTCAACCGCGTCGAGCTCAAGGCCATCGACCCGCCCGCCTCCGTGCAGGACTCGATGGAGAAGCAGATGCGCGCCGAGCGCGACCGTCGTGCGGCCATCCTGAACGCCGAGGGCGTCAAGCAGAGCCAGATCCTCACCGCCGAGGGTGAGAAGCAGGCCCAGATCCTGCGCGCCGAGGGCACCGCGCAGTCGGCGATCCTCGAGGCCCAGGGTGAGGCCCGCGCGATCCTGCAGGTCTTCGACGCGATCCACAAGGGCAACCCCGACAGCAAGCTGCTGGCCTACCAGTACCTCCAGATGCTGCCGCAGATCGCCCAGGGCGAGTCCAACAAGATGTGGGTCGTCCCGACCGAGCTCACCTCCGCGCTCGCCGGCATCGGCAACGCGCTGGGCGGCGGTGGCTCGAGCAGCGGCGGCGGCGCCAACTACCTCGACGGCCCGTCCTCGGGCCTGCGTGCGGACGCCGGCGACACCGGGCTCGACGACCTCGACGCCCCGACGCTGGAGGACCCGCGCGAGGCGCTGCGCCGGGCCCGCGAGGAGGCCGAGGGCGCGACCCGCGACGCCGAGGGCTCGAGCTCGCAGCGCTCCCGCCAGGACGCCGACCGGGCGATCCAGGAGGCGGCCGAGAAGGCCCGCCAGGCGGCCGCCCCGCAGGGCACGCCGTCCGGGGAGAGCCCCGCGCTCGACCAGCTGCAGCAGGAGGAGCCGATCGTCCCCGACCTGCCCACCGAGCCGCAGGCCGACTACAACCCTCAGACCTCCTGGCAGCGCCCGGAGGGCGAGCGCTCCTCCTGGGAGCGTCCCGAGGGCCAGGGCTGACGGCCTTCCTCGCACGCACGGCCGACGGGGCCGCGACCACCTGGTCGCGGCCCCGTCCGCGTGTCCGGGCCTCTTGGGGCACCGGCCCTGGGGGCGGCTGCGGTTGAGGGGTCAACCGGGTCGGGACAGGGTGGGGGCCATGCGGATCACCGACACGAGCGACCTGTGGTGGAAGAGCGCGGTGCTCTACTGCCTCGACGTCGAGACCTTCCTGGACGCCGACGGCGACGGGTGCGGCGACCTCGAGGGGCTGGCCCAGCGCATCGACTACCTGGCCGACCTCGGGATCACCTGCCTGTGGCTGATGCCCTTCTACCCCAGCCCGGACCGCGACGACGGCTACGACATCACCGACTACCTCGGCGTCGACCCCCGGCTGGGCGACCTCGGCCGGATGACCGAGCTGGTGCGGCTGGCCCACGACCGCGGGATGCGAGTCATCGCCGACCTGGTCGTCAACCACACCAGCGACCGGCACCCCTGGTTCAGGAGGTCACGCGCGGAGAAGGACCCGGTCAAGAACCCCTACCGCGACTACTACGTCTGGCGCTCCGACGACCCCGGCGACACCTCCGACGAGGTCGTCTTCCCCGACCAGGAGGACGCCATCTGGACCAAGGACGACAAGACGGGTGAGTGGTACCTGCACCACTTCTACCGTCACCAGCCCGACCTCAACCTCGACCACCCCGAGGTGGTCGAGCACCTGCTGCGCGCGATCGGCTTCTGGCTGCAGGTCGGCTTCGACGGCTTCCGGGTCGACGGGGTGCCATTCTTCGGCCAGGAGGCGGCGAAGGAGGGCGAGGACGACCTGGTCGACCCGCACGCCTTCATGCGCACGCTGCGCGACTTCATCTCCCTACGGCGGGGCGACGCGGTGACGCTCGGCGAGGTCAACCTCCCCTACGAGGAGCAGCTGGCGTTCTTCGGGGGCGGGTCCGCGGACGAGTTCCACATGCAGTTCGACTTCGTCGGGATGCAGGCGACCTACCTGTCGATGGCGCGGCAGGACGCCGGGCCGCTGGCCACCGCGCTGAAGGAGCGGCCGGTGCTCCATCGCACCAACCAGTGGGCGACCTTCCTGCGCAACCACGACGAGCTCACCCTGGACAAGCTCACCGACGAGGAGCGGCAGGAGGTCTTCGACGCCTTCGGCCCCGAGGAGCGGATGCAGGTCTACGGCCGCGGCCTCAAGCGCCGGCTGCCGACGATGCTCGGCGGCGACCCGCGCCGGGTCCGGATGGCCTACTCGCTGCTCTTCTCGCTGCCGGGCACCCCGACCCTCTACTACGGCGAGGAGATCGGCATGGGCGAGGACCTCGACGCCGACGGCCGGATGGCGGTCCGCACCCCCATGCAGTGGAGCGCGACGAAGAACGGCGGCTTCTCCTCCGCCGCCCCCTCGCGCCTGGTGCAGCGGGTCGTCGGGGACGGCTTCGGGCCCGAGCACGTCAACGTCATGGACCAGCTGCACGAGCCCGACTCGCTGCTGTCCTGGATCCGCTCGCTCATCCGGCTGCGGCACGCCTGCCCCGAGCTCGGGTGGGGCGCGCTCACGGTGCTCGAGCACGACGGCGGGCCGGCCCTGCTGGCCCACCGCCTCGAGCTCGAGGGCACCGCCGTCGTCGCCCTGCACAACCTCGGTGCCGACCCGGTCACGGTCACCGTCCCGGTCGAGGGCTTCGGCGACGCCCCGCGGGTGGTCGACCTCCTCACCCACGAGGTCCTGCCACCCGCGCCGGAGGTCTCCTCCGCCCTCGAGGGGTATGGCGTGCGCTGGCTCCGCGTGCGCCCCGCCGGCGACCTGGCGGTGCCGTGATGCGCATCGGCTTCCACGCCTCCCACGAGCAGATCTCCCCGCGGCAGCTGCTCGAGGACGTCCGGCACGCCGAGCAGGCGGGCTTCGACATGGCCATGTGCTCGGACCACATGGCGCCGTGGTCGCAGCGTCAGGGGCACTCGGGCTACACCTGGGCCTGGCTCGGGGCCGCGCTGGCGACCACCGACCTGACGCTGGGGTGCGTCTCGGCGCCGGGCCAGCGCTACCACCCCGCGGTGCACGCGCAGAAGATCGCGACGCTGGGGCAGATGTTCCCCGGCCGCTTCTGGGTCGCCCTCGGCAGCGGCGAGAACATGAACGAGCACGTCACCGGCGACCGGTGGCCGACCAAGGAGGTGCGCACCCGCCGGCTGGAGGAGTGCGTCGGCATCATCCGTCGGCTGCTCGCCGGGGAGGAGGTCACCCACGACGGGCTGGTGGCGGTCGACCGCGCCCGGGTCTGGGAGCGCGCCGACCCCACGCCCCTGCTGGTCGGTCCGGCCGTCTCGGTCGCCTCCGCCTCCCGGGTCGCCGCCTGGGCCGACGGCCTGGTCACGATCAACCAGCCGGTGGAGACCCTGCGCGAGCTCCTCGACGCCTACCGGGAGGCGGGCGGGCGCGGCCGTGCCTCGCTGCAGGTCCACCTGTCCTGGGCGCCCACCGAGGCCGAGGCGGAGGCCATCGCCGTCGACCAGTGGCGCAGCAACGTCTTCTCCGAGCCGGTCAACTGGGACACCGCGACGCCCGAGGGCTTCGACGTGGCGTCCGAGCACGTGGGCCCGGACGTCGTGCGGCAGCACTGCCTGGTCTCCTCCGACCTCGGGCAGCTCCGAGACCGGGTCGCCGAGCTGGCGGCGGTGGGCTTCGACGACGTCTACCTGCACTTCGTCGGCCAGCACCAGGCGCCCTTCCTCGACACCTTCGGCGAGCAGGTGCTGCCGGGGCTACGAGGCTAGCCGCAGGACGACCGACTCCCAGCCCGGCAGCACACCGTCCTCGAGCAGCGATCGGCCGGCCTCGTCCGAGGTCGCGAGCACCACGGTGGCCTGCCGCCAGCCTGCGAGCAGCTCCGCGGGCACCGGCACCGGCTCGCGGGTGAAGGCCGCCAGGGTGCGCAGCCGCACGCCCTCGTGCTCGCGCTCGAAGGCCCACAGGCTCGGGTGGTCCATCGCGAGCGGGGTGATCGAGCCGTGCGAGACGACAGGGTCGTCGTGCCGCAGCGCCACCAACCGCCGGTAGTGCTCGAAGACCGAGCCCTCGACCCCCACCTGCGCCTCGGCGTTGATCTCGACGTGATCGGGGTTGACGGCGATCCAGGGCTCGCCGGTCGTGAAGCCCGCGTGCCGGCCGGCCGTCCACTGCACGGGGGTGCGGGCGTTGTCGCGGCCGACCGCCCGGATCCCGGGCAGCAGGTCCTCGAACGACGATCCCGCGGCCGTCATCTCGTCGAGGTAGTTGAGGGCCTCGATGTCGCGGAGGTCCTCGCGCCCCGAGACGGGCGCGTTCGTCATCCCCAGCTCCTCGCCCTGGTAGACGTAGGGCGTGCCGCGCAGGGTGTGGAGCACGGTGCCCAGCGTCTTCGCAGACCGCTCGCGCCAGGCGGGATCGTCGTCGCCGAAGCGCGAGACCGCGCGCGGCTGGTCGTGGTTGTTCCAGTAGAGGGAGTTCCAGCCCGTCTCCGCGAGCGCCGTCTGCCAGCGCATGAGGCTCTCCCGGAGGTGCGGCATACCGCTGGGGACGCGGTCGAACTTGCCGCCCGGGCCGCTGCCCAGGTCGACGTGCTCGAACTGGAAGACCATGTCGACCTCGCGGCGCGCGGGATCGGTGAAGAGGGCGGCCCGCTCGGCGGTGACGCCGGGCATCTCCCCGACGGTGAGGAAGGCGCGGGGGTGGTCGGCGAACACCTGCTCGTGCATCTCGCGCAGATGGTCGTGCACCCGGGCGCCGTTGGCGATCATCGGGAAGCCCTGACCCCACAGGTCCCCGAGCCCCACCTCGGCGTCGACCAGCTCGTCGGGCTTGTCGATGAGGTTGATGACGTCCATCCGGAAGCCGTCGACCCCGCGGTCGAGCCACCAGCGCATCATCGCGTAGACCGCCTCGCGGACCTCCGGGTTCTGCCAGTTGAGGTCGGGCTGCTTGCGGCTGAACAGGTGCAGGTAGTAGTCCCCCGTCGCCTCGTCCCACTCCCAGGCCGAGCCGGAGAAGACCGAGCCCCAGTTGGTCGGCTCGGCGCCGGGCTCGCCGCCGACGGTCCCCGGGCGGGGCGGGCGCCAGACGTACCAGTCGCGGCGGGCGCTGTCGCGCGAGGAGCGGGAGTCCACGAACCACGGGTGCTCGTCGGAGGTGTGGTTGACGACGAGGTCCATGACGACGCGGATCCCGCGGTCGTGGGCCCGCGCGAGCAGCTCGTCGAGGTCGGCGAGGGTGCCGAAGAGCGGGTCGACGTCCTGGTAGTCGCTGATGTCGTAGCCGTTGTCGTCCTGCGGCGAGCGGTAGACGGGCCCGAGCCAGAGCACGTCCACGCCGAGGCGCTGCAGGTGGTCGAGGCGGGAGATCACGCCGCGCAGGTCGCCCACGCCGTCGCCGTCGCTGTCGGCGAAGCTGCGGGGGTAGACCTGGTAGACGACGGCGCGCTTCCACCAGTCCCGGGGGAGGTCGTCGGTCAGCATGCTCTGCAGGGTAGGTGGCCCGGCGGTCCGCCGCTCGTCAGCCGTAGGTGGCCCGCGCCCAGGCCGTCATCTCCCGCTGCAGGTCCTGCAGGCCCATCCCGGTCCGCTCCCGCAGCAGGGCGTCGGCCTCGTCGGTGTCCTGCCAGGTGTCGACGGAGGACAGCTCGACCCCCACGTCGCGCGCGGTGGCGAAGCCGAATCGCTGCTCGAGGAAGCTGAAGACCATCGCCGAGGAGGCGTAGGCGAGCTCCCCGGCCTCCTGGGAGTCGTAGTAGTACTCGTCGAAGGACTCCGGCAGCTCGAGGAGCCCGTCGCCGGCGTCCGCGACGACGAGGCGGAAGGACGCGTCCATGAGGTAGTCGCGACGGTAGCCGTACCACTCCGCCAGGCCCTCCCACACCCACACGGGCGGCGTGACCTGCGGGTCGGCGTCGAGCACGGCGTGCACCGCCTCGTGCCGCATCAGGCCCCACCCGCCCTCGGGTATGCCGTAGTCCAGCTCCTCGACGAGCAGGTCGAGGTCGAGCAGGATCCGGTCGGCGTGGTCGGGCGCGCTCGCCCGGCCCTCGCCCTCGGCGGGGGCCAGCGTCAGCGCGACGCCGGCGGGGTCGACGGCCAGGTCGTCGTCGCCGGCGATCTCGCGCAGCAGGTCCTCGTCGACGAGCTGCACGACGAGCCGTTCGCGCGTCCCCCGGCCGAAGTCGAGGAAGACGTTGGCCACGGCGTTCTCGAGGCCCTGGAGCACCTCGTCGACGTCCTCCTGCCGGTCCTCGGGCGTGAGGAGCACGAGCTGGTCGGTGACGGTGACCGAGACCGCGCCCAGGTCCCACAGCTGCGGGTGGGCCCGGTCGCCGTCCACCTCGGTGACCAGCCCGTCGGGGGCCACCGTCAGGAGGTAGCCCTCGGCCGTGGGTGCCGGGTCGGCGCCGGTGACCTGGTGGACGAAGAGGAGCGGCACCACCGCGTCCTCCCCCTCCTGCTCGACCTTGCCGTCCGGACGGAGCTCGCGGACGTCCATCGGCACGTCCTGGACGGCGCGGAACCAGGCGCGCTGCTGCGCGACGAGGTCGTCCCCGGTGAAGAAGGCGGCCCACTCGTCCTCGGAGCCGTCGGCCAGGACCGCGGCCATCCGCTCGACGAGCTCGGCCGCGCCGACGTCGTCGAGGGCGGGACCGTCCGCCTCGTGCGTGAGGGAGGAGGCGTCCGTCCGAGCGCTGCCGGCCGCGCTCGCGGCGGCGGCCGCCGCCTCGGGCGGGACCGTGGCGGAGGGCACCAGGCTGACGGGCCCGAGGCCGCCGCAGCCGCCCAGCGCGAGCACCACGGCGAGCGCCGCGGGGCCCCCGAGCCACGCGCGGGCAGCCCGGACGGACCTCGCGCCCGGGGGCGGGGTCACGGGCTGCACGGGGCAAGCCTGCCATCCCGGAGGCCCCGATGGCGGACGAGGGCGCCCGGACCGGGCCGGGCCCGGGCCGGACGACGCCGTCGGGTCGTCAGACGATGCTGTCGAGGTCGAGCTGGGCGAGGACCAGGCGGGCCGCCCGCTCGGGCGGGTTGGCGATGTCGACGAGCACGCCCGGCTCGTCGGGCTCGAGCATCTCCAGGGTGTCCAGCTGGGACTCCAGCAGGCTGGGCGGCATGAAGTGCTCCCGCTCCTCCATCCGCTCCAGGAGGATGCCCTTGTCGCCGTGCAGGTGGACGAAGAAGGTGCCGGCCCCGCCCTCGCGCAGCAGGTCGCGATAGCTGCGGCGCAGCGCCGAGCAGGACAGGATCGTCGACTCGCCGCGCTCGTCGCGCTCGCTGGTCCAGCCGGCGAGGATCCGCAGCCACGGCCAACGGTCCTCGTCCATGAGCGGCCGCCCGCTGGCCATCTTGTCGATGTTGGCCTGCGGGTGGAAGTCGTCGCCCTCGGCCAGCTCCCACCCCAGACGTTGCCGGAGCGCCTGGGCGACGGTGGACTTGCCGCACCCGGAGACGCCCATGACCACGAGGTGGACGGGTGCCCCGGGCGGGGTGTCGGTCAGCGGGGTCACGGCCGGGTCGTCCGTCGGGCCGGGCTCACGGGACCACGAACCACAGGAGCAGGGCGATGAGGAAGATCGTGACGCCCAGCGTGGTCTCCATGACCGTCCAGGTGCGCAGCGTGGTCTTGACGTCCATCCCGAAGAACCGGCTGACGAGCCAGAAGCCCGAGTCGTTGACGTGGGAGAGCACGGTCGCGCCGGCGGCGATCGCCAGCACGAGGCAGACGATCTTGAGGTCCGACAGGTCCGCGGCAGCGACGCCGGCGGAGATCAGGCCCGCGGTCGTGGTGAGGGCGACGGTGGCCGAGCCCTGGGCGACGCGCAGCGCGGTCGCGATGAGGAAGGCCGAGACGATGAGCGGCAGACCCAGGTCGGAGAGGCTGTCCGAGAGCGCCGCGCCGATGCCGGAGTAGCGCAGGACGCCGCCGAACATGCCGCCCGCGCCGGTGATGAGGATGATCGCGCAGATCGGTCCGAGGGCGTCGTTGAGCAGGCCCTCGACGGTGGCCAGGGAGCGGCCGCGGGTGCCGAGCACGTAGGTGGCCACGAGCAGGGTGATGAGGAGGGCCACCGGTGTCTGGCCGACGAAGGCGAGCGCGTCCAGGAGCGTGCCGTCGCCGAGGACCTCGGCCTTGCGCAGGGTGTCGATGCCCGTGTTGAGCGCGATGAGGACGAAGGGCAGCAGCAGGATGCCCAGCACCAGGCCGAAGGACGGCGGGTGGGCCGCGCCGTCGGAGCCGCCGGCAGGCGCGTCGTCGTCGGCGTCGTCGGTCGAACCGGAGGCACTGGCCGCGCCGCGCGCGCCCCGCAGGAACGAGTCGTCGATCGGGACCATGACCTTGCCGGCGTAGGCCTGGGTGAAGAGGTAGACGCCGACGTACCAGGCGACGAAGGCGACCGGCAGGCCGACGAGGACCGTGAGGCCGATCGACCCCTGGAGCTCGGTCGCCGCGGTGACGGGGCCGGGGTGCGGCGGCACGATGGCGTGCATCGCGGCGAAGGCGCCGGCGGCCGGGATCGCGTAGAGGAGCACCGAGCCACCGAAGCGGCGGGCCACCGAGAAGATGATCGGCAGGAAGACGACCAGGCCGGCGTCGAAGAAGATCGGGATGCCGAAGAGCAGCGCGGCGACGCCGAGCGCCAGCGGCGCCCGCTTCTCGCCGAACCGGGTGATGAGGGTGTCGGCCAGCACCTGCGCGCCGCCGGTCACCTCGAGGAGCCGGCCGATCATCGCGCCGAGACCGACGAGCAGGGCCACCGAGCCGAGCGTGGACCCGAAGAAGCTCGTGGCGACCCGGGCGATGTCGCCGAACGGGATGCCGGCCGCGAGCCCGGTGAGCAGGCTGACCAGGATCAGCGCCACGAAGGCGTGCATCCGCAGCTTGATGATGAGGACCAGCAGGACGGCGACGGCGACGGCCGCGATGGCCAGCAGCGTCCCCGCCCCGTAGACGGGTTCCATGGGATCCATCAGCGACCTCCTGGGGTCGTCGTCGGGCGTAGGCGCCCCACGCTATGTCCCCGGAGGCCGGCGTGCTAGCCCCGGAGCTCGGCGACGACCCGTTCGACCAGCGCGGCCTGCGCGTCGACCGCCCACGGGGGCAGGTCGGAGCTCGCCTGCTCGCCGAGCACGGACAGCTCGGTGCAGGCCAGCACCACGGTGTCGGCGTCGCCGCGGAGCCGGGCGAGGAGGTCGACGAAGGCGGCGGTCGGGACGTCCACGCCGGCCTTGACCCCGTCGTAGATGACCGACATCAGCTCGCGCTGGCCGGCCTCGTCGGGCAGCAGCGGCTCGGCACCGAGGGCGGCGAGCGCGTCCTGGTAGACGCCGCTGCTCACGGTGCCGTCGGTGGCGAGGACGCGGACCCGCGGGGCCCGTCCGGGGGCGTCGGCGCCGTCGACGGCGGCCTCGGCACCCACGCGCACGAGCGAGAGCAGCGGGAGCGGCAGCTCCTCGGGAAGGAAGGCGTGGGCGGTGTTGCAGGCGATGACCGCGCACGCGCAGCCCAGCCGGGCCAGCACCTCGAGGTCGCCCAGCAGGTAGGGAGTGGGGTCGGGCTGCTCGGGGTCGACGAGGTGGGCGGTGCGGTCGGGCACGCTCGCGTGGGAGAGCACGACCGTGTCGATGTGGTCCTGGTCCCGGCCCGCGGGGGTGCGGCGGGTCAGCGCGTCGAGGAAGGCGACGGTCGCGGCCGGGCCCATCCCGCCGACGACGCCGAGCACCGGGCGGGCCCAGGTCTCGGCGGGGAGCAGGCGGTCGCTCGCGGCGTCGGTGCTCATGCGGTCACCGGCCTGCGGTAGTGGGTGGCGAAGTTGCGGACGTAGCGCACGTCGTTCTTGAGCTGGGCCAGCCGGCGGTCGCGGCCCGGGTCGGCGTCGTAGCGCAGCGGGCGGACGACCCGCCCGGTCGACCGGATCGCGGCCAGGCGGCGGCGGGTGGCCGGGTCGGTGACGTAGCGGGCGAGCAGCGGCACCGGGACGATCGAGTAGAGCCAGTCGTCGGTCTCGGGCCCGACCTCGACGCCGTCGTAGGGGTCGCGGTCCTCGACGTGCTCGCGCACCATCGGCGCGACGATCGGGTGGCCGGCCGCGGACAGGTAGGCGTGGGAGCGGCCGAGCCGGGGGTTGAGCTCGAAGAAGTACTCGGTGCCGTCGCGCGGGTCGACCTTGATGTCGAAGTTGGCGTAACCGGTCCACCCCACGTGCTCGAGCATCCGCGTCGCCTCGCCGACCGCCGTGAAGCTGGCGCCGGAGATCACCGCGAGCGGGTTGCCGATCATCGCCGGGTCGTGGTCCTCGAGGAGGACGTGGCCGAGGCGGCCCCAGCGGACCGTGCCGGAGAGGTCGGAGTAGGTCGTGAGCACCCGCATCTGCTCGTCGCCGCCCGGGATGCGCTCCTGCACGACGAGGGAACCGGCATACCCCGCGGTGGTCATGGTGCGGCGCAGCTCGACGAGAGAGGCGAGGTCGTCGCAGTAGGCGACCTTCTTCTTGCCCTCGTAGACGAGGGTGCTGAAGGAGGAGTCGCCGGCCTTGACGACGAGCGGCCACCGCAGCCCCTCGAGGAGGTCCCCGAGGTCAGCCTCGGCCGCGTCGGCGGGGATCGCCCTGGTGACGGGATGGGCGACGCCCACCTCGGCGCAGAGCGCGGCGAAGCCCTCCTTGTCGGAGAGGCGCTCGATGAGCGGCAGCGGCGGGTAGGGGATCGCGAAGCGCTCGTCGAGCCGGTCGCGCAGCGCCGCGATGCGGGTGACCCAGGTGTCGACGGTGCCGAGGACGAGGACCCGGGCGCCGGGGTTGGCGTCGGCGATGTCGCTCAGGCCGGCCAGCAGCTGCTCGTCGTCGTCCATGCCGGGGAGCTGCACGTTGTCGATGATGGCCGAGCCGCGGACCGCGGAGGGCACCGTGCGGCTGATCACCGTGGTGCGGACGTCGAGCTCGGCGTGGAAGGCGCGGGCCAGGGTGTAGGTCGCCAGCTCCCCGCCGAGGACGACGGGCACGAAGGGGACGGTCGTGTCGAGCGGGGGCCGGACCATGGCCGGAAGCGTACCGGGCGGACCCTGGGTCAACCCTGCACGTCGAGCCAGCCCGAGCCCTCGCTGCCGGGCACGACCTCGGCCGCTCCCGAGGTCAGCGAGGCGAGCAGGCCGGGGAGCTCCTCGGCGTCGTCGGCGGGCACCTGGACGCGCAGGGTGACCTGCTCGCCGTAGGAGACGTCGGGCACCGCGATGCCCCGAGCACGGAGGTCGTGCTCGAGGCGCCCGGCGATGGCGTGATCGGCGCGGACGTCGACCTCGGTCACGCGCAGCCGGGTGAGGATCTCGGCCTCGGCGACCGAGGCGCGGACCGCGTCGCCGTAGGCCCGGACCAGGCCACCGGTGCCGAGCAGCGTGCCGCCGAACCACCGGGTCACGACCGCGACGACGTCGCTGAGGCCCGAGTGGGTGAGGGCCTCGAGCATCGGCGTGCCGGCGGTGCCCGCGGGCTCGCCGTCGTCGTTGCTGCGGACGGTGGCGCCGTCGGGGCCGAGCACGAAGGCGGAGCAGTGGTGGCGGGCGTCCCAGTGGGTGCTGCGCGCCTCCTCGACGACGGCGCGGGCGGCCGCCTCGTCGTCGGCCCGGCGCAGCCAGCACTCGAAGACCGACCGCTTCTCCTCGATCCGCGCGACGACGGGGCCGGCGACGGTGCGGTAGGACGAGGGCTGCATGCCCCGCAGCGTAAGGGGCTTCCTAGACTGACGGGCATGACCCGTGCACGTCACCCCTTCATGGCTGTTCTGATCGCCCTCCTCCTGCTCGCACCCGCCGGCACGGCCAGCGCGCACGACCAGCTCCTGGGGAGCGACCCGGAGGACGGTGCCGTCGTCGAGGCGCCCGACGAGCTCGAGCTGGAGTTCTCGGGCCAGCTGTCCGAGCTGGGCCTGCAGGTCGTGGTGACCGACCCCGACGGCCGCTCGGTCGTCGACGGCGAGCCCGAGGTGGACGGCCGGTTCGTCACGCAGGACCTCGTGGACGACCTGGGCGCCGGGACGTACGACGTCGTCTGGCGGGTCACCAGCGAGGACGGCCACCCGATCTCGGGCGAGCTGTCCTTCACGGTCGAGGTGACCGAGGAGCCCACGACGGAGGAGCCGACCACGGCCGCGCCGACGACGGTGGAGACCTCGGAGCCCGTCGAGACCTCGGAGGAGCCGACGGAGACCGCCGCCGAGGAGACGACGAGCGCGGAGCCGACGGCGACCGCCGAGCCGACCGAGGACGCGACCACCGGCGACGAGCAGGACGCCGTGGCGGACGAGGGCGGGCTGCCGGTGTGGGCGTGGGTGATCATCGGGCTGGCCGTCGTCGGCCTGCTGGGGCTGCTCGCACGCACCTGGGGCCGCGGCCGCACCGACGCCTGAGGCGTCGCCGCACGTCATACCCTCTGCGGCACAACGCTCCCGAGCCGGCCGCCAGGCACCGATGCCGGGGGCACCGTGTCTCTCATGTAGCCTAGGCCCCACGAACGCTCACATTCCCCGGGCCGGCTCCGCGACCTGATTCGTCAGCCAGCGATGCCGCCCCGGCAGACTCGACACAAGGGGGTCACGCCATGGGGCGCGGCCGGGCCAAGGCAAAGCAGATCAAGGTGGCCAGGAAGCTGAAGTACTCAGCTCCGTCCACGGACCTCACCGCACTGGAGCGCGAGCTCCGGGCCTCGCGCGGCGAGCACGTCTACGACGACGCTCAGGACGACGAGGACGGCGAGGAGGAGGACCCTTACGCCGCCTACGCGGCGCCGGACGACGAGGACGACGACGAGTCGTGGGCCTCTGACGGCCGACACTGAGGTGTCGGGGTCGACCTCGACTCCTCCCACCCCCACACACGCACATCCCCTGGCCGAGCTCTGGGTCAGGTACCGGCAGTACCGCGCCCGCGTGGTGCTCGCCTTCGTGCTGTCCACGATCCGCAAGGTCATGGACGTCATGCCCGAGCTGCTCATCGGCGCGGCCATCGACGTGGTGGTGCGAGGAGCCGACTCCTTCGTCGCCTCGCTCCTGGGGGTTCCCGACCGTCACCAGCAGATCCTGTGGCTGGCGGTCGTCAACGCGGTCGTGTGGGTGCTGGAGTCGACCTTCGACTACCTCGCCGCACTGACCTGGCGCAACCTCGCGCAGCAGGTCGAGCACGACCTGCGCCTGGAGACCTACGGGCACGTGCAGGGCCTCGACATGGCCTGGCACGAGTCGCGGTCGACGGGCTCGACGCTCGCCGTGGTCAACGACGACGTCAACCAGCTGGAGCGCTTCCTCGACACCGGGGTGGACCGGCTCTGGACGCTGGCGCTCAACGTCGTGCTCGTGGGCGCGGTCTTCGCGGCCAGCAGCTGGACGCTGACGCTGCTGGCGTTCCTGCCGATCCCGGTGATCATCCTGGGGTCGCTGTGGTTCCAGCGGCGGCTCGAGCCGCGGTATGCGGCCGTGCGGTCGACGGTGGCGCGCATCAGCGGGCTGGTCTCGGGCAACCTCGGCGGGATGGCGACGATCAAGTCGTTCACCGCGGAGGAGCGCGAGCTGGAGCGGGTGCGGGAGGCGTCGGACGCCTACCGGCTCGCCAACGCCGACGCGATCCGGGCCTCGGCGGCCTTCGTGCCGCTCATCCGGATGGCGATCCTCGTGGGCTTCACGATGACGCTGCTGCTCGGCGGGTGGATGGCGCTCGACGGCACGCTCGAGATCGGCCTCTACTCGGTGCTGGTCTTCATGACCCAGCGCCTGCTGTGGCCGCTCACGTCGGTGGGCGAGGTCCTCGACCTCTACCAGCGCGCGATGGCGTCGGTGCGCCGCATCCTGGCGCTGCTCGACGAGAAGCCGCTGACACTGCCGGGCGACCGGACACCTGACGCGGTGACCGGGCGGCTGGAGCTGCGCGGGGTCCGTGCGGGATATGCCGACGGCCCGGACGTGCTGCACGACGTCGACCTGGTGGTGCCCGCGGGCGAGGTGCACGCGGTCGTCGGTCCGACGGGCGCCGGCAAGTCGTCGCTGCTGCGGCTGCTGCTGCGCTTCACCGACCCGCGGGCGGGTCAGGTGCTGCTGGACGGGATCGACCTGCGCGAGCTGACGTGGGAGGGGCTGCGGGGCCGGATCGGCTACGTCGCCCAGGACGTCTTCCTCTTCGAGGGCTCGATCGCGGACAACATCGCCTACGGACGCCCCGGCGCGACCCGCGACGAGATCGTGCGGGCCGCCGAGCAGGCTCAGGCGGCGGAGTTCGTCGAGGCCATGCCGGACGGCTACGACACGCACGTCGGCGAGCGCGGCGTGACGCTCTCGGGCGGTCAGCGGCAGCGGCTGGCGCTGGCGCGGGCGATCCTGCGCGACCCCGAGGTGCTCATCCTCGACGAGGCCACGTCGGCCGTCGACAACGAGACCGAGGCCGCGATCCAGCGGTCGCTGGCGGAGGTCAGCAAGGGGCGCACGACCGTGATGGTGGCGCACCGGCTCTCGACCGTGCGGCACGCCGACCGGATCTGGGTGCTCGCCGCCGGGCGGGTCGTCGACGCCGGGACGCACGACGAGCTCGTGGCGCGGCCTGGCCCCTACTCCGAGCTGTGGTCGGTGCAGACGGGCGCGCTCGCGGACTGAGGCGGCGGCATACGGGGGCGCGCTCGCGGACCGGACCTGACCGCATACCCGCTCTGCGGGGACCGGACTCCCTGCTGCAGGGACTAGCCTTGACCACCGGTCAGGGAAGGGACGGACATGGCGCAACGGTCTCGGCACGAGGCGAGCTGGACCTCCGCGGACGCGACGGTGCGGGGACGCCGGTCCGGCCGCGGTGGGTGGATCATGCTGGCGCTGGGGTTCGTGGCGATCGCGGTCATCGCGACGGTGGCGTTCAACCGCTACATGAACTTCCAGACGGTGACCTTCGAGCTGCGCGAGTGCACCGCGCCGCTGACCGCCGTGTCGACGTGGCAGGAGGTGCAGGCCGCCGCCTGCGACCCCGCGCCGATCGACGGTGACGTCCTGACGATGTGGCACGAGGGCTCGCAGTCGAGCGCCGACGCGACGACCGAGACGTCGTGGACGTTCGAGGGGGTGCCGGTGAACACCGTGACCAACGCGCTCGAGATCAGGACCGTGGAGGCGTCCGAGACCGTCGTGCTGGCGGAGCCGGACAACCAGCAGATCCGCCGGGCGCTGACCAGCGACGCGGCCGGGCTGCGGTGGTCGGCGAACATCGGTGACCGCGGGCCGACGACGTACTGGGTGCTGGTGACGCCGGCGGGCTGATCCGCTTGGTGGCCGCGCGCTCCTTCGGATCAGACCACACGCGCTCTCTGGGTCGGGCCGCCGCTCACGCGCTCCGGACCGGGAAGTCGCTCACAGCCACTCTCGACCTGGCCGCCGCTCACAGCCACTCTCCGGACCGGGCCGCCGCTCACGGCACTCTCCTGCTCCTTTGGGCCGGCCAACGTCCACCCCTGCGGGCCACCCGGCTGCGCCACCAGCAACGCACCCTGGGCACGCGCAGGCCCGAGGCCACGACGCCCACATCCTGCCCCGCAGGTCACGGCCCCGCCCACCCGCTGCCAGCCCTGGCGCCCCCGTCCAGCGCCGACTCACTGTGGACAACCCTTCCCTTATTCGAACATATGTACTAGGATGGGTCTCATCCACCAGCACCGCAGCTGAGATCTCCCGGGGGTGAGGGCATGTCGCACAAGGACCGGGACGCCGAGCGCGCCGCGCAGCTCCTCGCCGCTCTGGCCCCGGACGGCACGGTGAACCTTCGCCGGCTGCGTTCCTTCGTCCCGGCCGAGTGGGCGCACAAGACCTCGGTCGGACTCGACGGCGTCATCCGCATCGCCGCCCCGAAGAACGGGTTCATCCGCCTGGAAGCACCCGCGCCCTGTGGTGCGCACCCGGCCCTGGATGCAGCAGCCGCCTCGGGACCGACCTCGGGACCGGCCTCGGACCCGGACCTCACCACCCCGCCCCTCCGCGAAGTCGTCGCCGACCAGCTCCGCGAAGGTCTCGAGGAAGGCCTCGAGGCTCTCGCTCCCTCGCTCTCCCGCCAGCCGCTCGCCGGCGAGGAGGCGGTCGGGGCGCTGGAGACCGTGCACGGGTTGTCCTCGTTGCTCGAGTCGGCTCGTCTCCATGCCGCACGAGAGCTGGCGGCGCGCACCGCCGAGAAGATGCTCCGGGTCAAGGGCGTCACCTCCCCCGACGAGCTCTCCCCCACCGCCCGTGAGCGCTGGCGTGCCCGCGCCAAGTCCGTCACCGCGGCCGAGCTGGCCACCGCGACCGGGATGGGCCTCGGGGCGGCACGCACCGTCGTCGCGATCGCCACGGCACCCGACGCGTGCGCGCGCCCGGTCCAGCAGGCTCTCGATGCCGGCATCGCCCGGTGGGAGCTGGTGGCCGCCTGGTGGCGGCGCTGCACCCACCTGCCGCACGAGTCGGGGGCGGAGATCGCTCGGACGCTCTTCGGCATGGACGTCCCGCTCGGCGAGGTCGCCCCCGAGCGGCTCACACCCGACGGAGAGCTGTCGACGGCGCCGTGGGCCAAGAAGCAGTTCCTCGACGCCCTGGAGCGCGAGGTGCGCCGCCAGGAAGGGGCCGACCCGCTGGCGCAGCGGGCCAGGCGGGAGGCGCAGCACCGCTCCCGTGACGCCTATGCGGTCGTCGACGACGACGGCAGCGCCCAACTGGTCGTCACGGGTGACGCCGCCTCGGTGACGGCATGCGTCGAGCGCCTGCACACCATCGCTGTCCGAGCCCGCCGCGAGGGCGACCCGCGCGGTGTCCCGGCCCTCCGCAGCGACGCCGCCCGCGCGCTGCTCCTGCACGGCACCCTGCCCCTGCCCGCCCTGGGCGAGGACGCGGACCTGCTGACGCCCGACGACATCGCCCGTCTCGTCGACGTCATCTCGGGCACCCCTGCCCACGAGCTGCACGTCGTCGTGCCCTGGGACGTCCTGGCGGGTCATGCCGCGGTCAACGCAGGCGCGCCATCGGATGGAGCGGGTGCAGGCCGCGCCAGGCCGTCCGCCACACCGGGCAGCGACGGAGCGGGCAGCTCTGCCTCGGACAGTGACGGCGCGACGGCATCCGCAGACCGCGATTCCCCCGACGCCGACGCCGACGCCGACGCCCATCATCTCCCCGGCGTCGCTCGCGTCCTGGCTACGCGGTCGACCTTCCTCACGGCCGACGAGGTGCGTCGCATCGCAGGTCGCCCCGGCACCACCATCTACCGACTGCTCACCGATCCCGCCGACGGCCGCTGCCTCGAGCGGTCGCTGACGCGATACTCCCCGGATCGCGCCATGCGCGCGCAGCTGCGGGCGGCCGACGTGATGTCGCGCGCCCCCGGTTCGACCCTCCCGTCCGGCCGCTGCGACCTCGACCACGTCGAGGAGTACCTGCTTGGCGGCCGCACCACCGAGTCCAACCTGCAGTCGCTCGACCGCACCTGGCACGCCCTCAAGACCGAGAAGTTCTGGGACGCCACGATGGACGAGAGCCGCAACGTGACGTGGGAGTCATTCTGGGGCCGGCCGCACCGGACCCGCGTTCACGACTACCGGCAGTACCTCGGCCGGGTCAGACCGCATGAAGACCCGTCAGTCCCCGCCGCGGCGAGATCTGCCGATGTGCCACCCGGCACCGGGCTCAGCCCTGACGAACGTCGCCACCTGGCGTCCCTGCTGGTCTACGCCGCGCTCGCCCACCGCGACCTCGGCGCCCGGCTCGAGGCCGATGACGACGACCCCGAGGCGGGGTCCGACCACGACGTGCGCGACGCCATCTGGCTGCGTTGCACGAGGCCGGACGGTCGTCGGACCACCGGGCCACGACCCGGGACGCCCTCGCCGGAGACGATGCGGGACCTGGACCCTCGGGCCGTCCTGGACAGCTCGGACTGGACGACGCTGGGGACCGCGGCGGACGGGGGCGGGGCGCACGACGCCACGCAGCGCGACGGCGCGGACGGGGACGTCGTCGATGGGCGCTGGGGCAGCCGGCACCCGGGCCCGCCGCCGTTCTGAATCGGCGGTTCGCGTGGGACGGAGCGACCGGCCGGTCCGGGGCCTCTCAGATGCTCCAGCCGAGGTAGGACCCCGTCATCTGCACCGAGCCACCGTCGACCCCCTTGGCGCCCTGGACCAGCGGCTCCCCGATCTCCGGCACGTCGGCGGCGTCGATCACCTCGCCGATGGGCCAGGCCTCGATGCCGTGCTCGGCAAGCACACCCATGGCGCGAGGTGCGTTGTGGGCGGAGACGATGGCGACGAAGCCGACACCCATGTTGAGCGTCTGCTCGAGGTCGGCCTGCGGCACCCGGCCGAGCTCCTGCACCAGCTGGAAGATCGCGGGCGGGGTCCAGTTGCGGTCGACGACGCCGCACAGTCCGCGCGGCAGCACGCGGGCGAGGTTGGCGGCCAGGCCGCCACCGGTCACGTGAGACAGCGCGTGCAGCCCGACCTGGGCGCGGATGAGCTCCAGCAGCGGCTTGGTGTAGATCCGCGTCGGCTCGAGGCACTCCTCCCCCAGCGTCCGTCCGAGCTCGTCGACGTGCCGGTCCCAGTCCCAGCCGGCAGCGCCGAAGACCCGCCGCACCAGCGAGTAGCCGTTGGAGTGCAGCCCGGACGACGGCAGCGCGATGATCACGTCGGTCTTCTCGACCAGGTGCGGGCCCAGGACCTCGCCGTGCTCGACCACGCCCGTGGCGGCACCGGCGACGTCGTACTCCTCCGGCCCGAGCAGGCCCGGGTGCTCCGCGGTCTCACCACCGACGAGCGCGACGCCCGCCAGCTCGCAGCCGCGCGCGATGCCCGACACGATCGCGGCGATGCGCTCCGGCACCACCTTCCCGCACGCGATGTAGTCGGTCATGAACAGCGGCTCGGCGCCCGACACCACGATGTCGTCGACGACCATGCCGACCAGGTCCTGCCCGATGGTGTCGTGCACGTCCATCGCCTGCGCGATCGCAACCTTGGTCCCCACACCGTCCGTCGACGTCGCCAGCACCGGCCGCTGCATGCCCTTGAGCACCGACGCGTCGAACATCCCCGCGAAGCCGCCGAGACCCCCCAGCACCTCGGGCCGGGTCGCACGCCGCACCGACTCCTTCATCAGCTCCACCGCACGGTCCCCGGCGTGGACGTCCACCCCGGCACTGGCGTAGGTGATCGGCTGGTCGGACGCAGTCATGAACGTTCCCTCGGTCTGGTGCGGGCGGGCGAGACAAGGGTATGCCGTGCCTTTCGGACGCGAGAAGGCCGAGGGGCGTACGGTCTGAGCATGAGCAGGCGCGCAGCGCAGAGGGCGTCCGCGACGGCGGCGGTCCTGGCCTCCCTGCTGCTGGCGGGCTGCCAGGGCGACGACGACCCCGACGCCGAGGGCCCCACGCCGACGGCACCCGCGACCTCGACGTCACCGGGCACCACCGAGACCCCCACCGACGAGACCAGCGACGACACGGAGGAACCCACCGGCTCCTTCCCGCCCTGGAGGTCCGACCCCTCCGACCAGCCGCCGGCCGACGCGGGTGCCGGTCAGGAGATCACCGACGTGCGCACCGGCCGGCACGACGGCTTCGACCGGGTGGTCCTCGACCTCACGGGAGACGAGGTCGCGCTGGGCTGGTTCGCCCGCCTCGTGGACGAGCCCGCCGAGGCCGCCTCGGGGCGGCCGGTGGAGGTCGAGGGCGAGCGCTTCCTTGAGCTCGGCATCGCCGGCATCGACTGGACCACCGAGGCCCCGGAGCGCTACGACGGGTCCACGGTCACGGGGCAGGGCACCGAGGTGGTGACCGAGGTCGTCCACGGCGTGCTCTTCGAGGGCCAGCAGCAGATCTTCGTCGGGCTGCGGCAGGACACGGAGTATCGCGTCTTCGCGCTCGACGAGCCCGCGCGGATCGTCATCGACGTCCGCCACCCCTGAGGGCCTACGGCCGACGAACCGCCTCCACGCCACCCGGCGACGCGCTCGTGGGCACGCCCTCGACGTCGAGCGTCCCCACGTCGGTCGGGTCCGCGCCCGACCGCACGGGGAACTGCAGCTCGAGCACGTCCTTGCCCAGCTTGTCGGCGTCGGGCAGCTCGATCGGGTACTGGCCCGAGAAGCACGCGGTGCACAGCGTCGACCGCTCCTGCGACGTCGCCTCGATCATGCTGTCCTCGCTGATGTAGCCCAGCGAGTCGGCCCCGATGGAGGCGCACACCGCGTCGATCTCGAGGCCGGTCGCGATGAGCTCGGCGCGGGTCGCGAAGTCGATGCCGTAGAAGCAGGGCCAGCGCACCGGCGGCGAGGAGATGCGCACGTGCACCTCGGCCGCGCCGGCCTCGCGCAGCATCCGCACGAGCGCCCGCTGGGTGTTGCCCCGCACGATCGAGTCGTCCACGACGACGAGCCGCTTGCCCTTGATGACGTCGCGCAGCGGGTTGAGCTTGAGCCGGATGCCCAGCTGTCGGATCGTCTGGCTCGGCGCGATGAAGGTGCGCCCGACGTAGGCGTTCTTCACCAGCCCGTGGCCGAACGGGATGCCCGAGGCCTCGGCATAACCGATCGCGGCCGGGGTGCCCGACTCGGGCGTCGGCATGACCAGGTCGGCCTCGACCGGGTGCTCCAGGGCCAGCCGACGACCCATCTCGACGCGGGCGTCGTAGACCTCGCGGCCGGAGATCGTGGTGTCGGGCCGGGCCAGGTAGACCCACTCGAAGACGCAGCGCTTGGGCGCCGGCTCGGCGAAGCGCTGGCTGCGCAGGCCGTTCTCGTCGATCGCGATGAGCTCGCCCGGCTCGACCTCGCGCACGACGGAGGCGCCGACGATGTCCAGCGCCGCGGTCTCGGAGGCGACCACCCAGCCGCGCTCCAGCCGGCCCAGGACCAGGGGGCGCACGCCCTGCGGGTCGCGAGCGGCATACAACGTCTGCTCGTCGCAGAAGACCAGGCTGAACGCGCCGCGCAGCAGGGGCAGCACCTCGAGGGCGGCCTGCTCCAGCGGCACGTCCTCGTCGGCCGTGAGCAGGCCGGTGACGATCGCCGTGTCGGTGGTGTTGCCGCGCGCGACCTCGCCGCGCGAGCCCGACAGGTCGCCGCCGTGCCGCTGCGCGAGCAGGTCACGCAGCTCGGCGGTGTTGATGAGGTTGCCGTTGTGGGTCAGCGCGACCGTGTGGTCGGCGGTGCCGCCGAGCGTGGGCTGGGCGTTCTCCCACGAGTTGCGCCCGGTCGTCGAGTAGCGGCAGTGACCGACCGCGAGGTGCCCCTGGAGCGAGGCGAGCGCCGCCTCGTCGAAGACCTGGCTGACCAGGCCGATGTCCTTGTAGACGACGAGCCGCCGGCCGTCGCTCGTCGCGATGCCGGCCGCCTCCTGCCCGCGGTGCTGCAGGGCGTAGAGGCCGAAGTAGGCGAGCTTGGCGACCTCCTCGCCGGGCGCCCAGACCCCGAAGACGCCGCAGGCGTCCTGGGGCAGCCGCTCGTCGGGCAGAAGGTCGTGCGAGAGCCGTCCGTCAGCGCGTGCCACGGCGCAATCCTCCCACAGCAGGCTGGACCCGCACTCCCGGGAGCACCGGAATGCTGACGCGTCACGTAGCGTTGGCCGCACTATGCGTATCGACGTCTGGTCCGACATCGCCTGCCCGTGGTGCTACATCGGCAAGCGCCGCCTCGAGTCCGCCCTCGCGAGCTTCCCGCACGCGGACCGGGTCGAGGTCGTCTGGCACTCCTTCCAGCTCGACCCGACGGCCCCCGTGCCGCCGGTGGAGACCTCCACGTCGGCGCTGGCGCGCAAGTACGGCGGCGGCCCCGAGCAGATCGCCGCGATGCAGGACCGCGTGAGCAGCCTGGCCGCGGCCGAGGGCCTCGACTACCAGCTCGAGCGCACCCTGCACCTCAACACCCGCGACGCCCATCGGCTCCTCCACCTGGCCCTCCACGAGGGCGGCCCGGAGCTGCAGGGGCGCCTCAAGGAGGCCCTGCTCGAGGCCTACTTCGTCAGGGCCGGCGACGTCACCGACGCCGCCCTCCTCGAGGAGATCGCGACCGGCGTCGGCCTCGCGGCCGAGGACGTCCGACGCGTGCTCGCGAGCGACGAGTTCGACGCCGAGGTCGCGGCCGACATCGACCAGGCCCGGGCCTACGGCGCGAGCGGGGTGCCCTTCTTCGTCGTCGACGAGCGCTACGGCATCTCCGGCGCCCAGCCGACCGAGGTCTTCGCCGGCGCCCTGGAGCGCGCGTGGTCCGAGCGCACCCCGACCCTCGCGACCGTGCCGGGCGCGGGCGACGCCGACGGCTCGGGGGTATGCGGTCCCGACGGGTGCGAGGTCCCGCAGGCCTGAGGGCTCGACCTCACCCGGGCTCCGCGGATCAGGCGCGCCTAGGCAGCCCGGGCCGTCTGGTGCCTGCCTACGTGTGCCTGGCTACGTGCGGTCCGAGATCTTGTCGGCGACGAGATAGGCGATCGCCGCCAGCAGCACGCCGAGCAGCAGCCCGACCGAGCCGAGCAGGATGATCTCCTGCGTCACCGAGCTGTCGGGGGCGTCGGGGCCGAGCCAGCCGAGCAGGCTCCCCAGCACGTAGCCGACCAGGCCCCCGACCACGAGGAAGCGCACGAGGTCAGGCCGCCGCCGCACGGGCACGTGCTCGGGGCCGGGCTCGTTGATGATCTCGATCTCGTCGCGTGCCACCCGTCCAGTGTCGCTCACCCGCGCCGGGCGGGCGGGCGGCGGGGTCACGGCGCGCGGGACGGCTGCAGCGTCACACCAGCGGCAGGTATGCCGTCAGGTCGGCCCGGGTGCCCGACGCACGGACGGCGCCGCTCGCCACGGCCTCGGCCCACGGCATACGCCCGGTGGCGAGCGCCAGCCAGGTCGCGGGGTCGGTCTCGACGACGTTCGGCGGCGTGCCGCGGGTGTGCCGCGGTCCCTCGACGCACTGGACCGCGACGAAGGGCGGGACCCGGACCTCGACGGACCGGCCAGGGGCCCGGACGGCGAGCTCCTCGGCCAGGTAGCGCACGGCGGTCGCCAGCGTCCTCCGGTCGACCTCGCCCTCGGGCGCGGCGAGCCAGGCCGCGAGGGCCTGCTCCCCGGCGGCGGGGTCGGTGCGGCGGCGGGGCGGCACGCCTCAGCCCAGCGGGTCGCGCTCGACCGGGCAGGACATGCAGCGCGGTCCGCCCCGGCCGCGGCCGAGCTCGGAGCCGGAGATCTCCAGCACCTCCACGCCCTGGGCGCGCAGGTAGTCGTTGGTCACGGTGTTGCGCTCGTAGCCCACGACCACGCCGGGCTCCAGCGCGAGCACGTTGCACCCGTCGTCCCACTGCTCGCGCGCGGCAGCGCGCGGGTCCTGGTCGGCGGCGAGCACCCGCAACCGCGGGACGCCCAGCGCGTGGCCGATGACCTTCATCATGTCCTCGGGCGCGTGGCGCTCCACGACCACGTCGAGCTCGCCGTCGCGCTCGTCGCCGGCGGTCAGGGTCCAGGAGGGCAGGTCGGGCAGGCCGAGATAGCGCGTGAAGGTCTCCTCGTCGATCATCGTCATGACGGTGTCGAGATGCATGACCGCGCGCGCCTTGGGCATGTCGAGCGCGATGACGCGGGTGACCTCGCCGTCGGCGAGCAGCGCGCGGGCCAGCCGCTCCACGCCCATCGCGGTGGTCCGCTCCGACAGGCCCACGAGCACGACGCCCCTGCCCAGCACGAGGATGTCGCCGCCCTCGGCGGTCGCGGGCCCGTCGTCGATGCCCTCGGTCCACCAGCGCACGCCGGCGTCGGCGAAGAGCGGGTGGTAGCGGTAGATGGCGGCGTAGTGCACGGTCTCGCGACGACGCGCCTTCTTGTGCATGGCGTTGACGGCGACCCCGCCGTGCACCCACGCGGACGTGTCCCGGGTGAAGAGGTGGTTGGGCAGCGGCGCCAGCACCGCGTCGTGCAGGTCCAGCTGCTCGATCGTCAGCGACTGCGGATGGGGTATGCGGTCCAGCACCTCGGCCTTGGTGATCCCGCCGACCAGGTGGCGGGCCAGCTCGTCGTCGCCCATGCCGTCGAACATCGACCGCAGCTCCTCGGCGCCCAGGGGCCCGACGTGCCGCTCGTCGAGGGAGTGCTCCAGCACGTGGCGGCGGGCCTCGGGCACGGCGAGCGTCTCGCGCAGCAGCTGGTCGAAGTGGTGGACGACGATCCCGCGCTGCTCCATGACCTCGACGAAGTGGTCGTGCTCCTCCTGAGCCTTCTCGACCCAGAGGATCTCGTCGAAGAGGTACTGATCCTTGTTGTCGGGGGTCAGCCGGTGCATCTCCAGGCCGGGTCGGTGCACGATGACCTGACGCAGGCGGCCCACCTCGGAGCCCACGTGGAACGGCATACCGTCCTCCTCCACTGACGTCGTCGACCCGTCGCGGCGCATGCGGCGGGAGACTCATCGTTGCACGTCGCAGGCCAGGCGAGGGGCCGTTCTGACCAGACGGACCAGCACTTCGCCCAAAGACTGAGCAGTCCGTCCAGCGCGCTGACCTCTTCGTCGGGCTGGTTGGATGGACCCATGCGCGCAACGATCCTCCACGCCACCCGTGACATCCGCCTCGAAGAGGTCCCCGACCCCACGATCCTGCGCCCCACCGACGCGATCGTCCGGGTCACCGCCACCTGCGTGTGCGGCTCCGACCTGTGGCCCTACCGCGGCATCAACGAGGTGCGGTCGCCCCGCGCGATCGGCCACGAGATGGTCGGCATCGTCGAGGAGGTCGGCCCCGAGGTCCGCACCGTGCGCCCGGGGCAGTTCGTCATCGCGCCCTTCCGCTACTCCTGCGGCGAGTGCGCCCACTGCCGCGCCGGGGTGCACACCTCGTGCGTCCGCGGCGGGCAGGGCTGGGGCGGCCTGGACGGCGACGGCGAGCCCACGCCGGCCTGCCAGGGCGAGATCGTCCGGGTCCCCTTCGCCGACGGCACGCTCGTGGCCACCCCCGAGGTCCCCGACGACGCGATGCTGCCCTCGATGCTGGCGCTCTCCGACGTCATGGCCACCGGCTGGCACTGCGCGGTCGCGGCGGGCGTGCAGCCCGGCGAGACGGTCGTGGTCGTCGGTGACGGCGCCGTCGGCCTTTCGGCCGTGCTCGCCGCCTCCCGCCTGGGCGCCGGCCGGGTCGTGGCGATGTCGCGCCACGAGCCGCGACAGGCGGTGGCCCGCGAGTTCGGGGCCACCGACGTCGTGGCCGAGCGCGGCGACGAGGGCGCCGAGCGCATCCGTGAGCTCACCGACGGCGTCGGCGCCGACCGCGTCCTCGAGTGCGTCGGCACCGGCGACTCGATGAGCCAGGCCTTCGCCTCCGCCCGCCCCGGCGGCACCGTGGGCTTCGTCGGCGTCCCGCACGGCGTCGAGGTGCCGATCGGCACCATGTTCCGCTCCAACATCGGCCTCGCCGGCGGCGTCGCCCCGGTCCGCGCCTATCTGGAGCAGCTGCGCGACGACGTGCTCGCCGGCGAGATCGACCCCGGCAAGGTCTTCGACCTGACCCTGCCGCTCGACCAGGTCGCCGAGGCCTACGCGGCCATGGACGAGCGGCGGGCCATCAAGGTCATGCTGCGTCCGTGACGGAGGGGGCGCCGTTCGTGCGGCGCCCCACCGTCGCGACCACCCACTCCGCGACGATCCGCATCGTGTCGGCGTCGACCGGCCTGCGCACCAGCTTCTTGTAGCGCGACAGCGACGGGGGCTCCTCGTCGCGGCGCAGGATGTGCGTCAGGTCCGGCACGAGCACGGTCTCGACCTCGCCCGGGACGAGCTCGGCGATCCGGGGCAGGTCGGCGGGGTCGTTGAGCAGCAGCTCACGGTGCCACTTCGCGTTGAGGCGGGCGCCGTCCATGCGCACGACGTCCTCGGTGCTCGCCTCGATCTACCGGCACGTGGCGCGGCTGGTCGAGGGCGGGGTGCTCCCTGTGGTCCGGGAGCGCGCGGTGCGCGGCACGACCGAGCGCACGTATGCCGTGGACCTCGCCGCGGCCCATCTCGACGCGAAGGCCGTGCGGTCCATGACCCGGGAGGACCACCTGCGGGCGTTCACGTCGTTCACCGCCGGGCTGCTCGGCCTCTTCGAGCGCTACCTGGAGCAGGACGACGTCGACCTGGCGCGCGACGGGGTGAGCTACCGGCAGACCGCCCTCTGGCTCACGGACGAGGAGATGGCCGAGCTCTTCGACGAGATGCGGGAGTCGGTCACGGCCCGCATGGCCCTGCGCCCGGGCCCCGGCCGGACGCGGCGGGTGCTGTCGACCATCGTGCTGCCCGACGCCGCGGCGGGACGCCACGAGGAGGCACAGGCAGAGGCTCCCAGGACGTAGAAGAACCCCTCGCGCACCTGGAAGAGCTCACCTGCCCTTGCTGCATTCCTGCCCTGGGGGAGTTCAGTGAGGTACCACCGCACGAGGGGTCCGGGGTCAAGTGTAGGTGGTGCCCCCGCCGGCCACCAAGCCGCGGCCGCTCAGCCCTGCCACCAGGCCAGCGCCACCCCGCCCGCGGCGACCAGGAAGGCCAGCGCCCACACCCGGTCCAGGTTGATCCAGTGCGTGCGCAGGATGCGCAGCCCGAAGACCTGGTGGACGACGAGAGCGACCACCCCGGAGGCGAACGCCATACCCGCGGCATGGACGAGCGCCACGACCGTGGCGGCGCCGAAGCCCTCCGCCAGACCCGCGGTCGCGTGGTGGCTCGCGCCGCCGGAGGTGTGCAGCAGCACCGGCGCCAGCATCAGCCCGGCCCCGGTGGCGGTCGACATGAGGAAGGACCACCAGGCCAGCTGCCACGGCTTCAGGCGCATCCCGACCCAGCGGAAGTGGCGCGGGCGCAGCAGCAGCCACGAGCCGAAGGCGAGCAGCGCGCCGGCGACGACGGCCATCGCGACGCCTCGCGACACCTGCCCGGCGAAGGCGGTGATGATGAGGGCGGAGGGCAGCACGGAGATCTCGTGGCCCAGCACGATCCAGGCCAGGGAGCGGCCGATCGCGGCACGGCTGCGCTCCTGCAGCCCGAAGGACAGCGCGAAGAGCCAGCCCATGGCCGGGTTGATCCCGTGGAAGAGTCCCAGCCCGGCTGCGGCGAGGAGGGCGGCGACATCCGCGCCGCCGCCGCTCCCCGCCGCGCCGTGCTCGAGGTGCGCGAGCAGCACTAGCTGAAGCAGTAGCTGTCGCTCGAGGCGTCGCCGCCCTCGAGGTGGGCCTGGTGCACCCGGTTGCCCCGGAAGTCGTCCCCGTGCGGGAAGAACCGCTCGTCCAGGGACATCGCGCCGGTCTCCGGGTCGATGTCGGCCTTGGCCATCCAGGCGCCGACGCCGTCGGGGTAGAACTGGTCGTCCCAGGCGCCGTAGAGGCTGTTGGTCCAGTAGACCCGGCGGCCGTCCCGGCTGACCTCGACCATCTGCGGGGCGCCCGAGAGCGGCAGGTCCGGCGCCGCCGGGTGGGAGGCCCGGGACATGATGCCGCCGAGGCGGATCTCGCCGACCTTCGTCGGGTTGAGCGGGTCGGACACGTCGAGCTGGATCGACTGGCCGGTGCCGAAGCACGAGACGTAGAGGAAGCGGTCGTCGACGGACAGGCCGATGTCGGTGATGAGCGGCGGCACGGCCTTGAACGGACGCAGCATCTCGGGCAGCTTGTCGACGTCCTCGTCGGCCACCGGCTCGGCCGGGATGTCGTAGACCTTGGTGATCGCGAAGTCGCCGTCGTCGCCGTCACGGTGCCAGCACCAGATGGACCCCGACAGGTCCTCCAGGCTGATGACGACGCCGATGAAGCCGTACTGGTGCTGCGGGTCGTGCGCGGGACGCAGCTCCAGCGCCATCTGGTACTGCGGGCCGAGCTCGAGCGCCTGGAGGTGGGTGCGCCTCACCATGTCGAAGACGTGCAGCTTGTTGCCGTAGCGGCCGGCGAGGAGCTCCTCGGGCAGCAGGCCCTCCTCCACCTGGCGGGGCGTGCCCCACTCGCTGGTGATCATCCGGTCGTGGTTGATGTGCCACCAGAAGTCGTAGGCGAGGTACTGCGGGCCACGGTCCTTCTCCCAGGTGCCCTTGACCTCGAGGGTGTCGTGGTCGAGCAGCGCGATGCCACCGGGGCCCTCGTCGCCCTCCGCGGTGCCGAGGTTGGTGATGTAGATGCCCTCGGGGCCGCAGTGGGCGGTGTGCGGGCGGGAGTAGCCGCTCTTGGCCTTGTACTCCTCCGGCTCGATGATCTTGTCGATCGTCGGGTTGCGCGGGTCCTGGCGCACGTCGACGAAGTGGATGCGCGAGGAGCGCAGCCCCATGAGGATGAGGTAGCGGCGCTCAACGTGCGGGTGGGGGTTGCCGGGGCAGAGGGCCGAGGAGCAGGCGTTCCACCCGTGGTGGTGCAGCTCGTCGCCGTGGTTGGGCATCTCGGTCCAACCGACGACCTGGCCGTAGTCGTCGGCAGCGGGGTCCACGGACACGACCGCGAGGGCGTCCTTCTGCGGCTCGCCCTCCCCGCGCCAGTAGGTCGCCACGTAGGCGTAGCGCTCCTGGGGCTCCTCCGCCGCGAGGGACGGGGACGGGTAGAAGGTCGGGTCGGGTCTCCAGCTGGCCATGCAGGCTCCTTCGCGTGCGGTGCGTTTGCTTATGATCTCCCCAAGCAGTGCTTATCAGAACATGGAGGACGCGGCGTGCGCAAGTTGCCGTCAGGGAAGGGAGCAGGGGGCGGGAAACGTTGGGGCGCAACGCAAATGGCGAGATCCTCTGCGCGAGCGCGCGAGTCGGCGACAAGGGAGCCGGGACATGACGAAGGCCCCCGCTCTGCACGAGCGGGGGCCTTCTCCGGCGGAGGATGGGGGATTTGAACCCCCGAGGGTTTTATCCCAACACGATTTCCAATCGTGCGCACTAGGCCACTATGCGAATCCTCCGCCGGGAAGGATACCCGAGGGCGGTGCCGGACCCGAAATCGTGGTCCGCGGCCTGTCTGCGGCGGCCGCGGCGGCGCCTCAGCGCTTGCTGCGCGTGCCGAAGATCGAGCGCGTGATTTCTCGCCCGATGACCGTGCCGGCGGACCGGAGCATCGACTTGAAGGCCGTCGACGTGACGACCTGCTCGACGATGCCCGAGTCCTCCTTGGCTCGAGACCGGCTGCGGGAGCCGCCCGAGCTCGTCGACCTGGCCCGCTCGCGCTCCTCCTTCTCGCGCGCCTTCTCGGCGGCGACGCGAGCCTCCTCGGCCGCGCGCGCCTCGGCCGCGGCCTTCACCCTGGCCCCGAGCAGCTCGTAGGCCGACTCGCGGTCGAGGGCGGTGCCGTACTTCGCCGTGAGCGGCGAGCCCGTGGTCAGCCGGTCGAGGACACTCTCGTCCGACGGGCCGATCTGGCCCTGCGGCGCCCTGAGCATGGTGCGGGCGACCGGCGTCGGCGCCCCCTTCTCCGAGAGCACCGTGACGACGGCCTCGCCGGTGCGCAGCGAGGTCAGCACCTCGGCAAGGTCGTAGCCGCTGGTCGGATAGGTCGAGACGGTCGCCTTGAGCGCCTTGGCGTCGTTGGGCGTGTGCGCCCGCAGCGCGTGCTGCACCCGGTTGCCGAGCTGGGCGAGCACGCTGTCGGGCACGTCGGTCGGCGCCTGGGTGACGAAGAAGACGCCGACACCCTTGGAGCGGATGAGGCGCACGGCCTGCTCGACCGCGTCGAGGAAGGCGTCGGAGGCGTCGTCGAAGAGCAGGTGGGCCTCGTCGAAGAAGAAGACCAGCTTGGGCTTGTCAGGGTTGCCGACCTCGGGCAGGTCCTGGAAGAGATCCGCCAGCAGCCACATGAGGAAGGTCGAGAAGAGCACCGGCTTGTCCTGCACGCCCGGCAGCTCGAGGCAGGTGATCACGCCCTTGCCGTCCGGGGTCACCTGCATGAGGTCGGCGGTGTCGAACGCCGGCTCGCCGAAGAAGCGGTCGCCGCCGGCGGCGGACAGCGCCACCAGCTCGCGCAGGATCACGCCCGCGGTGGAGGTCGCGAGGCCGCCCAGCGACTTCAGGTCGGCCTTGCCCTCGTCGGAGACCAGGTGCTGGACCACGGCCTGCAGGTCCTTGAGGTCGAGCAGCGCCAGCCCCTGCTGGTCGGCCCAGTGGAAGACGAGGCCCAGGCTGGACTCCTGGGTCTTGTTGAGGCGCAGCACCTTGGACAGGAGGGTGGGACCGAAGTCGGTGATGGTGGCACGCACGGGGGCACCGGCGCCGAGGCCACCGAGGTTGAGCAGCTGGACCGGGTATGACGTGCCCGTCCACTCCTGGGCGAGCTCGCCCATCCGCTCCTCGATCTTCTCCCCGCCGGCCGCGGGCGTCGCCAGCCCCGTGAGGTCGCCCTTGACGTCGGAGAGGAAGACGGGGACCCCGGCGTCGGAGAGCTGCTCGGCGAGCACCTGGAGCGTCACGGTCTTGCCGGTGCCGGTCGCGCCGGCCACCAGGCCGTGGCGGTTCATCGAGCCGAGCGGCAACCGCACCGGCGCGTCGGACACGATCTGGCCCTGGTCGTCGACCGCAGCCCCGAGCAGGATGCTCGGCTCGGTGAAGGCGTAGCCCTCGCGGATGAGGTCGATCTGGCTGCTGGCGCTCTGCTCGCTCACACCCGCAGACTCTAGACTGCGCCGCATGATCTTCAAGGGAGTAGGTGACGGACGCCCCTACCCCCCTCACGGGCTGGACGAGGCGCGGGACTGGGCGCACCTTCCCCCGCGCATGCTCCGGCTCGACGAGCTGGTCACCACGCGGGCCGAGCTCGACCTGCACGTGCTGCTCTCCCCCGACTCCACCTTCTACGGCGACATCTTCTGCCACGTGGTCAAGTGGGAGAACACGCTCTACCTCGAGGACGGCCTCCACCGGGCCCTCCGCGCCGCCCTGCAGGGCCGGCCCGTCGTCCACGGGCGTGTCCTCGACCTCGACGCCCCCGGCGCTCGCTAGCCTCTGACGCCGGAAAGGAGACCGTCTGTGGGATACGTGCGCACGGCCGGCATGTCCACCGCTGCCCGACGGGCGCGCCGGCGGGCGGCCCTGGTCATCGTCGCCGTGCTGCTCGGCCTGCTGCTGGTCTTCGGGTTCGCCCTGGCCTACATGCAGGGCTGGGTCACGCTGCCCGGCGGCGACCGCGGCGGCGACGAGGCGACGGCCACGTCCGCCCCGCCCGTGGCGACCGTCACCCCGGCCGAGGTCAGCGTCAACGTCTTCAACGCCGGGGGCATCCCGGGCGCCGCCGGACGGGCCGGCGAGGCCCTGCGGGCCCGAGGCTTCGCCGTCGCGACGGTCGCCAACGACCCTGAGGGGGCCGACGTGCCCGGCATCGCGATCCTGCGGCACGGCCCCACCGGCATCGAGGAGGCCCAGCTGCTGCAGGCCTCGCTGCCCGAGGGCGTGGAGCTGGTGGCGGACACCCGGTCCTCCTCCAGCGTCGACCTGGTGCTGGGCGAGCAGTGGGAGGACCTGCCCGCCCCCGACGCCGCCGCCACCGAGGAGGGCTGAGCGAGATGGCGCACGAGGTCACCCTGACCCGGCGGATCGCCGCACCGCGCGAGGTGGTGTGGGAGGTCCTCACCGACCTGGACCACGCGGCGCGTCGCCTGTCCCAGGTCACCGAACTGCAGGTGCTCACCGACGGCCCCTACGCCCTCGGCACCCGCTGGCGCGAGACGCGGCGCATGATGGGCGCCTCGGACACGCAGGAGATGGTCGTCGTCGAGAACGACCCGCTGCGCCGCACCGTCGTCGAGGCGGTGGACGCCAGCACGACCTACCGGACGGTCTACACGCTGGAGTCCCTCGAGGAGACGGGTGACACCCTGCTCACCCTGCACTTCGGCGCCGAGGTGGCCGACCCCACGCGGCTGCAGCGCCTCGCGCTCAGCGTGGTCGGGCCGCTCGGGCTCAAGCTCACCGAGAAGTCGCTGCGCACCGAGCTCGACGACATCGCGCGCGCGGCCGAGCAGCTGCACCGCGGCTGACGCGGGGGCGCGGGTCAGCGCTGACCCGCCCTCGCCCGGCGCCGCAGCCCCTCGACCTGGCCGCGCAGGCTCTCGACCTGACCGGCGAGCCGCCGGTTCTCGTCCTGCAGGGCCAGGATGCGTGCGACGCCGGCGATGTTGACCCCCGCGTCGAGCAGGCCGGCGATCTCCCGCAGGCGCTCGAGGTCGTTGGTGCTGTAGCGACGTGTGCCGCCGGGCGTGCGGTCCGGCTCGAGCAGGCCGTGCGCCTCGTAGAGCCGCAGCGACGGGGCGGCGAGCCCCACGAGCTCGGCCGCCACGGAGATGCCGTAGACGCCGCGATCGGCGTCGTGCACCCGGTCCGCCATCGTCACCGCACCTCCTTCCTTCACCCTTGCGCCCTGTGGCGGACGCCACGTCGAGCGTGGCGCCCATGACTTGAATCTTACGCCGATTAGAGTTATAAAATCTGTAGCGACGGATGCAGATTAGCAGCCGTCAGCACGAGAGGTTGATATCGAGAAGAGAGGAGCTGGTCATGACCTCGATGCTGATGCGTACCGACCCGTTCCGGGAGCTCGACCGACTGTCGCAGCAGATGTTCGCCGGTGTCCGCGGAACCCTCGCCCGCCCGTCGGTGATGCCGATGGACGCCTGGCGCGACGGTGACACCTTCCGCGTGGAGTTCGACCTCCCCGGCGTCCGCCCCGAGTCGATCGACGTGGACGTCGAGCGCAACGTCGTCACCGTGCGTGCCGAGCGCCCCGGCTTCGACGAGGACCGCGAGATGGTGGCCTCCGAGCGCACCCGCGGCGTCTTCAGCCGCCAGCTGATGCTGGGCGAGAACCTCGACACCGACCGGATCGAGGCGACCTACGACGCCGGTGTGCTGTCGCTGAGCATCCCGGTCGCCGAGCAGGCCAGGCCGCGCAGGATCACCGTCACCACGGGGACCGGCGGCTCGACCGTGCAGGGCCTGACCACCGGTGCCGAGGACAGCACCATCCAGGGCTCCACGGTGGAGCAGGAGCACCGCGAGCTGGTCAACGCCTGATCCGACCCCGAGGCGGTCGACGTGACGCTCGCTCCCGCAGCACCTCCTGACCGGGGCACGGTCCGTGGTGACGAGGACCTGGCCTTCTGGGACCTCGTGTGCCACGACGAGGACTGGCTGCGTGCCGAGTTCGACGCGATCGTCTCGGACTGGGACCCGGACCGGGGCGCCTCCGCGGCGCCCCCGGTCCTCCCCCGGCCGCGTCTCCCGTCCCGTGGGGCGCGGCCGGCGCGGGAGGACACCCTTCCCCGCGCCCTCGGGGCCCCGGTCCGACCTCCGGCCCGGGAACGGTCCCCGCCCCCCCTCCGATCCGGGACCCCGGTCCCGGATCCCCCCGTATCTCGGCCCCGCCGGACGGCGTGCACCCCGTGTCGCGCGCGTCCACCGGCCCGTGGGTCGGCTCGCCCACGGGGCCCGGGACGCGCCCTGGGCTGCGGTGCACGTCGCGCCCCGGCGAGGAGCCGCGCGCGTCCGGCCACGGCGGCACACCGCAGGCCCGCGCCACCTCCCCGCGTGCGCGCCGGAGGAGAGCCGGTCGACCGTGACCGTCCGCCCGAGCCCGACCGGCCCCCGGCGCCCCGGGGAGGCGCGGCCGGGAGCAGGAGCCGCCAGCCCTGCGGACGCACCGACACGGACGGGGCCGCGCGAGGGACTCCCCCTCGTGCGGCCCCTCGGCATACCCTCCAGGTATGCACCGCTTCGAGCCACCGCCGCTGCCGGGTCAGCAGGGTCAGGCCCCCGGCCAGGGGTCGACCCCCGGCTACGGCCTGGGGTCCCAGGCTCCGTGGGGACTGCCCGCCACGACCGCGCACCCGCGGGGCACGCTCGTGCTGATCCTCGGGATCCTCTCCGTCGCCCTGGCACCGATCCTCGGACCGTTCGCCTGGGCGATGTCACGGACCGCCCTCAAGGAGGCCGACGCCTCCGCCCTGCCGGTCAGCAACCGCGCGCAGCTGCAGGCCGGGCTCGCGCTCGGCATCATCGGCACGGCGTTCCTGGCCCTCGGCATCCTCTCCGTGATGGTCCTGCTCGTCTTCGCCATCGGTGTCGCCGGCGCGGCCTCGATGGGCTGAGCCCGCGTCAGTGAAGGTCGGCGCACCGGTCCTGCCGCGCGGGCCCGCCGGCCGGCACCCCCTCGAACCGCTCCGCCGTCCACGCGAGCAGCTCGGCCGTCGCCGGGGAGTCCGCCGCGACGAGCGACAGGTGGTCCCGCCCCGGATAGGTGCGGTAGTCCACCTGCTGCCCCTCGGCGCAGCGCGCCCGCACCCACTCCTGCTGCGCGGCCGGCGCGATCAGGGTGTCGGCCTCTCCCTGCCCGACGAGCAGGGGGACGGAGATCGGGCCGGGCGGCACGTTCTCGGCCAGCCGGCGCCCGAACGGGCCGGAGGTCGGGTCGCGGTCCCAGACCGGGCGGTCCAGCAGCAGCGCCTGGCCGGCCGAGACCAGCACCCCGCGCTCGGACAGGCACCGCTGCGCCATCTCCCGCACCAGCAGCTGGGCCCCCGGGCGCACGTAGTCCCCGAGCCGCACGTCGTCGTAGACGGAGGCGTAGGCCTGCACCACGTAGACGGCGAAGAGCGCCCCGACCGCGGACTCCTCGATGACCTGGACGAGGGCCTCGAGGTTGCTCGCCGGCGCCAGGGCGGCGACGCCGTCGAGGCGCAGCTCCGGCGCGTAGGTCGGCGCCAGGGCCCCGGTCCACAGGGCGGCGTGCCCGCCCTGGGAGTGGCCCCACACCACGGTGCGGTCGTCGAGCGTCACGCCGTCCGGCATCTCGTCGGCGACCTCGCGGGCGGCGCGGAGCGCGTCGAGCACCGACCGCCCCTCCCCCTGCCCGATGACGTAGGGGTGGGGCGACTCCGTGCCCAGCCCGACGTAGTCGCTCGCGACGAGCGCCCAGCCGCGGTCGACCACGTCCTCGAGGGCGAAGAGCGCGCCCGCCTCGAAGGGCTCGTCGAGCACCGACGGGGCGCAGCCGGGGGCCCACCCCGTCGTCCCGTGCGCCCACGCGACGACGGGTGCCGGGCCGTCCGCGCCGGTCGGCACGACCACCAGTCCGCTGGCGACGGCGGGTATGCCGTCGTCCCGAGTCGTCGTGTAGAGGATCCGCCAGGCCCGCGCCCCGGCCGGGACCTTCCGGTCGAAGGGCTCGGCGCGCAGGAGGCGCCCCGGCTCGGCGGGCACCTCCGCGGGGACGGCGTAGAAGCCGTCGGGCTGCGGGTGGCCCCGCTGCACCAGGACGCCGACGGTCGCGAGCAGCAGCGCGCCGACGACCGCGAGGACCGCACCGGTGAGGCGGCGGGCGGGTCGGGCGGCGCCAGGAGGGCCAGCGGTCCGCCGCCGCACCAACCGGAACCCCTGCACGACCAGACGCACGCCGAAGGCCACAGCCAGCACGAGCAGCGTGACGTCGCGCCAGAGCAGCGCGAGGACCCCGACGACGACGAGTGCTCCTGAGCCGAGGAGGGTGGCCCAACGGTCCGCGCCCCTTGACCGCCAGCCCTGAGCCAGCCCCAGGGAACCGTCGACCACGAGCGTCGCGGCCACGACCAGGGTGAGCACCCCCAGTCCCGGCCCCGGCCACAGCAGCAGCGCGAGCGCGGCGACGAGCTGGACCAGGCCCCGCAGCACGCCCCACGGGCGCCGGCCGCGCAGCAGGTCGCCCACGCCGGAGAGCACGAGGGCGCCGACGAGCAGCACGAAGAGCACCGCGAGCGACCGGAAGGGTCGCAGCGCGAGCACGGTCCCGGTCGCGACGAGCAGCACCCCGACGAGCACCCGCACGGCGGGGGGCCACCGGTCGGGGACGGCCCGCAGCCAGCCACGACTGCGACGCGCGCCCACGGGACCCTCTGCACTTTCCACGGTCAGACTCTAGGGAGTGCCCGTCCGCCGGCGCCGTGCACGTCCGCAGACGCAGAGGTGCCCGGTGACCATCGGCCACCGGGCACCCCTGGTGTCACGGGACGGTGTCACCCTCGGGCGAGGGTGTCAGCCTGCGGTTCAGCTCTTCGCAGCCAGGGCCTTGATCGCCTTGACGACGTCGGAGCCCGCCGGGAGGCCCGACTTCTTCACCGCGTTGTCGAACTGGGCCTTGACGGCGTTGCCGTTCGCACCCTTGCCCTTGACGTGCTCGGCCTGGTCGACGTGCTTGCGCACCTCGGTGAGGGCCTTGCCCGAGAGGTCGCCGCTGCGCTCGGCCTGGTCGACGTAGGACCGGACCACAGCGAAGCTCGGGGCGTGGGTGATCCGCGGCTGGGCCTGGGCGTTGAACTGCTCGAACCGGACCTCGGAGGCCGCCTCGATCTCGTTGGCGCTCAGGAACGCGCTCGGGGTCAGCGCGAGGCTGTCGAAGCCGCGCTGGATCTCGCTGCCGTAGGCGTGGCCGTTGTACCAGTAGGTCGACCAGTACCCGCCCAGGATGAGGCTGGTCGGGCTGTTCGGGCCGCGGTCGAAGAAGGCGATCTCGACCGGGTTGGCGCTGTCGGTGAAGTCGAAGACCGACGTCCCGCCCTGGTACCAGGCCTGGACCATGATGTCGCGGCCGGGGACCGGGACCAGCGAGCCGTTGTGCGCCACGCAGTTCTCCTGGGCCGTCTGCGGCACCGGCAGCTTGTAGTAGCTGCGGAACTCGAGCTTGCCGTCGACGATGTCGAAGATCGCGTTGGCGCCCCAGTCCATCCGGTCCTGCTCGCGGCAGCGAGCGCCGCTGCCGCCGCCCCACTCGTCGGTGAAGACGACCTTGGTGCCGTCGTTGTTGAAGGTGGCCGAGTGCCAGTAGGCGAAGTTGGGGTCGATCACGGCGTCGACGCGCTTCGGGTTGGTGGGGTCGCTGATGTCGATCAGGATCCCGTTGCCCTCGCAGGCGCCGGCGGCCAGCCCGATCTCGGGATAGGCCGTGATGTCGTGGCAGGCGTCGGTCGCCGAGGTGCTCTGCGTGCCCGGGCCGTGGGTGCCGCCGGGCCACAGGCCCGCCGGGCTGCCGGTCGCGGCGTCGGTGAACAGCCGAGCCTTGTTGACGACCGCCGCGTTCTGCGGGGCGTTCAGCGGCACCTTGATGACCTCGACGAGGAAGCGCGACCCGAGGATCGGGTTGCCGTCGGCGTCGAGCTGCGACTCGAGGGTGTTGCCGTTGACGTTGGTGCAGCCACCGGGGACGTTGGGGCTCGTCGTGCGCGCCCCACCGGTGCCCGAGACGTAGACGTAGACGTTCTGCGCGTCGTCCGGGTCCTCGACGACGGTGTGGGTGTGCGAGCCGCGGCAGGTCTGGACGGCCTGGACCTGCACGGGGTTGGCGATGTCGCTGATGTCGAAGATCCGCACCCCGCGGAAGTTCTGCGGGTCGTTGGTCGGCGTGCTGGAGGCGGTGCCGCAGTCGAGGCGGCCGGGGGCCGACTCGACCGACATGAACAGCAGGTCGCCGTAGACCGAGACGTCGCCCTGGCCTCCCGGGCAGACGTAGCTCAGCGTGCGCGCGGGGGCGGCCGGGTCGCTGATGTCGTAGATCTCGAACCCGAAGTAGTTGCCCTGGATCGCGTAGTCACCCGTGAAGGCGAGGTCCGAGCTGTATGCGGTCGAGCCCGCGAAGTCGCCCTGCTTGGGCGTCGCGGACAGCAGCGCGAGGTTGCTCGCGGCCTGCTCGGCGTCGTGGAGGCCGGCGCCCAACCCGATGCGTGGGTCGGTCTCGTCGGCTCCGGCCGTGGCGGCGCTCATCATCGAGAGCCCGACTGCCATCGCGCCGACGGCGGCGAGCGTGCGGGTGCGCCACGGGGACTTCTGGAGTGGTCGTGTCATGCGGGTATCGCCCTTCGGATCATCGTTGATCGGGTGGTCGTGCCCTGCACGGGCGGAGGCGCACCCAGCGACCCCTCAGGGGGTTGCTCGATGCACTCCCCCCGCCGGTATGCAGTTGTGCAGTCTGAACGTAACGGTGATCACAGTCCTCGCGCCAGGGGCAGCGGGGCGGACGGTCAGAAATCGAGAAGCGGGCCGCGCCGCGGCATGGCTAGCGTGAGGGACATGACGATCTCGTTCCGCTCCTCCGCCCGGCTGGTCAACGGGCGGTGCATCGTGCAGCTCCCCGAGGACGCCAGCGCCGCGCTGCCCTCGCGGGGCCAGGTGGCCGTCGACGCCGTGATCGGCGGACGCCCCGTCGCGACGGTGCTGGAGCCCGACGGCCGCAAGGGGCACTGGATCTCGGTCGCCGAGGACCTGCAGGACGGCCTCGGCCTGACCGACGGCGACCCGGTCGCGGTCGACCTCGAGATCCGCAGCACCTGGCCCGAGCCGCAGCTGCCCGACGACCTCGCCGAGGCGCTGGCGGGGGCGCCGGACCTCGCCGACGTCTGGCAGGACATCACCCCGATGGCCCGCTGGGAGTGGGTCCGCTGGGTGGGCGCGACCCGCAACCTCGCGACCAGGCAGCGCCGCGTCGAGGTCACCCTCTCCAAGCTGCGCGACGGCAAGCGCCGCCCCTGCTGCTTCGACCTCGCCTCCTGCACCGACCCCGAGCTCTCCCGCAGCGGCAAGCTCGTCGTGGGCTGAGGCACCCGGCCACGGGCGACGTCCCCGCGCACGACGAAGGGGCCGGACCTCGTGGAGGTCCGGCCCCTTCGTCCCGGCGTCGGGCGCCGGCTGCGCGGTGGCGGTGGGATTTGAACCCACGGAGGACTTGCGCCCTCACACGCTTTCGAGGCGTGCTCCTTAGGCCGCTCGGACACGCCACCGCCGGACAGGTTACCCGACGGTGCAGGACAGCCTGAAATCGCGTCCGGGGCCGACCACGGACCTCTCTCCCGAGCCCGCCGCCTGGCTCGTCAACCCCGCCGCCGCCCGAAGAAGTCCACCAGCAGCCGCCCGCACTCCTCCTCGAGGATCCCGCCGACGACCTCCGGGCGGTGCAGGGCGCGGCGGTCCCGGGGCAGGTCCCACACCGACCCGCAGGCGCCGGCCTTCGGGTCCCAGGCCCCCAGCACGATCCGGTCCACACGGGCGAGCACGGCCGCGCCGGCGCACATCGCGCACGGCTCGAGCGTGACGACGAGGCTGCAGCCGTCCAGCCGCCACGCACCCAGTGCCGCGCCGGCCCGGCGCAGGGCCACCACCTCGGCGTGCCCCGTGGGGTCGTGCTCGACCTCACGCAGGTTGTGCCCCCGCCCCAGGACCGAGCCGTCCGGACCCACCACGACGGCCCCGATCGGCACGTCGCCGGAGGCGCCCACGGCCTCCGCCTCGCCGAGCGCGAGGCGCATCCAGGCGGCATACCCCTCCTGGGCCCAGGCGGTCCCGGCCGGATTCGGCCCGGGCAGGGTGTGCTGCGGATCGGTCACGACCTAGAGTCTGTCCCATGCGCGTCCACGTTGCCGACCACCCGCTCATCGCCCACAAGCTGACCTACCTGCGGGACAGGCGGACCGACACGCCGACCTTCCGCCGGCTCACCGACGAGCTCGTGACGCTGCTCGCCTACGAGGCGACGCGTGACGTCCGGGTGACGCCCTTCGACATCGAGACCCCCGTGGCGCCGACCACCGGCATCCACCTGTCGACCCCCAAGCCGCTCGTCGTGCCGATCCTGCGCGCCGGCCTGGGGATGCTCGACGGCATGATGCGCATGCTCCCCACCGCCGAGGTCGGCTTCCTCGGCATGCTGCGCAACGAGGAGACGCTGCAGGCGCACACCTACGCCAACCGTCTGCCGGACGACCTCGACGCGCGCCAGTGCTACGTCCTGGACCCGATGCTGGCCACCGGCGGCACCCTGGCCGCGGCCATCCGCTACCTCGTGGAGCGCGGCGCCGACGACATCACCGCGATCACCCTGCTCTCGGCCCCCGAGGGCATCGAGCGCCTCCAGGCCGACCTCGCCGACGTGGGCGCCCCCGTCACCGTCGTCACGGGGGCCATCGACGAGCGCCTCAACGACCAGGGCTACATCGTCCCGGGCCTCGGCGACGCCGGCGACCGCCTCTACGGCATCGTCTGAGGAGGAGCATGCGGGTCTCGCAGCGGTCCTCCGTCGAGCCCTTCCACGTGATGGAGGTGCTCAAGGCCGCCGCCGAGCGTCAGCGGACGCACGGCGACGTCATCATGCTGTGCGCCGGGCAGCCGTCCACCCCGGCGCCGGAGCCCGCCCTCGAGGCGGCGGTCGCGGCGACGACCACGCAGGTGCTCGGCTACACCGAGTCCAACGGCATCCTGCCGCTGCGCCACGCGATCGCCGACCACCACCGTGACACCGCCGGCGTCGACGTCTCCCCCGACGACGTCGTGGTCTTCCCCGGCTCCTCGGGCGCCTTCACCGCGCTCTTCCTCGCCGCCTTCGACGTGGGCGACACGGTGGCGATGACCCGCCCCGGCTATCCCGCCTACCGCAACACCCTGCAGGCGCTGGGCTGCGAGGTGCTCGAGCTCGACTGCGGGCCCGAGACCCGCTACCAGCCGACCGTGGAGATGCTCGACGCCCTCGACGAGCCGCCCGCCGGCCTCATCGTCGCCTCCCCGGCCAACCCGACCGGCACGATCATCGACGCGGACGTCCTGGCCGACCTCGCCCGGTGGTGCGAGGAGCACGGCACCCTGCTCGTCAGCGACGAGATCTACCACGGGCTCTCCTACGGCCGTCCGACCGCGAGCGCCTGGCAGACCTCCCGCGAGGCCGTCGTGGTGGGCTCGGTGAGCAAGTACTTCTCGATGACCGGCTGGCGCATCGGGTGGCTGCTGGCCCCCGCCGCGCTGCGTCGGCCGCTCGAGGTGCTCACCGGCAACCTCAACATCTGCCCGCCCACCGTCGCGCAGTACGCCGCGCTCGGTGCCTTCACCCCGCAGGCGGGCGCCGAGCTCGACGGCCACCGTGAGAGGTATGCCGCCAACCGCGAGCTGCTGATCCGCCGGCTCCCCGAGATCGGGCTGCGCGACTACGCCCCGCCGGACGGCGCCTTCTACGCCTGGTGCGACATCGGCCACCTCACCGACGACTCCGTGCGGTGGTGCGCCGACCTGCTGGCCGACTGCGGCGTCGCCCTCACCCCCGGCGTCGACTTCGACACGGTCGAGGGCCACCGCAAGGTGCGGCTGAGCTTCGCCGGGTCGACCGCCGAGGTCGACGAGGCGCTGGACCGGATGGCGGCCAGCCCGTTGCTGCGCCCGCGCGGCTGAGCGCGTCACCGCTGCAGGCCGAACCACCCAGCGCCGACACGCGCGGGGTGGCGGTACCGCATACCCGGTCACTTCTGTCACACTGGCACCAGACCTGTGACCCCTCACCCCTTCCGACTGGAGGACTGCATGCCGCCCACGGTCAAGAAGGTGCTGCACTGGATCGTGTGGGGGTTCCTGATCTACGCGATCATCACGAACCCCGACCGGGCGGCCGACATCGTCGGTGCCGTGTGGGACATCATCAGCCAGGGCGTGCTCAACATCGGTCGGTTCTTCAACAACCTGCTGGGGAGCTGACGGGGGGACCGGCGTGACCTCCCCCGCCCAGGTCCGCATCAGCCGGCGGATCCTCGACCGCTACCTCCTCGACGAGGAGACACCGGTGGTGGCGACGCGCTCCCACTGGGCCAAGCTCACCGAGCCCTTCCTCACCGCGTTCGTGGCGCTGCTGGCGGTCGGCGCGCTGACCGCGACCCTCGACGCCCGCACGGAGATGCTCGGCACCGTGCTGTGGTGCCTGTGGTTCGTGGTCGCCGGGCGGGCGGTGTGGCGGCTGCTGGAGTGGCACAACGAGTGGTTCGTCGCGACCGACCGGCGGCTGCTGCTCGTCTACGGCCTGCTCACCCACAAGGTGGCGATGATGCCGCTGCGCAAGGTGACGGACATGAACTACGGCCGCTCCATCCTGGGCCGGATGCTCGGCTACGGGCAGTTCATCATGGAGTCCGCCGGCCAGGACCAGGCGATGCGGGTCATCAGCTGGGTGCCCAACCCCGACGAGAAGTACCGCCGCATCTGCGCGACGATCTTCGGCCCGGAGGGGGCCGACGAGGACGACGCCGGCCCGCGGCGGGTGCACGAGGCCTTCGACCAGGAGGTCGAGCCGGACCCGTGGGAGATCTCCTACGACGACCAGGAGCCCTCGGTCGTCGACCGCTTCGACCCCGACGTCGTCCACGTCCAGGTGCGGCGGCGGCAGGCGGCCCCGCGGCGCTCCCGCTGGGAGGACGAGGTCGGGCCCGAGGACCTGCCCTCGGACTGGGAGTGGGTGGGTCGGGAGGCGCAGCGCGCCCGCGGCGCGACCCGCCGGCGCAGCGTCGCCGTCGACCCCGACCCGACGCCGCCCTGGCGCTGAGCCCTGCCCCGACCGGGGCGTTGACCGAGGCCTACGCCGGGTCGACGTCCAGCACCCAGCGCTCGCCCTCGGGGCGGAAGCCGATCCGCCCGTAGTAGGGGTTGCGCATGCCGGCCGGCGAGAGCACCCGGCGGATGCCGCGCCCGGAGAACAGCCCGGAGTCGCGGAAGACGAACTCCCCCGGCGAGAAGTCGCGGTAGGGCGGAGCGACCCAGTCCAGCAGCACCTCGGCGGTGTCCTCCCCCGCGCTGCGGGCCAGCACGACACCGACCGTGGCGTCGTCCTTCATCACGAGGTAGGACGCGTCGACCGACTCCGGGTGGAAGCTGAAGGTGGGCTGCGTCCTCGCGATGTCGTCGCGGTAGCGGTCGAGGACGTAGCGGAGGTAGGCGTCGTCGGGGCGCACCTCGACGACGGCGTAGTGGCGGTCGTCGTGGCGGGTGCGCAGCATCCTCCAGAGGAAGACGACGTTGATGAGGGCCAGCACGACGTTGAGCCCCACCATGGGCCACACGCCGACGGTCGAGTTGTACACCAGCAGCACCAGGCAGCCCACGAGGTTGACCAGCCGCAGGCGGAGCAGACGGGTCTGCAGCAACGAGACGACGAGGATGGCCGAGCCGGTCCAGCCGAGGACCTCGATCCAGTTCACGGCCTCACATTAGGGCCAGTCGGGCCGGCGTCCCTAGAATCTCGCTCCATGGCAGTCCGTCCCATCACCGTCATCGGTCACAAGGCCCTCCACTCCCCGACCAAGAAGGTCAAGGAGGTCACCGACGAGGTCCGCACCCTGGTCGCCGACATGTTCGACACGATGGAGGCGGCCGACGGCGTCGGTCTCGCCGCCAACCAGGTGGGCTCGCGGCTGCGCATCTTCGTCTACGACTGCCCGGTGCCCGACGGCCCCAACGCCCGCGGCGTCGTGGTCAACCCGGTCCTGGAGCGCCTCGGCACCCCGCCGCCGCTCGAGGACGAGGAGCACGGCGAGGGCTGCCTCTCGGTGCCCGGCGAGTGGTTCCCGCTCGCCCGCCACCCGCGCGCCCGCGTCACCGGTACCGACCTCGACGGCAACGAGGTCGTCGTCGAGGGCGAGGACCTGCTGGCCCGCTGCCTGCAGCACGAGACCGACCACCTCGACGGCTACCTCTACGTCGACCGCCTCACCGGGCCGGTCAAGGAGCAGGCCCGCGAGGCGATCAAGGACCGCGGCTGGCAGGCCGACGGCGTGCTGCGCTGGGACCCCTCGACGCAGAAGGCCGACGAGGTCTGAGGTGCCGGGCCCGGCTGTCGGGCCCGACGAGGCCGCTGCGGCCTACATGTCCTCCAGCTCGCGACCCTTCGTCTCGGGCACCCACCTGAGGACGAAGAAGAACGACAGCAGCGCGAACGTCGTGTAGAAGCCGTAGGCGAAGCCCAGGCCGACGTCGGCCATGACGGGGAACGACGTGGAGATGGCGAAGTTCGCCAGCCACTGCGCCGCGGCCGCGATGCCGAGCGCGGTCGCCCGGATGCGGTTGTTGAACATCTCGCCCAGCAGCACCCAGACGCCCGGGCCCCACGACATACCGAAGAAGACGACGAAGGCGTTGGCCGCGACGAGGGCGACCGGGCCCATGGTGTCGGAGAGCACCGGCACCATCTCCCCGCCCTGCTCGACGACGTCGGCGGTGGCGAAGACCCAGGCCATGACCCCGAGCGAGACGGCCATGCCCGCCGAGCCGACGAGCAGCAGCACCCGGCGACCGATCCGGTCGATGAGGGCGATGGCGACGACCGTCACGACGATGTTGGTCACCGAGGTGATGACCGTCTGGGTCAGCGCGTCGGACTCGGTGAAGCCGACCGCCTGCCACAGCGTCGAGGAGTAGTAGAAGATCACGTTGATTCCGACGAACTGCTGGAAGACCGACAGCGCGATGCCGATCCACACGATCGGCAGCACCTTGCCGGTGTCGCCACGCAGGTCGGCGAGCGAGGCCTTCGCCTCCTGGCGCACGGTGCGCTGGATCTCCTTGATCCGCTCGGGTATGCCGCGCAGCATCACCCGGCCGAGCACCTCGCGGGCGTCCTCGACGCGGCCGAGCGAGACGAGGTAGCGCGGGGACTCGGGGATCGTCAGCGCGAGCACGCCGTAGGTGACGGCGGGGATGACCTCCGCCCAGAACATCCAGCGCCAGGCGGTGCTGCCCCACAGCGGTTCGCCGGACCCACCGGCGACCCCGGCGAGGAAGTAGTCGGAGAGCAGCGCGATGAAGATGCCGACCACGATCGCCATCTGCTGCAGCGAGCCGAGGCGCCCGCGGATCGACGCGGGCGAGATCTCGGCGATGTAGGCCGGGGCGATGACCGAGGCGGCACCGACGCCGACACCGCCGACGACCCGCCAGACGATCAGGTCCCAGGCACCGAAGGCGAAGCCGGAGCCGATGGCCGAGAGGGTGAAGAGGATCGAGGCCAGCACCATGACGCGGATGCGGCCGATGCGCTCGGCCAGGCGGCCCGCGACGTAGGCGCCGAGGACGCACCCCAGCAGCGCCGAGCTGACGACGAAGCCGGTGAGCCCCGAGCCCAGCTCGAAGTCGTCCCGGATCGCGGTGACCGCACCGTTGACGACCGCGGTGTCGAAGCCGAACAGGAAGCCGCCGAGCGCGGCGACCGAGGTGAGCTGGATGGCCTTGCCGAGCACGTAGTCACGTTGCGCGGTGTCCGTGCCTGTCATGTCCTCCCCCTCCGACGGTGGCTCCACCGGTCGGCGGACCCAGGTGCTGCCAGTGTGCTCCGGTGCCCTGCGGGCCGCACTCCGGACGGGCCGGGGGGGCGTGGGCGGTGGCCGGGTGGGGCCGTCGGGGCAGCTGGTCGGCGACTAGCCTGCCGCCATGGCACAGGTCGTCGTGACGGGCAGGATCCCCCGGGCCGCGCTGGACGCGCTGACCTCGGCGGGGCACCAGGTCGACGCGTGGGAGGAGTCCGGGCCCATCCCCCGCGACACCCTCCTGGAGCGGGTGCGCGGGGCGCAGGCCGTGGTCACCCTCGTCACCGAGCGGGTCGACGCGGAGCTGCTGGACGCGGCGGGCGACGGGCTGCGGGTGGTGGCCAACGTCGCGGTGGGCTACGACAACGTCGACGTCGCGGCCTGCCGCGAGCGCGGCGTCGTCGTGACCAACACCCCTGGCGTGCTCACCGCCGCGACGGCCGACATCACGATGGCCCTGGTCCTCATGGTGACCCGGCGGCTGGGCGAGGCCGAGCGGCTCGTCCGCTCCGGCACCCCCTGGCAGTGGGGCATGGAGATGATGCTCGGCCGGGGCCTGCAGGGCCGCACCCTCGGGATCGTCGGGCTGGGCGGCATCGGCCGGGCCACCGCCCGCCGGGCCCGGGCGTTCGGGATGGAGATCGTCTACACGGGGCGCCGCGACGCCCCGCCCGAGGTCGAGGCCGAGCTGTCGGCGCAGCGGCTGCCGCTGGAGGAGCTGCTGACGGCCAGCGACGTCGTGTCGCTGCACCTGCCCTACTCGGCGCGGACGCACCACCTGGTCGGGCCGGAGCAGCTGCGCCTGATCGGCCCCACGTCATACCTCGTGAACACGGCACGGGGCCCGATCGTCGACGAGTCGGCGCTGGTCGCGGCCCTGGAGGCGGGCGAGATCGCCGGTGCGGGGCTGGACGTCCACGAGCACGAGCCGCGGGTACACCCGGGCCTGCTCGGGCGCGAGGACGTCGTCCTGCTGCCGCACGTCGGCTCGGCCACCGTCGAGACGCGGACCGCGATGGCGACCCTGGCGGCCGACAACGTCGTGGCCGTCCTCGCCGGCGAGGAGCCGCGGACCCCCGTGGAGGGCTGACCTCGGGGAGGGGGCATCCTCGCAGGTCACGGCGCGACGAGTGCCCCGCACCGGGTTACAGTGAGCCTCAACGAGGAGGTGACGGGTGGGGATCGGGGGGTCCACAGGCGGTCCGGCGACCCCGGCGGAACGCGCGATAGACCGCTACGGCGTGCTCGACGCGCCCGCCGGCAACGAGCTCCAGGCGTTGTCCGACCTGGCGGCGCGGGTGTTCGACGTGCCGACGGCGGCGATCAACGTCCTGACCAGCACGCAGCAGCACCAGGTCGCGGCGACCGGCTTCGAGGCGTCGGTCTGCGACCGCGACGACTCGCTGTGCGCGCGGGTCGCCGACGTGGTCGAGACGGTCGTCGTGCCGGACGCGCGGCAGAACCCGCTGCTGGCGGACAGCACGTTCGTGAGGGACGTCGGCGTGCGCTTCTACGCCTCGGCCCCGCTGGTCACGCCCGACGGCGTCACCCTGGGCCGGCTGTGCGTCTTCGACATGCAGCCGCGGGAGACCACCGACGAGCAGCGCGACGCACTGGCCTTCCTGGCCGCCCGGGTCACCGACGTCCTGGAGCTGCGGCTGCGCAGCCGCCAGCTGGAGGAGTCGCTGGCCGAGCTCACGCACGCCCGCGACGAGCTGGCGCGCTCCAACGAGGCGCTCTGGCACTTCGCGAGCCAGGTCAGCCACGACCTGCGCAACCCCCTCATGGCCGTGCGGGCCAACGCCGAGCTGCTCACGGGCGAGCCGGCGATCGCCGACGACCCAGAGCTGCTGGCGGTCGTCGAGCGGATCACCGACGCGGCCCGAGGCATGGGGCGGATGATCCAGGAGGTCCTGGCCCACGCCAAGGAGGGCGGTCGGCCCCAGCGGGACTGGTTGGACCTCGAGGAGGTCGTCGACCGGGCGCTGCTCGACCTCAGCCCGCTCATCCGCGAGACGGGGGCGGAGATCCACGTCGCGGACCTGCCCACGCTCCCCGGCGACGGCGAGCTCCTCTACTCCGTGGTCCTCAACCTGCTGAGCAACGCCCTGAAGTACACCGCTCCCGGCGTGCCGCCGCGCGTCTCGCTGGCCGCCCGGCTGGTGGGCGGCAGCTGGCGGGTGACCGTCACCGACAACGGCATCGGGGTGCCCCCGGGGCTGGAGGAGTCCGTCTTTCTGCCCTACGTCCGGGGCGACGTCGACCTCGACGGCCCGCCGCGCGAGGGCTGGGGCATCGGACTGGCCACGGTGCACCGCGTGGTCACCGCGCACGGGGGGCGCGTCGGCCTGGCCCGCCGCCCAGGCGGCGGCAGCGAGGTCTGGATCGAGCTGCCCGCGCGGCCGGTCAGCGCGCCCCAGCACGCCCGCTGACGGGGCCCGGTGCCCCGGCGCGGGCGTCTCGGGAGAACGTCCTCGCACCCGTGTCGAGATTGTGGAGATCTCGTGGAACTCGTGTGGGATTCCCGTGGAATGCGCCTCCGTAATGTTTTAAGCGTCAACCGGCAAGCACGCCGGACCGGCACCCTCTGACGCACACAGGAGTCGTTGAAATGAACCGCTCGTCCCGCTCCGCCAAGGTCCTCGCCCCGCTGGCCGTCCTCCTCGCCGCCGGCGCTCTCGCCGTGGGTTCGGGCGCCACCTTCACCTCGACCAGCAGCAACAGCCTCAGCTCGGTCGCCTCGGGCAGCCTCGTGCTGACCAACAGCAAGGACGCCAAGGCGGTCTTCGACGTCACGAACATCAAGCCCGGCGACACCGTCACCGGTTCCCTGACCCTGAGCAACACCGGCACGCTGCCCGCGACCTTCTCGCTGACCGAGGCCTCCTCGACCAACACCTTCTCGGCGTCCAAGCTCACGCTCAAGATCACCGACTCCAAGGGCGGCGTCGTCTACAACGACGAGTTCGGCGGCCTCGAGGACGATGCGAAGAAGGGCCTGGGCGTCTTCCAGCCCGGCGACGCCGAGACCTACACCTTCGTCGTCGGCCTGGACACCACCGCCGGCAACACCGACCAGCTCAAGGCCGCCTCTGCGACCTTCGTCTGGGACGCGGTCCAGCTCGCCGGTGAGTCCCGCTGAACCTCCCGCACGTGGGGCGCCCGTGAGCGCCCCATGACCCCGGCCCGGCGGCTGGTGCCGCCGCCGGGCCACCGGGCAGGACCCTGACCCGGACCCCACCGCGCCCCTCCCCTCACGCACACCCTGACCGCACACCCTCGAAAGGACGGCTCCCATGCAGCGCTTCCCGCTCTGGGTCCGGCGACTCGCCCGGATCACCGGCAACCTCGCCCTGGCCACGGTCGTCCTCGCCTGTGCGGCCTACCTCCTGCCCCACTTCCTCGGCTACGAGCGCTACGTCATCACCGGCGGCTCGATGTCCGGCTCCATCGAGAAGGGCTCGGTCGTCTTCGAGAAGGCCCGTCCGGTCGAGGAGCTGGCCGTCGGCGACGTGATCACCTACCTGCCTCCGGCCGGCAGCGGGGCGACCACGCTGGTCACCCACCGCATCGTCGAGATCGACACCGACGACGCCGGCCAGCTGGTCTTCCGCACCCAGGGCGACGCCAACGCCGACGTCGACCCCTGGACCTTCTCCCTCGTCGACGACACCCAACCGGTCGTCGAGCACACCGTCCCCTACCTCGGTCACGCGCTCATCGCCCTGGCCGACCGCGGGACCCGCATGATCCTCATCGGGGTGCCCTCGGGCGCCATCGCCCTGCTGGCACTCGTCGAGCTCGTCCGCGCCCTCCGGGAGCGCACCGAGACCGACGACGAGCCGCACGAGGCGGCACCGCCGATGGCCAGACCTGTCCCGTGACAGGCGTGGCTCCACGGGGGGACCCCCCGACCCCCGTGGAGCCACGATTTACCTCTCCCGCCGCACCGCCCGCATCACCTTCCGAGGAGTCCTCGTGCCCGACCTGCGCCGCACCGCACCGGTCCTGCTCCTGGTCTCCCTCGTGGCCCTGGTGCTGGCGGTGCCGACGGGTTTCTCCTCCGCCGCCTTCACCGCCCGTTCGACGAGCACCGCGACCGTCACCTCGGGCGACTGGGTGGCTCCCGTCGTCCGCGTGGCCGACCTCTCCGAGGGAGTCGCCGGCACCGTGCCCGTGCAGGTCACCGCGACCGACGAGCACGGCAGCGGCGTCGCCTCGGTGGTCGTGGAGTACCGCGCCCAGGGCGCGAGCACCTGGACCCGCATGTGCGTCGACGACTCCGCACCGTGGTCCTGCAGCTGGGCGACGGCGTCGCTCACCGACGGCAGGTATGACGTGCGCGCCCACGCCACGGACCGCGCCGGGCAGCCCGGGTACTCCCCCGTCGTGACCACGGTCGTGGTCAACAAGGCTCCCTCTGCACCGGCCTCGGTGGTCGTCACCTCACCCAACAGCTCGGTGAAGGGCAGCACCACCTTCGCCGCCTCGGTCTCCTCCCCGGTGGGTGTCACGAGCGTGACCTTCTTCGCCAAGCGCGGCAACAGCAATGTCTGGATCCCGGTGTGCACCGCCACGGCTGAGCCCTGGAGCTGCGTGGTGAGCGTCAACTCGATCCTCTCGAACGGCTCCAACGTCGTCCGGGCGGTCATGGTCGACGGCAACGGCGTCAGCAAGGACTCGCTGGAGCCCCACGTGGAGTTCCAGGTGGGCGGGTGAGCCGCCAGCCGGGCACCCTGACCGCCCGTATGCTCGCTGCCATGACCACCGTCGTGGTCGTCGAGGACGACGACAAGATCGCTGCCCCGCTGGTCCGGACCCTCGAGCGGGACGGCTACCAGGTCGAGCGCTTCGCCGAGGGCCTGCCCGCGGTGCGTCGCCTCGCCTCGCAGGAGGACCCCGTCGACCTCCTCATGCTCGACCTCGGGCTCCCCGACGTCGACGGGATCGACGTCTGCCGGGCCGTCCGCGACGGCGGCTTCGCCGGCGGCATCATCATCCTCACGGCCCGCGACGGCGAGCTCGACCGTGTGGTCGGGCTCGACCACGGGGCCGACGACTACCTCGCCAAGCCCTTCGGCCTCGCCGAGCTGCAGGCCCGCACCCGGGCGCTGCTGCGGCGGCTCCACGGCAACCGGGGGCCCGCCCCGGCAGCCCCGGCGAGCGCCGCGTCGGCGGGCAGGCCGGCGTCCGCCGCGCCACCCCATACCCCCGCTGCGGACGGGAGCCGCCTGCGCGTCGACGTCGCCGCCCGACGCATCTGGGTCGGCAGCACCGAGGTGCAGGCGACGACCAAGGAGTTCGACGTCCTCGCCCTGCTGGACTCGCAGCGTGGCGCCGTCGTCGCCCGCGACACCCTCATCAACGAGGTGTGGGACGAGAACTGGTTCGGCTCCACCAAGACCCTCGACACCACCGTCGGACGCCTGCGGCAGAAGCTCGAGGACGCCGCGGCCCCGGTCCGCATCACGACGGTCCGCGGGGTGGGTTTCCGCCTCGAGGACGCCGGGGATGCGTAGGCAGATCATCGCCACCCTGGTGGCGATGGTCGTCGGGGTGGTCCTGCTCTACGGGGTCCCCCGCGCCTACTGGCTCTCCGAGCTGGTCCACTCCACCGAGCAGCGCGAGACCCACCGGGCCGCGGACGTCCTCGCCGTCGCCGTGGACGAGCGCCGCGCCGGCGGCGGTCAGGTGGAAGAGGACTTCCTCGCCCAGCTGGTGCACACCGGTGAGGCGGTCACGGTCACCGTCGACGGCGGCACGCTGCGCGTCGGGACCGACGCGTCCCAGGACTCCCCCGACGACATCGTGGCCGTGCGCGGCCTGGCGGGCGGCGGCGAGCTCTCGCTGCGCCGGGCGGACGAGCTCGTCTCCGACCGGGTCGGCGAGGCCCTGGTGCCGGTCGGCCTCCTCGGGCTGGTGCTGATCGTCGCGGCCGGGCTCCTGGTGAAGGTGCTGGCCGACCGGCTCTCGCGGCCCTTCCGCGAGCTCGCGGGCATCGCCGACGCCGTCGGGCGGGGCCACTTCGACGTGTCCATCCCCCATTACCGGGTGCCCGAGGCCGAGGCCATCGGCGGCTCGATGCGACGGGGCATCTCCCGCCTGGCCGAGCTGCGGCGCCGCGAGCGCGACATCGCCAGCAACGCCTCGCACGAGCTGCGCAGCCCTATCAGCGCCCTGCGGATGGAGATCGAGGACCTCGCCTCCTGGCCCGAGACCCCGCCCGTCGTCGCGGCCGAGCTGCACAGCTACCTTCCCCAGCTCGACCGGCTCAACGCCGCCGTGCGGACCTACCTCGACGCGGCGGAGGCGCAGCGGCTGCTCGACGTCGACGTCGTCGACCTCTCCGCACTGGTCCGCGAGTCCCTCGACCGCTGGCGCAGCCGCCTGCGCGGACCGTCCGCCCCACGCCTCGTCGTCGTGGACGAGCCGACCGAGGCCGTGCACGTGTGCGCCTCGGACTCCGCTGTGACGGAGGTCCTCGACCACCTGCTCACCGACGCCGTCCACCGGCTGCCCACCCACGTCCTGGTCGAGATCGACAGCACCGACGGCTACGGCCGCGTCCGCCTCGAGCTGGAGGGTGCCCGCGCCGACGGCGGGGGCGGGGTCCGCGAGGGCACCGAGGTGGCCGACGGCCGGGCCGCCGCGGCGGAGACCGCCCTGGCCGTGGGCGGTCGGGTCATCTCGGTCGACGGCCAGACGGTCGTCCTGCTCCGCCTCGCCGGGGAGGACGAGGACGACTCCCCCACGACCGACGCCTGAGGGGTCTGCCGGCGCACGGCATACCCCCGGGGTCATGACCTCCCCCGGGAACAGCAGAAGGCCCCCTCCGAGGAGGGGGCCTTCCCAACTGTCTCAACACAGTCGCGCGCCCGAAGGGATTCGAACCCCTAACCTTCTGATCCGTAGTCAGATGCTCTATCCGTTGAGCTACGGGCGCAACGAGGGAAGACAATACCGGATCACCCCGGCTGCGACGAAATCCGCGCCCCCGGTGTGACCAATGCCGCAGCCGCGCAACCGTTCCGGGCTCGGGCGCCCGCAGGTGCGGACGCTACGGTGGAGACAGCAGGACACACGCCCTCTCGCGACCGACTGGCACCGCCGCCAGAAAGGGATTCGGCACATGCAGCAGCAGATGCAGACCACCGGTGGGACCACCCACGCCGAGCTCGACGCCTGGGTGAAGGAGGTGGCCGCCCACACCCGACCGGACCGCGTCGTCTGGGTCACGGGGTCTGACGAGGAGATCGAGCAGATCAACGCCGAGCTCGTCGCGGCCGGCACCTTCACCAAGCTGGCCGAGGACAAGAAGCCCAACAGCTATCACGCCCTCTCCGACCCGCAGGACGTCGCGCGGGTCGAGGACCGCACCTACATCTGCTCCGTGGAGGAGAAGGACGCGGGCCCGACCAACAACTGGATGGACCCGCAGGAGATGAAGGACCTCCTGTGGCCGCTCTTCGAGGGCTCGATGGCCGGCCGGACGATGTACGTCATCCCGTTCGTCATGGGCCACCTCGAGGCCGACGACCCCAAGTTCGGCGTGGAGATCACCGACTCCGCCTATGTCGTCGCCTCGATGCGGATCATGGCCCGGATCGGCACCAACATCCTGCGGGTCATGGAGGAGAAGCAGGCGCCCTACGTCAAGGGCCTGCACTCCGTCGGCGCCCCGCTGGCCGAGGGTCAGGAGGACGTTCCCTGGCCGTGCAACGAGACCAAGTACATCGTCCACTTCCCCGAGGAGCTGGCGATCTGGTCCTACGGCTCGGGCTACGGCGGCAACGCCCTGCTGGGCAAGAAGTGCTACGCGCTGCGCATCGCCTCGGTGATGGCGCGCGACGAGGGCTGGCTCGCCGAGCACATGCTCATCCTCAAGCTCACGAGCCCGCAGGACGAGGTCCACTACATCGCGGCGTCCTTCCCGTCCGCCTGCGGCAAGACCAACCTGGCGATGATCCAGCCCACCATCCCCGGCTGGAAGGCCGAGCTGGTCGGTGACGACATCGCCTGGATGCGCTTCGGCGAGGACGGTCGCCTGTATGCCGTGAACCCCGAGTTCGGGCTCTTCGGCGTCGCCCCCGGCACCGGCCGCTCGACCAACCCGGTCGCGATGGACACCATCGAGAGGGGCAACTCGATCTTCACCAACGTCGCCCGCACGCTCGACGGTGACGTCTGGTGGGAGGGCATGACCGACGAGCCGCCGGCCGAGCTCGTCGACTGGCACGGCGAGCGTTGGACGCCGGAGTCCGAGGGCCCGTCCTCCCACCCCAACAGCCGCTTCTGCACCCCGATCCGCCAGGTGCCGACGATCGCCGACGAGTACGACGACCCGCGCGGCGTGCCGATCTCGGCCATCATGTTCGGCGGTCGCCGCAAGACGACGATCCCGCTGGTGACCGAGTCGCGCGACTGGCAGCACGGCACCTTCATCGCCTCGACCCTGTCGTCGGAGACCACCGCGGCCGCCACCGGCGCCGTGGGCGTCGTGCGCCGCGACCCGATGGCGATGCTGCCGTTCATGGGCTACAACGCCAGCGACTACTTCGCGCACTGGCTCGAGCTCGGCAAGTCGGCCGACGCGAGCAAGCTGCCCAAGATCTTCCTGGTCAACTGGTTCCGGCGCGGCGACGACGGCCGCTTCCTGTGGCCGGGCTTCGGCGAGAACTCCCGCGTCCTGAAGTGGATGGTCGAGCGCATCGAGGGACGCGTGGACGCCACGGAGAGCCCGATCGGCTACCTGCCCCACCCCGAGGACCTCGACATCGACGGCCTGTCGCTGCCGGAGGAGGACGTCACGGCCGCGCTCGCGTTCGACCCGGAGGAGTGGGAGGCTGAGGTGCCGCTCATCAAGGAATGGTTCGAGAAGTTCGGTGAGGAGCTGCCCGCCGCCCTGCGCGACGAGCTCGCGATCCTCGAGCAGCGCCTCGCCGGTCAGGAGGTCTAGATGTCGATCGTCCCCGGCCAGGATCCCGTGCCGCAGTCGGAGCCGTTGCTGGCCGACGAACCGCTGCCGCCCGGTGTCGAGGACTGGTCCGACGACGTGGACGCGCTGGAGCAGCGCATCCGCCAGCGCGGGCCGTCCGAGGTCGAGCGGGCGGACGAGCAGGCCGACGCCGTCGAGGGTGAGGGCGGCGCGCAGCCGCAGGAGTCCGTCGGCGAGGGCGGGGACGGCTCGGGGGCGGACGCCTCGTCGGACCCGACGTCCGACGAGGGCGCCGACGCCGAGGACCCCGAGGCGCAGTCCGGGGACGAGCCCTCCGGCGACGCCCAGGACTGAGCCCCGGCACCAGCCAGACGCAGCAGAACCCCCGGCCGGGAGGCCGGGGGTTCTGTCGTCGATCTGGCGGAGGCGGAGGGATTTGAACCCTCGATGGGGCTCTAAACCCCAAACCCGCTTAGCAGGCGGGCGCCATAGACCAGACTAGGCGACGCCTCCAGATCGCAGACAATGTACCTTCCCCCTGTCGCTGCGCCCAAACCGGGTTCCCAGCCCGTCACCAGCGTACGTTGATAGGACATGATGGTTTCGACCGCGCTGGAAAGGTGCACCCCAGCAGATGAACGACCGTGACCGCGCCACCGAGGGCGCGCACACCCCTCCTCGGTCACGGACCGAGTGGGTGGAGAAGCAGGAAGGCCGCGAGCGCGAGACGCTCGGCCGTGCCTTCGGGCTGACCGCGCTCAGCGCCGTCCTGCCCGGCTCCGGCCTGCTCGCCACGCCGCGCCGCTGGCTCGGGGCCGTCGTGGTGGCGCTGGCGCTCGGGCTCGCGGTCGTCGTGGGCGTGACCGTCCGGCGCGAGGGCCTGATCGGCACCGCGCTGTCGACCGCGTCCGACTCCGACCTGCTGCGCACCATCATGTGGGGGCTGATCGCCGGCACCGTGGTCTGGGTGGGGGCCGTCGCGCTCACGGCGCTCATGACCCAGCCCAGCCGCAGCACCGGCCGTCAGCGTGGCGCCCTGGCTGCCTTCACCGCCGTGCTCTGCCTGCTGGTCTCCACCCCGGCCGCGCTCGGGGTGCGCTACATCGACAGCCACCTCGACGCCATGGACAAGGTGTTCACCAGTGACGGCGGGAGCCGGGCGCCCGGTCCGGCGACCCCCGGCGGGGCGGAGCCCACGTCCGCGCTCGGGCCGCCCGAGGACCCCTGGGCCGACCTGCCCCGGGTCAACCTGCTCCTGCTGGGCTCCGACGCCGCCGAGGCGCGCGAGGGCACCCGCACCGACACGATGATCGTGGCGAGCATCGACACCCACACCGGCGAGTCCGTGCTCTTCTCGATCCCGCGCAACCTGCAGAACGTCCCGATCCCCCGCGACAACCCGCTCCACGACCTCTACCCCGAGGGCTACAACTGCGGCGACCAGTGCCTCATGAACGCCATCTGGACCGAGGCCGAGCTGGCCGCCTCCGAGCACCCGGAGTGGTTCGCCGACGACCCTACGCCGGGCCTGACGGCCACCCGCCAGGTCATCGAGACCGTGCTCGGGCTCGACATCCACCACACGGTGATCGTCAACCTCGAGGGCTTCAAGGACCTCATCGACGCGATGGGCGGGGTGACCGTCACGGTCAAGGAGCGCATCCCGATCAACGGCCGCACCTTCACCGGCGCCGATGGCAAGCTCCACCTCGATCCCAACTCGCCCAACCTGGAGTGGCTGGAGCCGGGCACCCACAAGCTCACCGGCTTCCAGGCCCTCGGCTACTCGCGCTCGCGCGTCATGTCCGACGATTACGACCGGATGCGCCGCCAGCGGTGCATGGTCGCCGCCGTCATCGACCAGGCCAACCCGGTGACCCTCCTGCAGCGCTACCCGCAGATCATCACCGCGGTCGGCGACAACGTCGTGACCGACATCCCGCAGGAGGACCTGCGCGTCTGGGCCGAGCTCGTCATGCTGGTCCAGCAGAGCACGCTGCGCAGCCTGCCCTTCACCGCGAGCAACACCAACACCGCCAACCCCGACTTCTCCGACATCCGCGCGCGGGTGTGGGAGGCGACGCACCCGGCGCCCGAGACCACCCCTCCGCCGTCGAAGGACAAGGACGACGACGAGACGGTCACCGCGGCCCCCACCCAGGACACCGAGGCGCCGGAGCAGACCGCCACCGAGGGCGAGGACCCGGCCACCGAGACCGGGCCCGCCGACGACGAGCTGCAGGACATCGGCGCGGTCTGCGGCTGAGGCGGCGCGGCGCCGGAGGTTCGACACACCTTCTGCGACATCTGCGCGTGCTCGAGCACAGGCGTATGCCGCACAACCGGTCTCGAGGGCCGGCGGCTGGTCCTTCTGACCGGCAGACAAGGTTCTGCCGCTCGGGCAACGTTCGCAACGGCGTCTGACCCGCGCAACGTTGCCTGGGAAGGGCCCCGGGTCGTCCGACCGGCACAACCTTGCTCGGCCCTCGAGCTCGACACACCTTCTGCACCATCTGCACGTGCTCGACCACAGGCGTATGCCGCACAACGGCGTGTCGAGGGCGGGCGGCTGGCCCTTCTGACCGGCAGACAAGGTCCTGCCGCTCGGGCAACGTTCGCAACGGCGTCTGACCCGCGCAACGTTGCCTGGGAAGGGCCCCGGGTCGTCCGACCGGCACAACCTTGCTCGGCCCTGGAGCTCGACACACCTTCTGCACCATCTGCGCGTGCTCGAGCGCAGGCGTATGCCGCACAACGGGTGTCGAGGGCGGGCGGCGGGTGGGGCGCGAGACGACGGGCAAGGTTCTGCCGCTCAGGCACCGCAGACGTGAACGGCCCCCGTCACCGGTGGGTGACGGGGGCCGTCGTGCTCGGCGCCGGGGCGCCGGGCGTTCCTGCCAGAGCGGCGTCAGAGCGGACGGACCGCGTCCGCCTGGGGGCCCTTGGGGCCCTGGGTGACCTCGAACTCGACCCGCTGGGCCTCGTCGAGGGTCTTGTAGCCGTTGGTCTGGATGGCCGAGTAGTGGACGAACACGTCGGGACCACCGCCGTCCTGGGCGATGAAGCCGAAGCCCTTCTCCGCGTTGAACCACTTCACGGTTCCCTGAGTCATGCGCATTCTCTTTCTGTCCTGCCGGTGCCCTCGCCCGCACCTCGCGGACGAGACGGTGGGAGCGAAGAACCCCCCAGCCAACCCGGACCAGCCCGGGGTCGTGCTCACCGCTCCCGCCCGGCCCCCAGGCCCGGCGGGTCCGACCGTCACTGCGCAAGGAAATGCCACGTCCAACCGGCTTTCACCGTAGCAGGAGGGGGTTCGCGGCCCTCGGCCCGACGTGCGATCATCAGGTCGGACGCACCGGTGGCGGAGACGCCCCGGAGCCTCTGGAGGGTTCGCATAGTGGCCGAGTGCAGGCGCCTTGAAAGCGCCCGAGGTTGACGCCTCCGTGGGTTCAAATCCCACACCCTCCGCCATCTCCGCAGGTCGGACGGGGGTGCTCTGCGCCCTGTCGCGCTCGGCATGCCGGTCCGCCCCTGCGCGTGTAGCGTCGATGGAGAACACGATGACCCATCGGAAGGAGTCATGATGAACAAGCTGCTGCTGCTCGTCGGCGCGGGGATCGGCTACGTGCTGGGTGCGCGCGCCGGTCGTGAGCGTTACGACCAGATCGCCGACCAGGCCACCAAGCTGTGGACCGACCCCCGGGTCCAGACCAAGGTCGACGAGGCCAAGACCAAGGCTCCCGAGGTCGCCCAGAAGGTCGGCGAGCAGGCCAAGGCCAAGGTCGACGAGGCCAAGGCCAAGGTGACCGGCGACTCGAGCTCGTCCTCCAACGGCTCCAGCTCCTCCGGCTCCGCCTTCGGCGGCTCCGGCTCGAGCTCGAGCTCCGGCACGGTGCAGAACGCGACCGGGTCCTACGACCCGGAGAGCGGCACCGCCACGGTGGACACCACCGGCTTCGGCCCGGGCGGCGACAAGTTGCCCTGACCGGCCAAGCACCACAGCCTCACGACGAAGGCCCACCCCCTGCCTCGGGGGTGGGCCTTCGCGCTGTCCGGGGTATGCCGTCAGATCCAGAGCGCGGGCTCGTCGTAGAGCGCCTGCTGCGGGTCGATGCCCGCCTCCGGCATCCGGATCTTGGCGGGGATGCCGGTCGCGACCGCCATCGACGGCACGTCCTTGGTGACCACGGCGTTGGCACCGACCTGGGCGCCGTGGCCCAGCACGATGTTGCCGAGCACCTTGGCCCCGGCGCCGACGGTCACGCCGTCGCCGAGGGTGGGGTGGCGCTTGACCGGCTCCATCGACCGGCCGCCGAGCGTGACGCCGTGGTAGAGCATCACGTCGTCGCCGACCTCGGCGGTCTCGCCGATGACCACGCCCATGCCGTGGTCGATGAAGAACCGCCGGCCGATGGTGGCCCCGGGGTGGATCTCGACGCCGGTCGCCGCCCGCGCGGCCTGCGAGAGCAGGCGCGCGGGCAGCTTGTGGCCCGAGGTCCAGAGCCGGTGGGCGACCCGGTGCGTCCAGATCGCGTGCAGCCCGGGCGAGGCCAGGGCCATCTCCACGCGGCTCGAGGTGGCGGGGTCGCGCTCGATGGCGGCGTCGAGGTCCTCCCGGATGCCCCCGGCGAGCCGGGACACCGCCCCGGCGATCTTCGTGGGTGCAGACAGGAGAGCCACGGCGATCAGTCCCGCAGGTCCTCGAAGAGGACGGTGGACAGGTAGCGCTCGCCGAAGGACGGGATGATCACGACGATCGTCTTGCCGGCGCTCTCGGGGCGCTTGGCGATCTCCAGGGCGGCCCAGACGTTGGCGCCGGAGGAGATGCCCGCGAGGATGCCCTCCTCGGTGGCCAGCGAGCGGGAGATGCGGATCGAGTCCTCGAGGGTGGCGTCGAGGACCTCGTCGTAGAGCTCGGTGTCGAGGATCTCCGGGATGAAGTTGGCGCCCAGGCCCTGGATCTTGTGCGGGCCGGGCTGGCCGCCGTTGAGGATCGGGCTGTCCTTGGGCTCGACGGCGACCAGGCGCACGTCCGGCTTCTGCTCGCGCAGGTAGCGGCCGGCACCGGTGATGGTGCCGCCGGTGCCGACGCCGGCGACGAAGACGTCGACCTGGCCGTCGGTGTCGTTCCAGACCTCGGGGCCGGTGGTCGCGTAGTGGACCTTGACGTTGGCCGGGTTGGCGAACTGGCGGGCGCGCACGGCGCCGCGCTCGGCGGCGATCTCGTCGGCCTTGGCGACGGCGCCCTTCATGCCCTCCGAGCCGGGGGTGAGGACGAGCTCGGCGCCGTAGGCGCGCAGCAGGGCGCGGCGCTCCAGGCTCATGGTCTCGGGCATCGCCAGGACGACCTTGAAGCCGCGGGCGGCGCCGACCATGGCCAGGGCGATGCCGGTGTTGCCCGACGTGCCCTCGACGATCGTGCCGCCCGGCTGCAGCTCGCCCGACTCCACCGCCGCGTCGATGATGGCGGCGCCGATGCGGTCCTTGACCGAGGCGGCGGGGTTCTGCGACTCGAGCTTGGCCAGCACCTGGGTGCCTTCCTGGATACCCTCGGTCACGCGGTTGAGGCGGACGAGGGGGGTGCGGCCGATGACCTGGGTCACGTCGTCGTAGACAGGCACAGGGGAAACCTTTCCGTCGGGGGCGAGGCATCAGCCTCGATCGTTATGCATTCTGCTAGTGAACGTTATTGCATAACAAGACCTTCCCGCACGAGGGGATCTTCTTCGCCCCGCCGTCGCCCTGCCGCCGCCGATGCCCTCCCCGGGCACTACCCTGCCGCTATGGACGTGGGAACCCTGCAGGTCGTCGCCATCGTCGTCGCGGCACTCATCACGCTGGCCGCGGTGGCGCTCTTCGTGCGCACCATCGCCGGCTTCGTGACCAAGTTCCGGCTCGGCCAGCCCGTGAAGGGACGCACCGACGACCCGGGCGAGCGCACGGTCACGCTGGTCCGGGAGTTCCTCGGCCACACCCGGATGGCGCGCAAGCCCGTCGTGGCCGTGGCGCACTGGTTCGTCATGGTGAGCTTCGGCCTGCTGGTGCTCACCCTGGTGACCGCCTACGGCCAGCTCTTCGATCCCGAGTTCGCGCTGCCGCTCATCGGCCACTGGGCGCCCTACGAGTGGATCTCCGAGATCTTCGGCTGGGCCGCGATCCTCGGTATCCTCGCGCTCGTCGTCGTCCGTCAGCTGCGCCACCCGCGCGGCGAGGGCCGCCGCTCCCGCTTCTGGGGCTCGAACTTCTGGCAGGCCTACTTCGTCGAGGCCGTCATCCTCGGGGTCGGCATCTGCATCGTGCTGCTGAGGGGTATGGAGTACGCCATCGGTCGCCAGCACGGCGAGGAGTGGGCCACGATGGGCCACTTCCCCCTGACGGCCTGGGTCGGCGGCTTCTTCTCCGGCGCCTCCGTGGGGGCCCTGGAGACCGCGATCGTCGTCGTCGCGCTGGTCAAGATCCTCATCTCGATGACGTGGATGCTCACGATCGCTCTCGTCCCGACGATGGGCGTGGCCTGGCACCGGTTCCTGGCCTTCTTCAACATCTGGCTCAAGCGCCACGCCGACGGCAGCACCAGCCTCGGCCCGCTGCAGCCCATCACGGTCGCCGGCGAGCCGGTCGACTTCGAGGACGTCGAGAACCTCGACGAGGACGCCGCCCTGGGCGTGGGCAAGGTCGAGGACTTCACCTGGAAGGGCCTGCTCGACTTCTCCACCTGCACCGAGTGCGGTCGCTGCCAGGAGCAGTGCCCGGCCTGGAACACCGACAAGCCCCTCTCGCCCAAGATGGTCGTGCTCAACCTGCGCAACCACCACCACGCGAAGGCGCCCTGGCTGCTCGCCGACGCCGAGCACCGCGACGCCGCAACCGAGGCCTTCTCCGCGCTCGGTGACGGGCCGCGCCCGGAGCAGCTGCACGGCATACCGCTGTCGGCGGTCGCCGAGGCCCAGCGCGAGCTGGTCGGCGGCACCGAGGGCGACCCGACGATCCCCAGCGGCGGCGCGGTCATCGACCCCGACGTGCTGTGGTCGTGCACGACCTGCGGCGCCTGCGTCGAGCAGTGCCCGGTCGACATCGAGCACGTCGACGCGATCGTCGACATGCGGCGCTACCAGACCCTCATCGAGTCGGCCTTCCCGTCCGAGCTGGGCGGCCTGTTCAAGAACCTCGAGAACAAGGGCAACCCGTGGGGCATGAACGCCCGGCTGCGGATGGACTGGGCCAAGGACCTGCCGTTCGACATCCCGATGGCGGGGGCTGACGTCGAGGACCTGGCGGAGGTCGACTACCTGTTCTGGGTGGGCTGCGCCGGCGCCTTCGAGGACCGTGCCAAGAAGACCACCCGCGCCGTGGCCGAGCTGCTGCACACCGCCGGCGTCTCCTTCGCCGTGCTGGGCGACGGCGAGACCTGCACCGGCGACCCGGCCCGCCGCGCCGGCAACGAGTTCCTCTTCCAGATGCTCGCGATGCAGAACGTCGAGGTCCTCAAGGAGGTCAACGCGACCAAGATCGTCGTGACCTGCGCCCACTGCTTCAACACCATCAAGAACGAGTACCCGCAGGTCGGCGGACAGTTCGAGGTCGTCCACCACACGCAGCTGCTCAACCGCCTGGTGCGCGAGAAGCGCCTCACCCCGGTGCACCGCCCGGCCGACGCCGACACCTCCGGAGTCGCCTCGACCGCCGAGAGCGTGACCTACCACGACCCGTGCTACCTGGGCCGTCACAACCAGGTCTACGCCCCGCCGCGCGAGCTGCTGGGCGCGCTGCCCGGCGTGGAGCTGCGCGAGATGCCCCGCTCGGGCGAGAAGTCCTTCTGCTGCGGCGCCGGCGGCGCGCGCATGTGGATGGAGGAGAAGCTCGGCACCCGCATCAACCTCAACCGCACCGAGGAGGCCATCGCCACCGGCGCCGACCGGATCGCGATCGGCTGCCCGTTCTGCCGCGTCATGCTCTCCGACGGCCTGACCCAGAAGCAGTCCGAGGGTGCCCGCGAGGAGATCGAGGTCGTCGACGTCGCCCAGATGCTGCTCGCGGCCGTGCGCCGCGGCCAGGAGGGCGAGGAGGCGGCTGCGGCCGACGCCGCGCCGCAGCCCGACCCGGAGCCGGCCGTCTAGGCCACCGGGCACCACGAGAAGGGCCGACCTGAGGGATCAGGTCGGCTCTTCTCGTTCACCGGGGGTGTGCCGTGCGCCGCCGGGGCGGCGCCCCGCCCCGTCAGTCCTGGATCTGCGTGCGGTAGAAGTTCTGGAACGACCGGCTGGCCGTCGGGCCGCGCTGCCCCTGGTAGTGGCTGCCGCGGGGCGAGGAGCCGTAGGGGTGCTCGGCCGGGGAGCTGAGCTGGAAGAAGCAGAGCTGGCCGATCTTCATCCCCGGGTGGAGCACGATCGGCAGCGTCGCGACGTTGGAGAGCTCGAGCGTGACGTGCCCGGTGAAGCCGGGGTCGACGAAGCCGGCGGTGGCGTGGGTGAGCAGGCCGAGACGGCCCAGCGAGCTCTTGCCCTCGACGCGCGCGGCGATGTCGTCGGGCAGGCTCACCTGCTCGTAGGTCGAGCCCAGCACGAACTCCCCCGGGTGCAGCACGAAGGACTCGTCGGCGTCGACCTCGACCAGGCGGGTCAGCTCCGGCTGCTCCTGCGCGGGGTCGATCACGGGGTACTTGTGGTTGTCGAACAGCCGGAAGAAGCGGTCGAGCCGCACGTCGACGCTCGACGGTTGCACCATCTCGGGGTCCCAGGGGTCGAGCACGACCCTGCCGGCGTCGATCTGGGCACGGATGTCGCGGTCGGAGAGGAGCACGCAGACACCCTAACGGGGGGAGTTGGAGACCGTCGACGGGCCGCGTTAGTATGGCCGCCCGACCCCGAATCGGGGTCCCGCGGGCGTAGTTCAATGGTAGAACATCAGCTTCCCAAGCTGAATACGCGAGTTCGATTCTCGTCGCCCGCTCCACACGACGAAGGCCCCCTCCGAGGAGGGGGCCTTCGTGCGTCCCGCCGGACTCAGCCGGGTATGCCGTGCAGGCGCCTGCCCTCGGCCCCGTCCTCGTCGCCGTCCCCGGGGGAGTCCGGCGCGGCGCCCGTGCGCACCCAGTCGGCGTAGGAGGACAGGGCGTGCGAGACCGGGACGGCGATGATCTCGGGCACGTCGTAGCGGTGCAGGTGGACGACCGCCTCGGCCAGGCCCGGGAAGGCGTTCTCGGTGGTCTTGGCCAGGAGCAGCCACTCCTCGTTGCTGTGGACCTCGTCCTCCCAGGTGTAGAAGGAGAGCATCGGGCCCAGGACCTGGACGCAGGCGGCGAGCTTGCGCGCGATCAGCGTGTCGGCGATGGTGCGGGCCGACGCGACGTCGGGCACGGAGATCCGGGCCTCGACGAGGGGCAGCTCCACGGCGGCGCGGGGGTCCGTCACGCTGTCGCCCCGGCGAGGGCCTCGTCGAGCAGCGTCAACGCCTCGCCGGCCTCCTCGGAGGTGATGACGCACGGCGGCACCACGTGCATCCGGTTGCCCATCATCAGCGGCCAGACGCCGCGCTCGACGCAGGCCCGGTGGATCGCCTTGACGCGGTCGGCCGGCAGCGGCTCGCGGGTCTCGCGGTCGGCCACCAGCTCGAGGGCCCAGAAGACCCCCAGACCGCGGACGTCGCCGATCACCTCGTGCCGCTCGGCGAGGTCGCGCAGGCCGGGGCCGAGGGTGCGCTCGCCGACCTCGGCGGCGTTCTCGACGACGCGCTCCTCGCGCATGATCCGGATCGAGGCCACCGCGGAGGCGGTCGCGAGCGCGTGGCCGGAGTAGGTCAGCCCGCCCGGATAGGGCGTGTGGGCGAAGGTGTCGGCGATCTCGTCGGAGAGGATCACGCCGCCGAGCGGCACGTAGCCGGAGTTGACGCCCTTGGCGAAGGTGACGAGGTCGGGCCGCACGCCCCAGTGGTCGAAGGCGAACCACGCGCCGGTCCGGCCGAAGCCGGCCATGACCTCGTCGAGGACCAGCAGGATGCCGTGCTCGTCGCACAGCTCGCGGACGCCCTCGAGGTAGCCCGGCGGCGGCACGAGGACGCCGTTGCTGCCCACGACGGTCTCGAGCACGATGGCGGCGACGTGCTGCGGGCCCTCGGCGGCCACGGTGTGGCGCAGGTGGCGCAGCGCGCGCTCGGCCTCCTCCTCGGGCGTGCTCGAGTGGAACTCGCTGCGGTAGAGGTAGGGGCCCCAGAAGTGGACGACACCGGGGATCGAGGGCTCGGCGCCCCAGCGGCGCGGCTCGCCCGTCAGTGCGATCGCGGCCGCGGTGGCGCCGTGGTAGCTGCGGTAGGCGGCCAGCACCTTGTGCCGGCCGGTGTGCAGGCGGGCCATCCGGACGGCGTTCTCGTTGGCCTCGGCGCCACCGTTGGTGAAGAAGACCTTCTCCAGCCCGGCGGGCGCGAGCCCGGCGACGGCGGCCGCGGCCTCGGCGCGGGACTCCTCGGCGAAGCTCGGGGCGACGGTGACCAGTCCCCCGGCCGCCTCCCGGATCGCCTCGACGAGCCGCGGGTGCTGGTAGCCGAGGTTGACGTTGACGAGCTGGCTGGTCAGGTCGAGGTAGCGACGCCCCTGGTGGTCCCAGAACCACACGCCTTCGCCGCCGGCCAGCGGCAGCGGGTCGATCTCCGCCTGCGCGGACCAGGAGGTGAAGACGTGGGCGCGGGTGAGCTCGCGGACGCGGGAGTCACGGGCAGCGTCGACCGACGGAAGAGCAACCATAAGAGGAAGTATGCCTTCAGGCGGGCGCCGGAATCACCCTGGGACCCCTGACCTGCGCAACTAGATGAACGGTCAACCGAAAGGCGGCGTGAAGCGCCCGTCCACGGCCGTCCAGCCACCGTCGACCATGACCTGGGAGCCGGTCACGAAGCTGGCCGCGTCGGAGGCCAGCCAGCAGACGGCACCGACCATCTCCTCGGGGCGCGCCCACCGGCCCAGCACCGACTTCTCGGCATAGGCCCTGTTCCAGGCCTCGTCGGCGCGGATCTGCGCGGTGAGCGGGGTCTCGACGACGCCGGGGGCGACGGCGTTGATCCGCACGCCCGAGGGCCCGAGCTCGGCGGCGAGCGTCTTGACGAGCTGGGCGACGCCCGCCTTGGTCGCGGCGTAGACGCCCTGACCCGGCTCGACGACCAGCGCCCGGATCGAGGTGAGCGCGACGATCGAGCCGGTGCCGCGGCGCTGCATGTCCGGCGCGAAGGCCCGCACCGCGTTGAAGGTGCCGCGCAGGTTGAGCCCGACGACCCGGTCGAACTCCTCTGCGGAGTAGTCGAGCAGCTTCTTGCGCACGTTGATCGCCGCGGTGAGCACGAGCACGTCGACGTCGCCCAGCCCGCCCACGAGGTCGGCGAGCGCGGCCTCGTCGAGGACGTCGACCGCGTGCGCGGCGTGCCCCGGGTCCTCCCCGGCGGCGAGCCGGTCGCGCACCGCCGCCGCCGTCGCCGGGTCCTTGTCGAGGCAGGACACCCGGGCGCCCTGGGCCGCGAGACCGGCGGCGATCTCGGCCCCGATCCCGCCGCAGCCCACCACCACCGCGTGGCGGCCGTCGATCCGGAACATCTGCGCGTAGTCGAGCGACGTCATACCCGCAGAGTCTGGCACGCGTCACGACCCTTGCCCCGTCTCCCGGGGTGCGCTATACCGGGACGGTCGGGGAGAGTCCCCGGCACGCGCCCGCCCGAGGGGGCCCATGGCGTCCGGCACCACGGAGCAGACGGCGGCCTGGAGGTCACGGCCGAGTCGGCGCCCTTCATCGACGTCGTCGAGATCGTCGGGGCCGAGCCGGGGCGCGGCCGGGGCGGCGGCCACTGCATGACCTGCCCGCTCGTCCGCGACCCGGTCGACCTCTGAGGGGCAGCGTCAGGCGAGCGCGCTGGGGAAGGCCTCCCGGTAGGACCGCCAGGTGCCCTCGGGCGTCGTGACCGAGTCGGCCGCCAGCGTGGCGCGCACGATCGCGCGGGTGACGACGTCGGCTGCGGCCTCGAGCATCTGGTGGAAGCCGAGCGGGTCCGGCGCGGGACGGCCGCCGGTGGCGAGCCCGAAGAGCGTGTCGCCGTCGAACATCGAGTGCGCCGGCAGGATCGCCCGGGCCAGCCCGTCCTGCCCCGACATCGCCAGCCGCCGCGCCTGCGCGCAGCCCAGCGTGGCGTCGGTGGCGACGACGCCGATGGTCGTCGCCAGCGTGCGCGGCAGCGCCTCGGCGCCGAGCTCGACCGCCCGGGCGCGGGCGGCCTCCACCTCCTGCGGGTATGGCGTGCGCAGCCCCGCCCCGGAGGGCACCCCGGGCAGGCCCTCCAGGTCGCCGGGCAGCAGGCGGGAGGCGCCGTAGAGCTCGCCGGTGCGCGGGTCGACCGTCGACCCGACGGCGTTGAGCACGACGAGGGCGGCGACGGTCGAGCCGTCGGGCAGGACGACGCTGGCGGAGCCGAGGCCGCCCTTGAGACCACCGGCGACCTGGCCGCCGGTGCCGGCGCCGACGGCACCGAGGGCGGGCGGTGCGGCATACCCGTCGGAGCCGGTGTCGCGGGCCCGCTGCGCGTCCTCGCAGGCGGCCGCGCCGAAGGTGGCGTCCGGGGTGGCGTCCCAGCGGCCGCCGCGTCCCAGGTCGAAGATCACGGCGCCGGGGACGATCGGGACCAGCCGGTCGGGCGCGCCCATCGGGAAGCCGCAGCCCTGGCCCAGGAGCCAGCGCATCACGCCGTCGGCGGCCGCCAGCCCGAAGGCCGAGCCGCCCGACAGGCTGATCGCGTGCACGCGGTCCACGAGGTTGCAGGGGTCGAGCAGGTCGGTCTCGCGGGTGCCCGGGCCACCACCACGCACGTCGCCGCCCGCGACCGCGCCCTCCGGCGGGGCGAGGACGACGGTCGAGCCGGTGAGCCAGCCGTCGCCCACCCGCGAGGTGGAGCCGACGGCGAGCCCGGCGACGTCGACGACGGAGTTGGTGGGGCCGGGGACGAGGTCGTGCAGCATGGGGCCCATCGTGGCACTGACCGGTCTCCTGACCTGCGGCGGCACGGCGCAGGACGGCCCCGTGACCGGCGCGGATCTGGCAGCATCGCGTGGGTGCCCCGCCCGACCGGCGCCCCCGCCGCCCTCGCCGCCCGCGACTGGGGAATGCTCGTCGCGGTCGCGCTGATGTGGGGCAGCTCCTACTACTTCATCCTGCTCGGGCTCGAGGCCTTCCCGCCGGCGACCGTCGCCTGGCTGCGGCTGCTCCTCGGCGTGGCGGTGCTCCTCTGCGTCCCCGCCGCGCGCGCTCCCCTGCGTCGGCGGCGCGACCTCGGGCCGACGGCCGTCCTCGGCCTGACCTGGATGGCGGTCCCCTTCCTGCTCTTCGCGCTCGCGCAGCAGGAGATCGCCTCGGCGCTGGCCGGGATGGTCAACGGGGCCGCGCCGCTCTTCACCGCCGCGATCGCCACCGTCTGGCTGCGCCAGCGCCCGGACCGCGCGCTCGTCGTCGGGCTCGTCGTCGGCTTCGTGGGTGTCGTCCTGCTGGGCCTGCCCAACGTCGACGGGCGGGCGAGCGGGCTCGGGCTGCTCATGGTGCTGCTCGCCACCTTCCTCTACGGCGTCTCCTTCAACCTCACCGGTGTCCTCCAGGCCCGCAACGGGGCGCTGTCGGTCATCCTGCGCGCCGAGATCGTGGCGATGCTCGTGCTCACGCCGTTCGGGGCGCCCGGCCTCGTGGGGGCCCGACCGGGCGTCGCGGTCGTGCTGGCGATGCTGGCGCTGGGCGCGCTCGGCACCGGGCTGGCGTTCGTCCTCTTCACGTCGCTGGTCGGCCGGGTGGGCGCCCCGCGGGCCTCGATCACGACCTACCTGGTGCCGGTCGTCTCGCTGGTCCTCGGTGCCGGGCTGGCGGGCGAGCGGGTGGCGCTCCTCTCGCTCGCCGGGGTGGCGCTGGTCCTCGTCGGCGCGTGGCTGGCGTCGGGGCGGCGGCGGTCGCCCGCCTGAAGGTCGGTCGGTCCCCGGGCCTCAGCGCTCGACGAGGCCGTCCTCCAGCGCCCGCAGCACCGCGCGGGTGCGGTCGCGCACGCCGAGCTTCAGAAGGATCGCCGACACGTGGTTCTTCACGGTGCCCTCGGCCAGGTGGAGTCCGGAGGCGATCTCGCGGTTGCTCCAGCCGGCCGCCATCAGGCGCAGCACCTCCTGCTCGCGGCCGGTGAGCTCCTGGGGCGGCAGGGTGTCGGGCGAGCGCCGCGGCTCCGACCCGGCGGCCAGCCGCTGCACCAGGCCGGCGCTCACGGCCGGCTGGATGAGGCGGCCACCGTCGGCCAGGGTGCGGATCGCCTCGAGCAGGGCCTCCAGCGTGACGTCCTTGAGCAGGTAGCCCCGGGCCCCCGCGCGCAGCGCCTCCAGCACGTCCTCGTCGTCGTCGAAGGTGGTCAGCACCAGCGTCGCCGGCCGGTGCTCGGCCTGCGCCAGCTCGCGCAGCGTCCCGAGCCCGTCGAGCACGGGCATGCGCAGGTCGAGCAGCACGACGTCGGGCCGGGTCTGCCCGATGACGGCGAGCGCGGCCCGGCCGTCGGCGGCCTCCCCCACGACCTCGACGTCCTCGCCCAGGGCCAGCAGGCTGCGGATGCCCTGCCGCACCAGGGTCTGGTCGTCGACCAGGACGACGCGGATCACCGGGCGACCTCCCGGTCGGCGGTGGGCGCCGCGGTGGCCGACGGCCCTGCTGCGTCGGGCGGCGGCGCGACCACCTCGGCCGGCACGACCAGCCGCACCCGGAAGCCGTCGGAGCCGTCCACCTCGACGGTGCCGCCGACGGCCTCGATGCGTTCCCGCATACCCGTGAGGCCGTTGCCCGGACGGAGGGGGTCGGCCCCGGCGCCGTCGTCGCGGACGACGACCTCCAGCCCCTCGCCGGTATGCCGCACCCCCACCCAGGCGGACCCCGCGCCGGAGTGCCGGACGGCGTTGGTCAGCGCCTCCTGCACGCCGCGGACGAGGGCGTCGCGCACCGGTGTTGACGGCACCGTGAGCTCGTCGGGCAGGTCCAGGTGGACCACGGGGCGGGGGATCTGGGCTGCCATCCGCTCCAGCGCGCCGCGCACGTCCGGGCCGTCCTCGCGCAGCCGGCCGACGACCTGGCGGACGTCGGCGAGCAGCTCCTTGGCCAGCTGGCGCGAGCGGTGCACCTGCTCGGCGGCCGGCCCGTCGACGACGTGCGAGGCGACCTCGAGGTTGAGCGCCAGGGCGCTGAGCTGGTGACCCACCAGGTCGTGCAGGTCGCGCGAGATCCGCAGCCGCTCCTCGGTGCGGCTGGTCTCGGCGAGGCGGGCCTGGGCGGCCTCCAGCTCGGCGTGGGCCTCGCGCAGACTCGCGTGCACCTGCGCCAGCCGCTCGCGCGCCCGGCTCTCCCGCTGGGTGATCTGCCCGGTCATCACGGCGAAGACCTGCAGCCCGACGTAGAAGAGCGCACCGAGCAGGCCGCCGTCGGACAGCGCACCGTAGCCGAGGGTCAGGAGGGCGGCGGACTGCACCGCGACCACGCCGAGGGCGGTGGGGAGCGGCAGCACCAGTCCCGCGCTCGCGGCGGTGATGACCATGGGCACGCCGCCGAAGCCGTAGAGCGGCTCCACGGCATAGAGGGCTGTGCCGAGCAGCATCATCGGCAGGACGAGCAGCCGGGCGGTCCGCGGCGACAGGTCCACCAGGACGTCGACGACGAAGAGCGGCAGGCCGACCGCCCAGAGCACCCACCACAGGCTCGACATCGGGATGTCGGTGACCACGGGCAGCAGCCCGACCAGGGCGTAGGTGAGCGCGCCGGTGACGCCGGCCGTGCGGTCCAGGCCGGGATGGCTCCGGGCGGCGGTCTGCCTCTCGCTCACGCGTCCACCCTAGGACGGCGCCCCCGCCCCGCACCCGTGCCGGAAGTCATGCCCGACCCGTGCCCGCGGTCACGGTCGACCCGTGCTGATCCGGTGCCGTCCGGCACTGACCCGGCCCTCCCGTCCGCTCCTAGCGTCGAAGGACCACATCGAGGAGGTAGGCGATGAACGCCATCGACACGCAGGGCCTGGGCAAGGACTACGGCGACGTGACGGCCGTGGGGGCGATCGACCTGAGCGTCCCGACCGGGCAGGTGACCGCGGTGCTGGGGCCCAACGGCGCCGGCAAGACGACCACGATCGAGATGCTGCTCGGCCTGCGCCGCCCCACCCGGGGCAGTGTGCGGGTGCTGGGCGGCGACCCGCGCAGCCCCGCCGTCCGCGCCCGCGTCGGCGCGATGCTGCAGGACACCGACGCGCCCGAGAGCCTGACCGTCCGGGAGATGGTCGACCTCGTCGCGTCCTACTACCCGAGCCGGCTGCCGGTCGAGGAGGTGCTGGCGCGCGCCGACCTGGCAGCCCGGGCCGACCGCCGGGTGACCCAGCTCAGCGGCGGGCAGCGCCAGCGGCTGTCGTTCGCGCTGACCATCGCCGGCGACCCCGACCTGCTCTTCCTGGACGAGCCGACCGCGGCGCTCGACGTGGGTGCGCGACGGGAGTTCTGGGAGCAGGTCTCCGGCTTCGCCTCGCTCGGCAAGACCATCCTGTTCTCGACCCACAACCTGGCCGAGGCCGACGAGTTCGCCGAGCGGGTCGTCGTCATCGCCGCCGGCGCGGTCGTGGCCGAGGGCAGCCCGGCACAGATCAAGCAGCTCGTGGCCGGACGCACCGTCACGCTGCGCACCGACGCCCCCGAGGGCTGGCTGCGCAGGCTCCCCGGCGTGCGGGAGGTCACGCGACCGGAGACGGCCGGCGTCGTCGACGGTGCCCCCGCCACGCCCTCGCGCGCCCTCCGGCTGCACGTGGTCGAGGCCGAGCCGGTGCTGCGGGCGGTCTTCGCCGCCGGGCACGACGTCACCGACCTCACCGTAGCCGAGGCCTCGCTCGAGGACGCCTTCGTCCACCTCACAGGCGCCGCGCCGGACCCGACCCACGACCGCCCGGCCAGCCCGGCGGCATACCCGCAGGAGGCTCTCCGATGACCACCGTCACCGTCCCCAGCTCCCCCTCGCCGACCGCCGTGCCCGGCCGCGGGATCGTGGCCGCGCTGCTCACCCAGGTGCGCGCCGAGGTGGTGCGCTACCGCCGACTGCCGGAGTACTTCATCGGCGTCGTCGTGCTGCCCATCCTGCTCTACGCGATGTTCGGGCTGCCCAACGCCGGCACCGTGCTGCCGGACGGCACCACCGTCACGGCGCTGATGTTCGTCTCGTTCAGCTGCTACGGCGTGGTGTCGCAGGCGCTCTTCTCCTTCGGCGCAGAGCTGGCGACCGAGCGGCAGAAGGGCTGGCTGCGGCGGCTGCGGGCCACCCCGATGCCGATGTGGCTCTACTTCACGGGCAAGCTCGCCCTCAACCTGGTCTTCATCGGCATCATCGTCGCGGGCATCGGGCTGCTGGCCGCCCTCGCCGGCGACGCCGACTTCGACCTCGGCCGGCTCGCGCTCACCGTCGGCGTGCTCCTGCTGGGGACCGTCGCCTTCTCGCCGATGGGCTCGGCCATCGCCTACTGGGTGCGGCCGCGGGCGGCGACCACGATCGTCAACCTGGTCTTCCTGCCACTGGCGTTCCTGTCGGGCTTCTTCTTCCCGCTCGCCGGGCTGCCGCCGGTGCTGCTGGACGTCGCGCCCTACCTGCCGACCTACCACTTCGGCCAGCTCGCCTGGGCGGCGATGGCGCCCTCGGCGACCGACCGGCTCGCCTTCGGCCTGATGGAGGAGGGCGACCTGGCCGTCAGCGCCGTCGTCGTCGCCGGGTGGTTCGTGCTCTGCTGCGTGCTGACGGCGGTCGGCTACCGCCGCGAGCTGGACCGCGAGCGCGGCTGAGGGGGCGCAGCCGTCGCCGTTGCCCCGTCCGGGTCCTCCCCCGGGCGGGGCAGCGCGTCGTCGGCGAGGATGTTGACCATCCGCCAGAGCTGGCGCGGCTCCTCCGACGGCTGGCGCGAGCGCTCGATCGCACGGTCCATGAGCTCGCCGAGCTGCTCGGAGAGCCAGCGGACGTCGGCCTCGGTCAGCTCGAGCAGGCCCGTCAGGATCGTGGCGCGGGGCCGCGGCTCGCGCCCGCTGGCCCAGGTGGGTGCCCAGGCGGTGACGCGGGCGACGAGGTCCTGCAGGTCGAGGGCCTCCTGGTCCATGAAGGACCGGATGACCAGCTCCTCCTCGGCGTCGACGGGCGCGTCGGGCGCCGGGATCGTGAAGCCGCTGCCGGCCGCCTTCCAGACCCTGTCGCGCCGGTCGCGCGCGTGCTCGGGCGCCTCGACGATGAGCCCGGCCTTGGCGAGCTGGCGCAGGTGGAAGCTCACCGCGTTGGCCGGCACGTCGAGCAGCCGCGCCAGGTCGGTCGCGCGTCGCGGCACGTCCTCGTGCATGAGCTCCAGGATGCGGCGGCGCACCGGGTGCGCCACCGCCTTGAGCATCGGCGAGGAGAGGCGGACCGGGGCGTGCCCGGCGGCGCCGGTCAGGGAGTCGTCGGCGGTCATGTCCCCCACCCTAACGGATCCGCACCTTCAGTTGCGCAAGAATAGTTGCGCAACTTCTCTTGCGGGTCTATCGTTCCTGTCATGACCACGACCTCCACCCCCGCCGACACCGCCGTCGCCGGTCCCGAGACCGCCCTCGACACCGCTCCGGAACCCGACGCCACCGAACCCGCGGGCCCCCGCCCCTCACTGTGGCGCACCGGGTCCTACTGGGCCTGGCTCGCCAGCGACACCGGCCAGGCGCTCGGCTCCTCGCTGCAGTTCTTCCTCGTGCCGCTGCTCGTCGTCCTCGTCAGCGGCAACGCCGCGGCCGCCGGCACCGTCGCCGCCCTCGGCCTCGGCGGCCGCCTCGCCACCACGCTGCTCGGTGGCGTGCTCGCCGACCGCCACGACCTGCGCCGCCTGATGATCCTCAGCGGCACCCTTGCCGGCTGCGTGATGCTCGGCCTCGTCGCCGTCGTGGGCCTCGACCTCGGCCTGGTCGCGCTGGGCGCGCTCAACCTGCTGGCCGGCGTCCGCGCCGGACTGCTGGGCAACGCCTCCGACGCGGCCCTCAAGCAGGTCGTCCCGCCCTCCCTGCTGCCCACCGCCTCGTCGGCCAACCAGGCCCGCGACGCCGCCGTCTCCATGGGCGCCCCGCCGCTCGGCGGCCTGCTGCTGGGCCTCGGTGCCGTGCCGGCGCTGCTCACCGCGGCTGCCGCATACCTCGTCAGCGCGCTGGGCGCCCTCGTGCTCCGCGGCGACTTCCGCCCCGCCCCCGCGAACGGGAAGACGTCGATCCGCGCCGAGGTCGGCGCCGGGCTCGCGTGGCTGTGGCAGCGCTCCGAGCTGCGCCGCGTCATGGTCGTCGCGCTCCTGCTCAACCTCGGTCTCAACGCCGCGATCGCGACCCTGCTCTACTCGCTCGCCGGCGACGGTGAGTCCCCCGCCCGGATCGGCCTCGTCTCGACCGCGCTCGGCCTGGGCATGCTCGCCGGCGCGCTGCTCGCCGGCCCGGTCGTGCAGCGCGTCCCGTCCGGATGGGTCGCGATGATCGGCATGTCGATCACCGGCGCCGCGATGGCCGTCCTGCCGCTGGTCCCCGGCTTCTGGGCCACCCTGGCCGTGCTGACCGTCGGGACGCTCGGGGCACCGGCGACCAACGCTGCGATGTTCAGCTACCTCATGCACCAGACCCCGCGCGCCGTCCTGGGCCGGGTGATGAGCGCGACCGAGCTCGTCGGGGCCGGCGCGACACCGCTGGCGCCGATCATCGCGGGCTTCGGCCTGAGCCTGATCGGTCTGCGGGGCACCCTGCTGGTCTGCGCGGCGATCTGCCTGCTGGCCGTCGCCGCGGTCCTCACCAGCCGCGCGCTGCGCACCCTGCCGCGCCCCGACGCCTGGGCGCCGGCCGAGGAGTGAGGGGGCTGGTCGGCGGCTGACGGGGTGAGGTCGCTGGTCAGCCCGGCCCGGCTGGAGTGGGACGACTTGGTGTCGCTATGACGACACGAAGTCGTCCCACTCTTCCGGACACCCGACGTCACCGCACGCACGACGTCACCGGGAGCGCTCCCCGGCGCCCGCGCCTCAGAGCCAGCGCGGCACGCTGGCGACGTAGCCCGCGTAGTCCTCGAAGCGTTGCGCGAGCGCCGCCTCCTCCGCCGGGATCTGCCAGTGGTCGAGCGCGGCGACGAGGCCGGCGACGGGCAGCAGGGCCAGCGGGGAGCGGCGGGCGACGGCGTGGCCGGTGAGGAGGACGGCCATGCCGAGGTACATGGGGTTGCGGGTCACGGCGTTGGGGCCGGTCCGTACGAGCGTGGAGGCGCGGTCGACGGTCATCGGGTCGACGGTCGTCCCGCGCCGGACGAACTCCCGCACCGCCCCGCCGGCCAGCCAGCCCGAAGCGGCCACGAAGGGCGCGGAGGCGAGCAGGCTGCCACGCGTGGGAGGGCGGCCCACGGTGCGCTGGGCGAGCGCGGCACCGGCGAGATGGACGACGGGCGGGACCCTCATGGCTGCTCCTCCACCGCTCGCCCCGCCACCCCGGCCGCCAGGTCCGCCGCGGTGCGGCCGGCGAGCGCCGAGTGCAGGTCGGGCACCGCCGCCAGCAGCGAGCGGGTGTAGGGGTGCTGCGGGTCGGTGAAGAGCCGTTCGGTGGGGGCGACCTCGACGACCTGTCCGCGCTGCATCACCGCGACCCGGTCGCAGACGTGCCGCACGACCGACAGGTCGTGGCTGACGAAGACCAGCGTCAGCCCGAAGGCCTCCACCACCTCGTCGACGAGGTTGAGCACCTGGGCGCGCACCGAGACATCGAGGGCCGAGACCGGCTCGTCGGCGACGAGGATGTCGGGCCCGGGGGCCAGCGCCCGCGCGATCGAGATCCGCTGCCGCTGACCGCCGGAGAACTGGTGGGGATAGCGGTCGGCGGCGTCCGCCGACAGCCCCACCCGCTCGAGCAGCTCGACGACGCGCTCGCGGTTGCCCGCGCGCCGACCCTGCGCCACGAGCGGCTCGGCGACGATGTCGCGCACCCGCATCCGGGGGTCGAGGCTGCTCATCGGGTCCTGGAAGACCAGCTGCAGCCGCTGCCGCAGCCACCCCAGCTGGCGCGCGGACCGGTCGTGGATGGGCCGACCCTCGACGAGGATCTCCCCCGACGTCGGCTGGTCGAGGCCGCAGATCAGCCGCAGCAGGGTCGACTTGCCCGAGCCCGACTCCCCCACGACGCCGAAGCGCTCGCCCCGACCGACCGACAGGGTCACGTCCTGCACGGCCCGCACCACCGGGGCGGGCTGGGTCAGCGAGGTGCGGCGGCGACGGAAGTCGCGGCATACCCCGCGCAGCTCGATCGCGGGACCGTCCTGGTGCTCAGCCACGTTGGCCCTCCCCCGCCGGGTGCACGCACGCGTGACCGTATGCCGTCTCGCCCGCCGGGTGGTCCCCGCGCGGGAACCACGGGGGCGGGGTCTCGCAGCGGGCGGTCGCGTGGGCGCAGCGGGTCCGGAAGACGCAGCCGTCGGGGAAGCGCCCTGCCGGCGGCACCGAGCCCGGGATGGTCGGCAGGGCCGCACGGCCGCGGCGACCCTCGGCGCCGACGAGGTCGCTGGCCCCGATGAGGCCCTGGGTGTAGCGGTGCCGCGGATCGGAGAAGACCTCGGCGACGGGACCGGCCTCGACGATGCGGCCGCCGTACATGACGAGCACCCGCTCGCAGACGGTCGCCACCACCCCGAGGTCGTGGGTGATGAAGAGCATGGCGGCGTCGCGGGCCTCGACGCCGCGGACGACGAGGTCGAGCACGGTGGCCTGCACGGTGACGTCGAGGGCGGTCGTGGGCTCGTCGCAGATGAGCAGCGCGGGGTCGTTGGCGAGGGCGATCGCGAGCACGACCCGCTGCCGCTGCCCGCCGGAGAGCTCGTGCGGGTAGGAGCGCGCGAGATGCTCGGCGTCGGGCAGGTCGACGCGCTCGAGCAGCTCGACGACGCGGCGGCGGGCCGCGGCCCGGGAGGGCTGGGTGCGGTGCAGGAGCATGACCTCGGCGACCTGGTCGCCGACCTTCATGGTCGGGTTGAGCGCGGTCATCGGCTCCTGGAAGACCATCGACATGCCGTCGCCGCGCAGCCGCGCCATCTCGCGCTCGCCGACCTCGAGCAGGTTGCGGGTGGCCGGGGTGCGGGCCGAGAGACGCACGTCTCCGGTGGCCGTCAGCCCCTCGGAGAGCAGGCCCATGACGGCGAGCGCGGTGAGAGACTTGCCCGAGCCGGACTCGCCGATCAGGCCGACGCGCTCGCCCCGCTCGATCGAGAACGTCACGTCGTGCAGCAGCGGGGTGTGCCGGGTGCCGACGGACAGCCCGGTGACGTCGAGGACGGTGCGGTCGCCGCTCATCGCCCCTCCAGCTTGGGGTCGAGCCAGTCGCGCAGGCCGTCGCCGAAGAGGTTGAATCCCAGCACCGAGAGCGCGATGGCGGCGCCGGGGATGAGCGCCAGGTGCGGGGCGGAGCGCAGCGTGGTCTGGGCCTCGTAGAGCATCCGCCCCCAGGAGGCCTGGCCGGTCGGGGTGCCCAGGCCGAGGTAGGCCAGCGCCGCCTCGGCGAGGATCGCGATGGCGAAGGAGACCGAGGCCTGCACGATGACCAGGCCGGCGACGTTGGGCAGCACGTGCCGCCAGGCGATGCCCAGCGGCGAGCGCCCGGCCGCGCGGGCGGCGACGACGTACTCGGACGTCATGACACCGAGTGCCCCGGAGCGGGTGATGCGGGCGAAGGCCGGGATGGTGGCGATGCCGATCGCGATCATCGCGACCCGCGTGGAGCCGCCGTAGAGCGCGGCGAACATGATCGCCAGCAGCAGCGCGGGGAAGGCGAGCAGCACGTCGTTGGCGCGCATGACCAGCTGCCCGAGCCAGCCGGGTGACATCGCCGCGAGGATCCCGAGCGGCACCCCCACGAGCGCGGCCACCCCGACGGCGACCAGCCCGACGTAGAGCGTCGTGCGGGCGCCGACGAGGATCTGCGTGAAGACGTCGCGCCGCAGCTTGTCGGTGCCGAGCCAGTGCTCGGCGTTGGGGGTCTGGTAGGGCTCGACCGGCAGCACGCGCATCGGCGGCCACGGCGTCCACACGTAGGAGATCAGCGCGAGCAGCACGATGGCGGCGACGATCGAGCCGCCGATCACCAGGCTCGGGTTGAGCTCGCGGCCGCGGCGCGCGGCCAGCTCCCCCGCCGGGGTCGCGGCGACGGCGGGGATGCCCTGGATCTCGCTCATCGGGCCGTCCTCAGGCGCGGGTCGATGACGAGGTAGAGCACGTCGACGACGAAGTTGATGACGAGGACCGCCACGACGAGCACCATGACGACCGCCTGCACGGTGAGCAGCTCGCGCTTGGCCACCGAGTCGAGCAGCAGCGAGCCCAGACCCGGGATGACGAAGACCCGCTCGATGACGACGGCGCCGATGAGCAGGGTCGCCAGCTGCAGACCGAGCACCGTGACGACCGGCACCGCGGCGTTGCGCAGGCCGTGGCGCACCAGCGCCTGCATCGGCCGCAGGCCCTTGGCGCGGGCGGTGCGCAGGAAGTCCTCGCGGAGCACGTCGAGCACCGCGGAGCGTATGTAGCGCGCCAGCACCGCGGCCTGCACCAGCGACAGCGAGATCACCGGCAGAGCCAGTCGCTTCACGAAACCTGCCGGGTCCTCGGCCGGCACCACCCAGCCGCCCGAGGGCACCCACCGCAGCCGCACCGCGAAGACCGAGATGAGCACGATGCCGGCGAGGAAGGCCGGGACCGCGACGCCCACCTGCGAGAGCGCCGAGAGCAGCACGCCGTCCCAGTGGCGGTGCCGGACCGCCATCCAGATGCCGACCGGCAGCGCCAGCACGAGCGCGAGGATCATCGCGCAGACCACCAGCCACAGGGTGACCTGCAGCCGGTCGGCGATCTGCGGGCCGATCGGCGCCCGGCTGACGAACTCGATGCCGGGGTCGAAGGTGATCAGCCCGCGCACCCAGTCGAGGTACTGCACGACGACCGGCCGGTCGAGGCCGAACTGCTCGCGCAGCTGGGCCACGGCCGCGTCCGAGGCGTTGATGCCCAGGGCCACGCGGGCGGGGTCGCCGGGCAGCACTCGCATGAACGCGAACACCACGACCGAGGCCGCGAGCACGCTCAGGACCAGCACCATCAGGCGGTGCAGGAGTCTCAGCAGCATGGGATCAGGTCGGACCTCGGTCGGGCGTCTCAGCCGCGAGCCAGGGCGGCCAGCGGGAAGGACTCCTTGATGGCGTTCTCGGGCAGGCCGGTGATGTCGGGGTCGGCCACCATGAGGTTGGGCAGCAGGAAGAGGAAGTCCGCGGCCGCGTCCTCGCTGATGAGGGCCGCCGCCTCCTTCATCTTCGCGACCTGCTCCTCCTCGGAGGCGGTGTCGGCCTCGTCGAGCAGAGCGCGGATCTGGTCCGTGCCGTAGGTCGTGTAGTACTCCGGGTTGCCGAAGACGTTGCCCATGTCGCGCGGCTCCACGTGGGCCACGATCGACATGTCGAAGTCCTTGTTGGTGAAGACCGTCTCCAGCCAGGCGGAGGGGAACTCCAGCTCGTCGACCTCGACCTGCAGGCCGACCTCCTCGAGCATCGACTCCACGACGGTGCCGCAGGCCACGGCATAGGGCAGCGTCGGGATGCGCAGCCGCAGCGTCTCGCCCTCGGCGCCGGCCTCGGCGATGAGGGCGCGGGCCTTGTCCTGGTCGAAGGGGTAGTCGCCGGTGCGGTCCTCGTACCACGGGTCGGTCGGCGGCACCATCGAGCCGATGAGCGTGCCGCGCCCGGCCCAGCAGGTGTCCATGAGCGACTGGTGGTCGATCGCGTGCCGGACCGCCTGGCGCAGCGCGAGGTCGGCCAGCGGCGCGCCCTCCTGCTGGTTCATCGACAGCACGACCTCGCCGTTCGTCGTGCCCTCGACGATCTGGTAGTCGCCGGTCTCGAACTCGGCCAGCGACTCCGGCGCCTGCACCGTGGAGACGACGTCGATCGCGTCGGTGAGCATGGCGTTGTTGAGTGCGTTGGCGTCGCGGAAGTAGTGCATCTCCACGGTGCCGAAGTAGGGCGCGTCACCGTGGTAGTCCTCGTTGCGCTCCAGCACGATCCGGGAGCCACGGTCCCAGCTGACGAAGGTGTAGGGACCGGTGCCGATCGGGGTGTTGGCCAGGTCGTCGGTGCCCTCGGTGTCGAACATCGCGCCGACGCGGGTCGTCAGCGCGTAGAGGAAGCTGTTGCTCGGCTCCGTCAGCGTGACGACCAGGGTGGTGTCGTCCTGCGCCTCGACGCTCTCGACGACGTCGAGCTGGGCCTTGAGGCTGGTCGTCCAGGCGTCGGTGGAGACCCGCTCGAGCGAGAACTGCGCGTCCTCGGCCGTGAAGTCCGAGCCGTCGGAGAAGGTCACTCCGTCCTTGAGGGTGAAGGTGTAGGTCAGCCGGTCGTCGCTGACCTCCCACTCCTCGGCGAGAGCGCCGACGATCTCGCCGGACTCCTGGTCGACGGTGACGAGCGTCTCGTAGACGTTGTCCAGGAGCAGCTGCGGGATCGCGGCCCCGTCGGTGGTCGTGAAGTCGAGGCTCGCCGGCTCGGCGACGAGGCCGACGCGCACGGTCTCGTCGCTCGGCCCGCCCGCGTCCCCGCCGGTGCCACCGCTGCTCGTGGCGCCGTCGCCGTCGGGCGTGGTGGGGTCGGAGCTCGTGCCCGAGCCCGCGCTGCAGCCCGCGAGGAGGACGGCGGTCGCGAGGGCGGCCACCCCGGCGCGGGAACGTGTCTTCGTCGACGTCGTCATGGTCGGCATCATCGCCCACCGGCCGGGGGCGACGCCAGCCGCCCCGCCCGTGGCTGCAGACTGGGGCGCATGGACCTCCGGATCTTCACCGAGCCCCAGCAGGGCGCCACCTACGACGACCAGCTGCGCCTGGCGCGCACCGCCGAGGAGTGCGGCTACTCCGCCTTCTTCCGCTCCGACCACTTCCTGGCGATGGGGCGCGAGGGCAGCCCGGGGCCGACCGACTCGTGGATCACCCTGGGAGCGTTGGCGCGCGAGACCAGCACGATCCGGCTCGGCACGCTCGTCACCTCGGTGACCTTCCGCCACCCCGGGCTGCTGGCCGTCTCGGTCGCGCAGGTCGACGAGATGAGCGGCGGCCGGGTCGAGCTCGGCATCGGCGCCGGCTGGTTCGCGCAGGAGCACGCCGCCTACGGCATCCCCTTCGCCGACGCGCCGGGCCGCTTCGACCAGCTCGAGGACGCCCTCGAGGTCGTGACGGGTATGTGGAGCACGCCCGCCGGCGAGCGCTTCGGCTACCAGGGGCGGACCGTGACGATCACCGACTCCCCCGCGCTGCCCAAGCCGGTGCAGGACCCGCGGCCGCCGATCATCCTCGGCGGGGGCGGCAAGCGGCGCACGCCCGCGCTGACGGCCCGCTTCGCCGACGAGTTCAACATGGCGTTCCCGACGATCGAGGACACCGTGGCGCAGTTCGCCCGGGTCGACCGGGCCTGCGAGGCGATCGGCCGCGAGCCCTCGTCGGTGCTGCGCTCGGTCGCGCTCGTCGCCTGCGTCGGCCGTGACGAGGCCGAGGTGCGGCGGCGCGCCGACGCGATCGGCCGGGACGTCGACGAGCTGCGCGCGAACGGGCTCGCCGGCACGCCGGCCGAGGTCGTGGACCGGCTCGGCACCTGGCGCGAGCGGACCGGGGCCGAGCGCTACTACCTGCAGATGCTCGACCTGTCCGACCTCGCCCACACCGAGCTGGTGGCCGCCGAGGTCCTGCCCCAGCTGTAGGGGCAGGACGCCCGCCGGGCTGGTCCGACGGCCCCGTCGGACCCGCCCGCCGCGTCAGGCGGTCGGCTTCTCGCGCAGCACGTGCACCGAGCAGTGCGCGTGCCGCACCACGCCGGACGCCGTCGACCCGAGGAAGAAGTGCTTCCACCCGGGCTGCGACGAGGCGATGACGATGCAGTCGTAGCCGCCCTTCTCGGCCTCGTCGAGGATCTCCCGCGTCGGGTGCCCGTAGGCGACCTGGACCTCCAGGCCCTGCCCCAGGAACTCGTCGACGACGGCCTTCGCCACCTCGCGCTGGCTCTCCATCAGGCCGGGGTCGACCGCGTAGGCCTCGGCCGTGAGGTAGCGGGGCAGGTCCTCGACGACCGTGATGATCGTGACCGTGCCCTCGTCGCCGGCGAGCGAGCGCGCCACCTCGACGGCCCGCCACGCCTCCTCGCCGTGCCCGGGGACGACCGGAACCAGCACCTTGGAGTACGACATCGCAAACTCCTCTCCCCCGATGCCGGCCCGGTGCGGAGGGCGCCCGGCCGGCGCCGGGACTCGTTGCACGACCTAGTGTAGTAGTTATCGGGTGGGAAGGACAGGCCGCGGCGCGAGGCGCGCGGCCGCACCGCATACCCCGGCCCGGCACCACCACCCTTGCCTTCCGCGAGGGGGCGGGTGCACACTTGTTACCGAGAAGTAGATACTCCGAGTACCGCATACCTGAGAGGGCGTCGTGGGCCACTACAAGAGCAACGTGCGCGACATCGAGTTCATGCTGTTCGACGTGCTGGAGCGGGGAGACATCCTCGGCTCCGGGGCGTTCGAGGACATCGACGCGGAGACCGCGCGGGACGTGCTGCACCAGGTCGCCGAGCTGGCCGAGGGGCCGGTCGGCGACTCCCTGCTGGAGTCCGACCGCACCCCGCCCGTCTTCGACCCGCAGACCGGCACCGTGACGATGCCGCAGTCCTTCCAGAACTCCTACAAGACCTGGATCGACAACGAGTGGTGGCGCCTGGAGGTCCCCGAGGAACTCGGCGGCACCACCGCGCCGCCCACCCTGGCGTGGGCCGTCGCCGAGATGGTGCTCGGCGCCAACCCGGCGGTGAAGATGTACGCGGCGGGCTTCAGCTTCGCCACCGTCCTCTACCGCCTCGGCAACCCCGCGCAGCAGCAGCTCGCCCAGCTCATGGTCGACAAGCGCTGGGGCGCCACGATGGTGCTCACCGAGCCCGACGCCGGCTCCGACGTCGGCGCCGGCCGCACCAGGGCGGTGCAGCAGGCCGACGGCACGTGGCACATCAGCGGCGTCAAGCGCTTCATCACCAGCGGCACCGCGCCCTTCTACGACAACGTCATCCACTTCGTGCTGGCCCGCCCCGAGGGCCACGGCCCGGGCACCAAGGGCCTGTCCCTGTTCATCGTCCCCGGCCGCCACGTCGACCTCGAGACCGGCGAGCTCGGCGAGGAGAACGGCGTCCAGGTCGCCAACATCGAGCACAAGATGGGCCTGAAGGTCTCGACGACCTGCGAGCTGCGCTTCGGCGAGGACCCCGACCGCCCGGCCGTCGGCTGGCTGCTCGGCGACGTGCACGACGGCATCGCGCAGATGTTCCGCGTCATCGAGTACGCCCGGATGCTCGTCGGCACCAAGGCGATCGCGACCCTGTCGACCGGCTACCTCAACGCCCTCGACTACGCCAAGCAGCGCGTGCAGGGCGCCGACCTGACCCAGATGACCGACAAGAGCGCCCCGCGGGTGACGATCACCCACCACCCGGACGTGCGCCGCTCGCTCATGCTGCAGAAGTCCTACGCCGAGGGCCTGCGGGCGCTCATGCTCTACACCGCGAGCTTCCAGGACACCGTCCGCGCCGCCCAGCTGGCCTCCGGCGAGGAGGCCCTCGAGGCCGACTCCCCCGCCGCGCTGGCCGCCCGCGTCAACGACCTGCTGCTCCCGCTCGTCAAGGGCTGCGGCTCCGAGCGCGCCTGGGTGCTGCTCGGCACCGAGTCGCTCCAGACCTTCGGCGGCTCCGGCTTCCTGCAGGACTACCCCGTCGAGCAGTACGTCCGCGACGCCAAGATCGACTCCCTCTACGAGGGCACGACCGCGATCCAGGGCATGGACTTCTTCTTCCGCAAGATCCTGCGCGACAAGGGCGTGGCCCTCGGCTACGTCGCCCGCGAGATCATGGGCACCGCCTCGGCGCAGGTCGAGGACGGCCTCAGCGAGGTCCGCGGCGCCGTGCTGCGGGCGCTGGGCGAGCTCCAGCAGATGGTCGAGTTCATGACCGGCAAGGCGATGGCCGCCCAGCAGGATCCGAAGCAGGTGTATGCCGTGGGCCTGCACAGCTCCCGGCTGCTGCTCGCCGCCGGCGACCTCGTGGTGGGCTGGCTGCTGCTGCGCCAGGCCGAGGTGGCCGCCCGCCTGCTGGAGTCGGGCGAGCGTCCCGGCGACACGGCATACCTGCAGGGCAAGGTGGCCGCCGCCCGCTTCTTCGCCTCCGAGGTGCTGCCCCGGCTGGGCGCCGACCGGCGCGTCGTGACGGCCGACGACATCTCGCTCATGGAGCTCCCGGAGGAGGCCTTCTGACGTCCTGACGGAGGTGCGACGGCACCGCCCCGGGGAGGGATCTCCCCGGGGCGGTGGCGTGTCCGGACGCCGCCCGCCTACGCGCGACGGAAGACGACGAGCCGCATCATGAGATACATGAACACCGCCTCGCAGGCCCCCGCGATCAGGCGGGCCAGCAGGTAGTTGGTCGCGACCGCCTCGAGCACGCTCGAGAGCAGCAGGATGAAGAGCAGGTAGTTGACGACGACGGTGGCGACGTAGCGGGCGGACTGCCGCCCCACGTGGTCGGTCGACCGGAAGTTGAGGCGGCGGTTGAGCACGAACGCCAGCCCGAAGGCCACGACGTAGCCCACCGTCACGGCGAGGGGGTAAGGCACGCCGAGCCCGTCGAAGAGCACGGCCAGGAGCGTGAGGTCGACGGCGTAGGTGAAGGTGCTGATGGCCGCGAAGCCGACCGCCGTCGCCGGGACCACGAGGCGCAGCACCGCCGGCAGCAGGCCGTGGACGCGGTCGCGCGCCAGGGTGAATCGGTCGGCCGCGGGGGTGCCGCGGCGTCGTGCGGTCTCTCGGTGCCTGGCGCAGCCAGGCGCCGTGCCGGTCGCGGTCAGGTGCGAAGCGGATGCCATCGGGAAGGGCCTCGGGACGGGGTCGGGGGACGTCTCGACGCTAGGAGGACTGCCTGGGAGCGCGCTGCGGGGGAGCCGCCGGTCGGCCGGAGGGCCGTGGCGAGCTCCCCCGAGCAGCGCGGAGAGGGATCAGCCCTCGATGTCGCGGCGGCGCACGTCGACGTCGTCGCGGCGCTCGACCACCTCGCGGTGCGTGGTGTTGGCGCGCTGGGTGTTCATGACCAGGCCCAGGATCAGGGCCAGCACACCGGCCGCCATGAGGATGTAGCCGACGGTCGTGATCTCGATGCCTCCCGCCATGGTGAAGTTCACCGCGAACGCGAGGATCGCGCCGATCACGAGGAGAACGATGCCAAGTCCGATGCCCATGGGAGGACGCCTTTCGTCGGGGACGCCCTCAAGGTAGCCGAGCCCGGCGCGCCCGTCCTGCGGAACGAACCCGCCCGTCAGGGGGGCGCGACGCGCTCAGAGGCGGCGGTCGTCGAGCACCGGGAAGCTGCTCCGGGCCCGCTCCACCTCGTCGGTGTCGAGCTCGACCGTGAGCACCTCCTCGCCGGTGCCGGCCTCGGCGAGCACGGTGCCCCACGGGTCGGTGACCACGCCGTCCTCGCGGGTCGGGGTGACCTGGGTCAGGTCGACGCCCTTGTCCTTGGCGTACTTGCGCACCGGCGGGGCGGCCTTGGCCCGGCGCGGGGCTCCGACCTCCTCGGCGGCCTCGGCCGCGGCCTCGGCGCCCCGGCGACGGCGACGGGTGGTCGCGGTCTCGATCGCGCCGTAGCCGACGAGCACGGCCTCGCGGGCCGGCTTGGCCTCGGCCTCGCCACCGGCGGGGGCCTCGGGCACCAGGTCGGCCGCGGCCGCCTCGGCCTCGTCCGCGCTCGGGGCGCTGGCCTCGCCGCCGCCGTCCCCGGTGTCGATGACGATGATCGGGGTGCCGACCTCGACCTCCTCGCCCTCCTGGGCCAGGATCTTGGTCACCGTCCCGTCCCACGGGATCGGCAGCTCGACGAGCGACTTGGCGGTCTCGACCTCCACGACGATGTCGTTGGTCTTGACCGTGTCGCCGACGCCGACCTTCCACTGGATGATGGTCGCCTCGACGAGCCCCTCGCCGGGGTCGGGGAGCTTGAACTCAGGCACGACAGTCTCCTCGCAAGAGCAGGTGGGACGGAGGGTGGGCGGGGCCCGTCAGTAGGACAGGACGGTGTCGACGGCGTGCAGCACGCGGTCGAGGTCGGGGAGGAAGACCTCCTCGTGCCGGCTGGGCGGGTAGGGGATGTTGACCCCGCCGACGCGCAGGACCGGCGCCTCCAGGTGGTAGAAGCAGTGCTGCTGGACGTGCGCCGCCAGCTCGCCGTGGATGCTGGTGAAGGTCTGGGCCTCCGACAGCGTGATGCAGCGGCCGGTCTTGTTGACCGACGCCTCGATGACCTCGGTGTCCAGCGGCGACAGCGACCGCAGGTCGACGACCTCGATCGACGGGCCGTCCTCCAGCTCGGCTGCCTGGGCCGCGGCGAGCGCGACCTTGACCATCGGGCCGTAGGTGAGGACGGTGACGTCGGTGCCCTCGTGACGGACGGCGGCCTCGTGCAGCCCCATGGGAGCGTCGGCCAGGTCCGGCGTGGCGCCGCCCAGGTCGAGCACGCCACGCTCGTGGTAGCGGCGCTTGGGCTCGTAGAAGATCACCGGGTCGTCGGAGGCGATCGCCTGCTGCATCATCCAGTAGGCGTCGTCGGTCGTGGAGACCGTGACGACGCGCAGACCGGCGGTGTGGGCGAAGTAGGACTCGTTGGACTCGCTGTGGTGCTCGACCGCGCCGATGCCGCCGCCGTAGGGGATGCGGATGACCATCGGCAGGCGCAGCTTGCCCTGCGAGCGGTAGTGCATCTTGGCGACCTGGCTGACGATGTGGTCGAAGGCCGGGTAGACGAAGCCGTCGAACTGGATCTCGACGACCGGGCGGTAGCCACGCAGGGCCAGGCCGACCGCGGTGCCGACGATGCCGGACTCGGCCAGCGGCGCGTCGATGACGCGGTCCTCGCCGAAGTCCTTCTGCAGGCCCTCGGTGATGCGGAAGACCCCGCCGAGCTTGCCGATGTCCTCACCCATGAGGAGGACCTTGGGGTCGCGCTCCATCGCGGCGCGCATGCCCGCGTTGAGCGCCTTGGCGATCGTGGTGCGCTGCGCCGTGCTCGTGGCCGGGGCAGAGGTGGTGGACGTCATACCGATGCTCCTTCTCAGTCCTCGAACCCGGCCATGTAGGCGGCGAACTCCGCCGCCTCGCGCTCCACCAGCGGGTGGGGGTCGGCGTAGACGTGCTCGAACATCTCGCTGTGGGGCGGGTTCGGCATCGTCTGGCAGGCGTGGCGGATGCGCTTGGCGAGCTCGTCGGCCTCGGCGGCCACGGCGTCGAGCCAGGCCTGGTCGACGAGCCCCTCGGCGGTGAGGTACTTCGTCATCCGGTCGATCGGGTCCTTGGCCTTCCAGATGTCGACCTCGGCGGAGATGCGGTACTTCGTCGGGTCGTCGGAGGTGGTGTGGGCACCCATCCGGTAGGTGAACGCCTCGACCAGCGTCGGGCCCTCGCCGGAGCGGGCGCGCTCCAGCGCCGCGCGGGAGACGGCGTAGGAGGCGAGGACGTCGTTGCCGTCCACGCGCACGCCCGGGAAGCCGAAGCCGTCGGCGCGGCGGTAGGGCGGCACGCGGAACTGGCGGTCGTTGGGCTCGGAGATCGCCCAGTGGTTGTTCTGGACGTAGAAGACGACCGGGGCGTTGGCGACCGCGGCGAAGACGAGCGCCTCGTTGTAGTCGCCCTGGGAGGTGCCGCCGTCGCCGGTGAAGGCCATGACCGCGGTGTCGCGGTCGGGGTCACCGGTGGCGACGTCGCCGTCGCGCTGCACGCCCATCGCATAGCCGACCGCGTGCAGCATCTGGTTGCCGATGACGATCGTGTAGAGGTGGAAGTTGTTCTCGTTGGAGTCCCAGCCGCCGTGGTTGACACCGCGGAACATGCCGAGGAGGTTCTCCGGCGGGACGCCCTTGCACCAGGCGACGCCGTGCTCGCGGTAGCCCGGGAAGGCGTAGTCCTGGGTGCGCATCGCGCGGCCGGGGCCGACCTGGGCGGCCTCCTGGCCGAGCAGGCTGGGCCACAGGCCGAGCTCGCCCTGGCGCTGCAGCGCGAAGCCCTCGGAGTCGACGCGGCGGACCAGGATCAGGTCGCGCAGCATGCCGCGCAGGTCGTCGGGGCCGAGCTCGTCGAGGAAGGAGGCGTAGGGGCTGTTGACGTCGGTCAGCGGCACCCGCCGGCCCTCGGAGTCGAGGAACTGGACCATGTCCGGGCCGCCGTCGGTGATGTCACGCTCCGGAGGCTCGTGCAGACCGCGCGCCGGAGCCGCCGCGGAACCGCCGGGCAGGTCCCCGGCCGGGGTGGTGGGCGCGGCGGACCGCGCGACTTCCTCGTCGCTCAACGCAGGGCTCCTTCATCTCACGGCGTGGTGCCGTCGGGGGACGGGAACGGCTTCAGGCGTCAGGTTAACGCACTCGGAAAGCGGCCCCGCACCGCCCGCGGTGACCTGCGACGGAGGGGTCGGAACCCCTCACCGGACCGGCAGCACGCTCCCGAGGAAGTCGACCGTCTGCGCCCAGGCGTCGCGGCTGGCGCGCGCGTGGTGGAACATCGGGTTGGGGTTGTCGAAGGCGTGACCGCCGCCCTCGTGCAGCTCGACGCGCACGTCCTCGCGGGTGCCGCCGGCGGTCACGGCCTCGCGGATCTGCTCGACGACCGGCATCGGGAGGTAGGCGTCCTCGGTGCCGAAGACGTGCAGGCTCGGGCACCGCACGTCGTCGGCGCGGTCGAGCAGGTTCGGCAGCGCCGAGCCGTAGTAGCTGACCAGCGCCGCGGGCGGCGTCCCCGCCCGCGAGGCCGCGGCCGCGACGTCGAAGGCCAGCCCGCCGCCGAAGCAGAAGCCGAGCAGCCCGACCGCCGACCCGTCGACCTCCGGCAGCTCGGCCAGCGCGTCGCGGACGCCGACGACGTCGGCCACCGCACCGCCCCAGTCGAGCGCGCCGAGCAGCCCCATGGCCGTCGGGAGCAGGTCCTCGGTGTCGTCCTCGAGCGCCTCCACCGGCGGGTCGAGGCGGGCGTAGACCTGGGGCGCGACGACGGCATACCCCAGGGCCGCGAGGTCGGCGCACCGCCCCCGGATGTATGCCGTGAGCCCGAAGATCTCCTGCAGCACCACCAGGGCGGGGGCCGGGCTCTCGGCGGACGCGCCCTCGGGCAGCCAGAGCAGCCCGGGGAGCGGGCCGACGGTCGTGCGCACCGCGGCGCCGGCGCTCATGTCAGGCCCGCTGCGGGTCGGGGAGGAGCATGTCCACGACGACCGAGACCGCGGAGATGATGATCGCGCCGATGATGGCGTCCCAGAAGAAGCTCTGCACCACGAAGTCGAGCCCGAAGAGGCCGGCCAGCCACGAGGTGAGCGTCAGCATGAGCGCGTTGAGGACGAGGAGGAAGAGCCCCAGCGTCAGCACGATGAGCGGGAGCGACAGCAGCTTCAGCACCGGCTTCACCAGCGCGTTGACCACGCCGAAGAGCACCGCGACGCCGAGCAGCGTCAACCAGAAGTTCGCACCGTCGCCGCCGATCTCGATGCCGTCGAGCAGAAAGGCCGCGACCCAGATCGCGACGGCGTTGGCGATGATCGTCATCAGCATCTTCATGAGCCCATCGTGGCACGTTTGGCGCCTTCACTACGCTGATCCGCATGACCGCGACCCCGCCTCCCTCCTCCGTCCGTCTGCGCTCGGTGCTCGGCTCGGTGCCCGCCTACACCCCGGGCAAGCCCCCGGAGCCGGTCGAGGGCCTGACGGCATACAAGATCTCGTCCAACGAGAACCCCTTCCCGCCGCTGCCCTCGGTGCTCGAGGCGATCGCCGACGCGGCCGCCTCGGTGAACCGCTACCCCGACATGGGCGTCACCGCGCTGACCGCCGCGCTGTCCGAGCGTCTCGGCGTCCCGACGACCCACCTGGCCACCGGCACCGGCAGCGTCGCCGTCCTCGGCCACCTCATCGACATCACCTGCGACCCGGGCGACGAGGTCGTCTACGCCTGGCGCTCGTTCGAGGCCTACCCGATCGTCGTCGCCCTCTCCGGCGCCACCTCCGTCCAGGTCCCGCTCGACGCCGAGGCCCGTCACGACCTCGACGCGATGGCCGCGGCGATCACCGACCGCACCCGCCTGGTCCTCGTCTGCACGCCCAACAACCCGACCGGCCCGGCGGTGCGCGAGGACGAGCTGCGCGCGTTCCTCGACAAGGTGCCCTCGGACGTTCTGGTCGTCATCGACGAGGCCTACCTGGAGTTCACCACCGACGAGACCGTCCCGGACGCCCTCGCGCTCTACCGCGACTACCCCAACGTCGCGGTGCTCCGCACGTTCTCCAAGGCCTACGGCCTCGCCGGTCTCCGCGTCGGGTATGCCGTGGCCCAGGAGGAGGTCGCCACCGCGCTGCGCAAGGCGGCCACGCCGTTCGGCGTCACCGACCTGGCCCAGAAGGCCGCGGTCGCCAGCCTGGCCGCCTACGACGAGCTCGAGGTGCGGGTCAAGGAGATCGTGGCCGAGCGCGAGCGGGTCGTCGCCGCGCTGCGCGAGCAGGGCTGGGACGTCCCGGAGACCCAGGGCAACTTCTTCTGGCTGCCGCTCGGCGACGACGCGCTGCCGTTCGCGCAGGCCTGCCAGGCGCGGGCGATCACCGTCCGCCCGTTCGCCGGTGACGGCGTGCGCGTCTCGGTCGGTGAGACCGAGGCCAACGACCGGTTCGTCGAGATCGCTGGGGAGTGGCTGCGCAGCCGCGGCTGACGGCACGGCGTCCGCCGCCCTCAGCCGCTCGTCACAACCCGTGCCGGTCGGCGTAGCGGACCAGCGCCCGGGTCGCCCACGACGCGGCCGCGGTGACCACCCAGCTGGTGACGAGGATGACCAGCGAGGTGACCCAGATGCCCCGGCCCCCGAACTCCACCGCCAGGTCGAAGAACCACGGCAGCGTCATGCCCAGCATCCCGGCGACGCCGAGGAGGGCAGGTCGGCTCGTCCGGCCGGCGACCATCGTGGCCGGCACCGCGATGGCCACCAGCGTGCCGTAGGCCATGAGCAGCGAGAAGGCCTCGCCGAAGCCCCGGCCGGTGCTCCACGACTGGCCGGAGATCCAGGCGAGCACCCCGCCGACCAGCATGATCGTCCACCCCTTGCCGGGGCTGCCGTGGACGACCGCGCTGGCGCCGCGCGGGGAGAGCGACACGGTCAGGCGCCCTGCCAGACGACGTCGAACGGCGCGCCGCTCGACAAGCGGTGCTCGATGCCGCGGGTGACGAAGTCCTTGGCGGCCTGCGCGGCCTCCCACGGGCTGTCGCCGAGGGCCAGGCGGGCTGCGACGGCGGCCGCGAGCGTGCAGCCGGCCCCGGCGACCTGGGCGCCGTCGCCGAGCTTGGGGGCGCGCAGCACCTCGGTGCGCTCGCCGTCGACGTAGACGTCGATCGCCTCGTCGCCGGGCAGGTGGACGCCGCCCTTGGCGAGCACGGCCGCGCCGGAGCGCTCGTGGATGATCCGGGCGGCCTCGGTGAGCTGCTCGACGGTCTCGATCGCGCCGAGCCCGGACAGCGACATCGTCTCGAAGTGGTTGGGGGTGACGAAGGTGGCCAGCGGCAGCACCTTGGCCTTGAGGGCCTCGTCGGTGTCGAGCGCGGCGCCGGGCTCCTGGCCCTTGCAGATGAGGACCGGGTCGAGCACGACGTGGCCGAAGGAGCGCGCCTCGAGCGCCTCGGCCACGGTCTGGATCGTGATCGGCGTGCCGAGCATGCCGATCTTGACGACGTCGAGCTGCTCCGCCGGGTAGGCGGTGGTGATCACCTCGAGCTGGTCGGCGATGACCTGCGGGTCGACCGGGACGAAGCGGTGGTTCCAGTCGTTCTTCGGGTCGAAGGAGACGATGCACGTCAGGGCGACGCAGCCGAAGACGCCGTGCTGCTGGAAGGTCTTGAGGTCAACCTGGGCGCCGGCGCCGCCGGTCGCCTCGGAGCCCGCGATCGTGAGGGCGACGGGAGTAGAGGTCATCCCCCAAGCGTGCCACGCCGCCGCGGACGACTCAGTCGGAGGTGACCAGGAGCCGCTGCCCGGCGTACTCGACGACCTGGCCGGGGCGGATCTGCACGCCGCGGCGCATGACGGTCTCGCCGTCGACGGTCACCTCGCCGTTCTCGACGACCATGCGGGCCATGGCGCCGTCCTGGACGACGCCGGCGAGCTTGAGCAGCTGGCCGAGACGGATCGACTCGTCACGGATGGGGACGGGCTGGGGATCGGGCTGGGTCACGGCATACCTCGCGAGGCTCAGGCCCCGCGGTCCTCCTCGGTCAGCGAGGGCTCGAGGAGCGCCTGGTGCTCGGGGTGCTGCTCGATGTAGTCCGCGACGTAGGGGCAGCTGGGACGCACGTGCAGCTTCTGCACCCCGACCTCGCGCAGCGCCTCGCCGACCAGCTCGCCGGCGACGCCGTGGCCGCGCATCTCGGGCTCGACCCAGGTGTGGTGCATGTCGACGGTGCTCCCGTGGAGCGTGTAGTCGAGGTGGCCCACGACATCCTCCCCGCTCATCGCCTCGAAGCGGGACTCGGCGGGACGGTGCACGATCGCGACGTTCGTCATGACCGGCAGCCTAGCGGCGCCCTCGTGATCCCGCGCTGCGGTTCAGAGCCAGTCGACGCGGCCCGCGAGCACCGTGTAGCCGACGAACGCGACGACGTCGAGCAGGGTGTGGGCGATCACGAGCGGCAGCACCCGGCGGGTCCGGGTGTAGACCCAGCCCAGCAGCAGCCCCATCGCGACGTTGCCGACGAAGCCACCGAAGCCCTGGTAGAGGTGGTAGCCGCCGCGGATCAGCGCCGAGGTGACGATGATCGTCCAGGTGCCCCACCCGGCCTGCGTCCACCGCCGGAAGAGGTAGCCGATCATGAGCACCTCCTCGAGCACGGCGTTCTGCGCCGCCGCGAGGACGAGCACCGGCACCGCCCACCAGACGTCGGTGAGGTTGGCCGCCGAGACCGTGGTGTTGAGCCCCGCCGCCCGGGCGCCGAGGTAGAGCACCAGACCGGGGATCCCGATGACCGCGGCGAGGACGACGCCGCCGAGCAGGTCACGGCCGGGACGCCGCAGGTCAAGCCCCATGAGGCGGGCCGGCCCGAGCGGGCCCCCGTCGCGGGCGAGCAGGTGCAGCGCCAGCAGCACGGGCACGAGGGCCAGGCCGATGCCGACGAGCTGGTGGGCCAGGTCCAGCCACGGCCGGTCCGGGGTGACGCTGGTGTTCATCGAGGTCGTCTGCGAGGCCAGCGGCGCCTCGGCGGTGATCTTGCGCAGGATCGACAGCACCGACCAGAGCACGGACGCGCCCAGGCTGACCCCGAGCACGAGGACCGTCTCGGTGACGAGCGCGCGGGGCGCGAGCGGGGTATGCGGTGCCGCCCGGGTCAGGGGCGCGTCACCGGCTGCGGGAGCGGGCACGGGACCACGGTAGCCAGCGCGGGCAGCACGCGGCGGGACGTGCTCAGGCGGTCGTCGACCTAGTCGTCGTCATCGTCATCGTCATCGTCATCGTCGTCGTCGTCGCAGTCCCACTCGTAGTCGTCGTCGTCCCACTCGCAGGTGCCGGACGGCACGATCGGCGCCGGCTGGACGGGGACGGGCTGCGTGGCGCGCCGCTCGGCGTCCTTGCGGGCCTGCTCGGCGGCCTTCTCGGCCTCCTGGGCAGCCTTCGCGGCGGCCTCCTTGGCCTCCTTCTCGGCCTTGGCCTTGGCCGCCTGCTCCTTGCGGATCTCGTCGGCGCGGGCCACGAGCCGGTCGGACGATGCGCCCAGCACGGCCACGACCGAGTCGAGGGCCTCCTGGCGGGTCGCCTGTGCCTGCTCGCCCGGCGAGGTCGAGGTGCCGCCGGCGCTCCCGGTCGGGTCGGTGAGGAGGGCGGTCGCGGTCGCGGGGTCGACCGGTCCGGTGATGACGACGCCCTCGGCGTCCTGCCGGCCGTTGGCGGTCGCGTCCATCCACAGCCATCCGCCGGTCAGGCCCATGAGGACCAGAGCGACGACCGAGGCGAACATCTTCATGGGACCAAGGATGGCCCAGGGCGAGGAGAACGGCATGAGACCGGCATGAGAGTTCTCTCATGCCGGTCGCCCGGGCGCTCCCGGTCAGCTCGGGACGACGACCGCCTCGGCGCGGTGGGCCTCCGGGATCCGGTGGTCGCGGGTGCCGGCCTTCATGCCGATCGCCAGGTGGCCACCGAGGTAGGCCCCCAGGCCGCCGATGGTCATCGCGCCGAGCGTCAGCACGCGACCGAGGTCGTGCCGCCCGGACCGGCGCGCGGCCCAGGAGGCGGTGTTGAGGACGAGCGAGACGTTGTTGGCGACGGCGTGCACGGTGGCGACCCGCTGCGTCTTCTGGTCGAGCCCGGCGAACTCCGCCAGCCCGGTCACCGCGGTCGGGAGGTAGGCGAGGTTGCCGATCCCCAGCAGCCGCTGGCTGGCCGGGCGCATGTCGGCGCCGCCCACCCAGTCGAGGACGGTGGCGCTCACCCAGGCGCCGAGCGGCACGTCGGTGAGGACGGGGTGCAGCGCGTGGCCGAGCGGGGCGGCGCGCAGGGCCGCCGACCGGCCGTCGTCGGCGACGAGGCGGTCGGCCACCGAGCGGATGATGCCGACGACACCGTCGAGGGCCGAGGCCGACTCGATCGCAGCGGTGACGCCGGTGAGGGGCGAGGTACCGGAAGGGCTGGGGCGCGACGTCATACCCCCGAGGCTAGGTCGGCCTCCCCGGCCCCGCGCCCCGGAACGCCCCTGCCGCTCCGGCCCGACGGGACGCCCGTGACGGCCTACCGTCGAGGGATGGCGGGCGACGTGGTGCTGGTGAGCGGAGGCGCGCGGGGCATCGGCGCCGCGCTGGTGCGGGCGCACCGCGAGCGCGGCGACACCGTGGTGGTCGCCGATGCCGATCCGACGGAGCCGGGGCAGCGGCTGCTGGACGTGCGCGACCGCGAGGGCTACCGCCGCCTGGCCGAGGACGTCGTCGCCGAGCACGGTCGGATCGACGTCTTCCACAACAACGCCGGCATCGCGGTCGCCGGGACGCAGCCGGAGATGACGGCCCGGCACTGGGACGACCTCATCGACGTCGACCTGCGCGGGGTGGTGCACGGGATCGACGCCGTCTACCCGATCCTGCGACGGCAGCGTTCGGGGCACGTCGTCGTCATGGGGTCGTTGGCCGGGCTGCTGCCGGTGCCGGCGATGGTGCCCTACTCCTCGGTCAAGGCCGCGGTCGTGACGCTGGCACGGGCGCTGCGCGTGGAGGCGAGGCAGCACGGCGTGCGGGTGACCGTCGTGTGCCCGGCGTTCGTGGACACCCCGCTCCTGGACTCCTTCAACCCGGGGATGCGGCCCACCCTCGCCAACCGGGTCGGCGAGCGCCTGGTGCGCCAGCTGCAGGGCCCACCGATGGACCCCGACGTGCTGGCCGCACGGGTGCTGCGGCTGCTGCCGCGCAACCCCGAGACGATCCTCGCGCCCGCACCGCTGGCACAGGTGGCCGCGCTCGGCGAGCGTCTGGCGCCGTGGGCGGTCCGACGGGTGAGCGCGCTGGCGCTGCGCCGCTACCTGGCGATGCCGGTGGAGGAGGACGCCACGGGCTAGCTGGCGTGGCCCTCCGAGAGGTAGCGCAGCCGCTTCAGCGTCTCGACGTTGCGCACCTTGACGGAGGGGTCGACGAGCGGGCGCGGCGCCAGCGCGAAGGGGCCGCTCGTCGGGATCTCGACCATCGTCACGCGGCTGCCGCCGTCCGTCGGCTCGACGTCGAGCTCCACCCGGGCCTCGCCGATCGGCCAGAGCCGCGCACGCATGACGGCCCGCCGGGGCGGGTCCCACTCGAGCAGCTCGGTGTAGTCGTTGATCAGCGCCGGCCAGGCGCCGACCGAGTGGTGGATGCGGGCCCCCACCGCCGGCCAGGACGCGTCGACGTCGCGCATCCGGGAGGCGCCCACCACCCACACGGGGAACAGCCAGCCGTTGGCCAGGACACGGAAGACGTCCTCGGGGGACGCCGCGATCTCGGTGCGGTTGACTGCCATGGGCTCTCCTCGGGTGGTGCAGGTCAGGGGCGGGCGGTGCCGCGCGGGGACAGGTCGGGCTCCTCGTCGATCCCGAACTCGTGGCGCAGGGCCGACAGCGCTGCGCGCCATCCGGGTATGCCGTGCACGCCGGGCCCGGGGGGCGTCGCCGAGGAGCACAGGTAGATGCCGCGCCCCGGTGTCCGCCAGGGATCGGTCGAGAGCACGGGGCGCCCGGCGAGCTGCCGGATGCCGACGTCGCCGACGGCGATGTCGCCGCCGACGTAGTTGGGGTTGTAGGCCGCCAGGTCGCTGGCCGAGCGGGCGGTCGAGTGCAGCACGAGGTCGCGGAGGCCGGGGGCGAACTGCTCGAGGCGCTGCAGGATCGCCTCGGTCGGGTCGAGCGTCGAGTAGGCCGGGACGTGCGTGTAGGCCCACAGGACGTGGGAGCCCGCCGGCGCCCGGGTCGGATCGAAGACCGAGGGCTGCGAGACCAGCACGTAGGGGGTGCTCGGGTGCTCGCCACGGGCGATGGCAGCCTCGGCCTCCGCCATCTGCGCACGCGTCCCCCCGAGGTGGACGGTGCCGGCCTCCCGGAGCCGCGGGTCGGTCCACGGGACGGGGCCCGAGAGCGCGAGGTCGACCTTGGCCGCGGCGCCGCCGTAGCGGTAGCGCCGCAGCGCCCGCACGTAGCGGTCGGGCAGCCGGTCGCCGGCGATGTCGGCCAGCGCCCGGGGGCTGACGTCGAGGATCACCGCGGCGTCGCCGAGGTCGTCCAGGCCGGTCACCTCGGTGCCGGTGACGAACTCGGCGCCGTGGGCCCGCGCGTCGTCGACCATCGCGTCGGCCATCGCCTGGCTGCCACCGACCGGGATCGGCCAGCCGCCGATGTGCGCCGAGGCGGCGAGCATCATGCCCGCGGCGGCCCAGCCGAGCCCGGGCATGGGCTGGATGGGGTGGGCCATGGCGCCGGTGAGCAGCGCCGGGGCCTCCTCGGTGCGCCAGCGTCGGTCCCACAGCGGCGAGCCCTGCTCGAGGACGGACAGGCCGATGCGCAGCAGCCCGAGGGGTGCGATCGGCGGCTTCAACGGGGTGTCGGCGACGAGGCGCGCGACGAGCTCGGGCTGGTCGACGAAGGGCCGCAGCAGGGACCGGAAGGCGTCGGCGTCGGAGCCCAGGCCCGCGGCGGTGCGGTCGAGGTCGCGGTGGGCGACCGCGACGCGCCCCGGGGCCACGCCGTGGGCGTAGGGGATCTCGGGGTCGACGAAGTCCACGCGCTCCCGCAGCCCGAAGCGGGTGAAGAAGGTCGACAGGTAGGCCATCGGGTGCACGGCCGAGCACAGGTCGTGCCGGAAGCCGGGCAGCGTGACCTCGGCGGTCCGCGCCCCTCCCCCGAGGCCGTCCATGCGCTCCAGGACCGTGACCTTCACACCGGCCCGGGCCAGCGTGACGGCCGCCGCCAGACCGTTGGGCCCGGCGCCGACGACGACTGCACCGCGTTCGGTCACGCAACCGAGTATGGCAACCGCCGCCCCTGGCGTCCCGGTGAAGAGCGGAGGCGAGGGCAGGTGTGCAGCGGGGCCGGCCCGCGCGGTGGCACGCTGGTCGGCGTGAGGTCTGCCCGGTCCGGACGCGTGGCGCTGGCGGCGCTCCTGCTCGCCGCGTGCTCGACGACGGGCGACGCGGCACCGGACGGCTCGACCGCGACCGACGTGGCCACCTCCCCCGGCGCCCTCGCCCTCACGGCCCGGGTCTACCAGTCCCGCATGGACGTCGACGACCGCCAGGTCCAGGTCCGGCTGGTCAACGACGGCCCCGATGACGTCACCGTCGAGCGGCTGGCGCTGACCTCGACGGGCTTCGCCGGGGAGATGGTCTACCGCAAGAGCGGGAGCGTGGTGGGCGCCGGCCGGACCGTCGACATGCCGGTGGTGCTCGGCGAGCCGGTGTGCGACGACGGCTCCGCCGCGATCACCCACACCGCGCTCGTCGACTACCGCCTGCCCGACGGCACGACCGGGCGGGCCGAATTGCCGGCGACGGACGAGCACGGCCAGATCGCCCACCTCCACGAGGGCGAGTGCTTCGCGCAGGACGTGGCGGCTGTGGCGACGCTCGAGGTCGACGACGCCCCGAGGGCGGTGCAGGTGGGCGAGCTCGTGGCGATCGAGCTCGACCTCGTGGTGGCGGGGACCGGGGGCGCCGACCACGACCTGCGGCTGCGGCACGTGGCCGGCACGACCCTGCTCACCCACGCCGACCCGGGCGACCTCGAGCCGATCCCACCGGGACGGGAGCTCGACGTCGAGGTCCCGCGGACCGGGTCGACGACCGTGACGCTGACCCTCCTGCCCTCCCGCTGCGACGCGCACGCGATCGCCGACGACAAGCAGGGCACCCGCTTCCGGGTGTCCGCGGAGCTCGACGGGCGACAGGGCGTGGTCGCCGTCGCCTCTCCCCCGGCCGTGCAGACCGCGCTCTACGACCTCGTACGGGCCTCCTGCGCCACGCTGCCCAACGACTTCCGCCCCTGAACCTGCAGGTCAGCCGCACGACCCGACGCCCCGACGAAAAAAGTTGGTTCGAGGTCTTTTGTGCAGCCAAACTGCACGCTAGAGTGCCTCCTGCGACCCGGTGCCGTGGACCGAACCGCCGTGTCGTGCGCGGCAGCGAGAGCTCGAATTCCCTGTGCCGAGCTCTCGCTGGGAGACGCCCCCTTCCGGTCGGGGAGGGGGCGTCTCCTTCTCTCCGGCCCTCTTCCCTTTGTCAGGGACCCGGGCTAGGTTCCGGACCATGCCGGACGACCCGCTCGCCCACGTCGTCGCCGCGCTCGAGGCCGAGCGCGACGCCCTGCACGCCCGGCTCGCGGGCCTCGCGGAGGACATGGCGGGCTTCTTCGAGGCCTCGCGCGACTCCAACGCCGACGACGAGCACGACCCGGAGGGGCAGACGATCGCCTTCGAGCGTGCGCAGCTGTCGGCCGTCACCGAGCAGACCCGCCGGCACCTGGCCGAGGTCGAGGAGGCGCTGGCGCGGGTCGCGGACGGCAGCTATGGGCGGTGCGAGGTGTGCGGGCGGCCGATCCCGCCGGCCCGTCTGGAGGTGCGGCCGATGGCGCGGACCTGCGTCGAGCACGCGCCGGGGCGGCGCTGAGGCACGAGTGCGTGCACCGGTGCACGCACGACTGCGCCCCCCTCAGGCCGTCGCGTGCCCGCCGCCGAGCGCGACCCAGCGGTCGGACGCCCAGTCGAGCACGAGCTCGCGCCAGGTCGGGCGGAAGGCGTAGACGCACGCCAGCCGGGCCACGGTCGCGAGGCGGGCGGCCTGCCAGCGCTCCCCGTCGACGCCCGCCACCCGGGCGACGAGCTGCGCGGTGACCTCGACGGTGCGGGCGGCGGCGTGCGACCACTCCCCCTGCGCCCGGCGCAGGTCGGCGTGGACGGCGAGGTTGGCCGGGTCGACGACGGGGTCGGCGAGGCACGCGGTGTCGAGGTCGAGCACCCCGAGGCGCTCGCCGTCCCAGAGCAGCTGCTTGTCATGAAGGTCGCGATGCGTGGGGACAAGCCGCTCGGCCTCGCCCGCGGCCGCGAGCCGTGCCTGCGCGTGCTCGGCACGCCGCACCCAGACGTCCGGCAGCACGCCCGCGGCGGAGGCGCGCCCGGCCCAGCGGCCCACGACCTCCGCCTCGTCGGCACTGGTGTGCGGTGCCAGCCCGGGCGCGTGGCGCGCCGGGTCGAGCTCCTGCAGCCGGGTCCACGCGGTGGCCCAGGTGGCCCAGATGCGCTGCCAGTCGGCCCCGGCCGAGAGGTCGGAGACGGGCCGGCCGGGCAGCACGGTCATCGTCACCGCGGCGTCCTCGGGCTGGTGCCGGACCACGTCCGGCGCGTCCAGCCCGGCGGCGAGCGCCAGCCGGCGACCCGCGCGCGCGGCCTCGGCCACGCCCTCGGAGCGGCCCGGGCGGACGATCTTGGTGTAGCCGCCGGTGTGCCGGAGCACGGCGCGACGACCCGCGCGGTGCACGACGAGCTCGGCCTCGGGGGCGAGGCGCGCGAGCGCGGGCAGCCTGGGGTCGGCGCCGGTCGGCAGCAGGTCGACGGAGCCGTCGGGCCCGACCGTGCCGGCGCGCAGCCGGCCGTGCGGGTCGCGGCCCTCGACCGTCACCCGGACCGCGCCGTGCTTGTCCGAGCCGGGCCAGGCGCGCGAGATGGTCACGAGGTCGTCGCCGCTGCCGATGCGGTGCGGGACCGCCCAGGCCGTGCTGCTCGCGACCGACGCCCCGGCAGCTCCGGCCGCCCACGTCCTCACGTCTCCTCCGACCCCGCTCACGGCGTGACCGCCAGCTCGCGGATCGGCCGCGCCCACACGTCCTCGACCTCCAGGGCGTTGCCGGCGAGCAGCGCCCGGCGCACGGTCTCGCCCGCCCAGCCGGTGGTCTGGGCGCGCCAGGGCTCGACGACCCGGGCGAGCAGCACGGCGGCGACCCACGGTCCTGGGGCCGTCGGGCGGGCGCCGGTGACCGTCGCGTAGCCCTCCCCCGCGGGGCCGAGCGAGTCGCGGCTCTCGATGAGGTCGACGGCGGCGAAGGTCGCGTGGTCGATCACCGCCGGGGCGGCGACCGCACGGTCGAAGTCGGTCAGGAGCGGGCCGACGTGCGGGTGCAGCAGCACCTGGTCGAGCGACATGTCGCCGTGGCAGACCACCGTCCACGGCATGCCGGCCGGGGCCGAGGGCACGGGGGCGTGCTCGGGCAGCAGGTTGAGCACCCGCCGGGCGCCCGCCGCGGTCCCCGGCGAGACGGCCTCGAGCAGCTCCACCGACGACGTCGCGGCGGCGCGCAGCTCCTTCCAGCCCCGGGTCGGCAGGTGCGCGACGGTGGTGCCGTCCACGGAGTGCAGCCGACCCACGGTGCGACCGATGGCGTGCAGGGCCACGTCGGCACCGGGGCGGTCGGGGTCCACCGTGGCACCGTCGGAGCCCTCGACCCAGGGCCACCAGGTCACGCCCCGGCCCTGCGGCAGGTCGGCCGCCAGCGGCCCGGCGGGCAGCACGACGGCCACCCCCCGGTCGGCCAGGTCGGTGACGACGGAGGTCAGCCAGTCGCGGTGGTGGTGCGCGGTGACGCGGACGACGAGGTCGCGCCCGGGCAGCCGGCCGACCAGGCGGCGCAGCGGGTTGTGGCGCAGCACCTGCACCTGCGACAGGTCGAGCCGGGACAGCGCCTTGACCAGGCGGGGGTCGCTGGCCAGCGTGCCCCACTGCACGAGCGTCTCGCCGCCGCCGAGCGTGGCCTCGCCGAACTCCTCGGCCAGCCCCAGCTCCTCGGCCCGCTGACGGGCCTTGCCCGCCTTCGCGACGGTCTCGCCGGTGAGCGTGCGGACCCAGCCCCACGGCATACCGTCCTCGTCCACGAGGGAGGCGACGGTGGAGACGCCGAGCTTGGGACGGATCCGGGTGGCCGTGGCCTCGCGGCCCACGAGCTCGCTCAGGCGGCGCGGGTCGAGGACGAGCGAGAGCCCGCGGTCGGCGAGGCTCACGACGCGCTCCGCAGCGGCTCGGTGGCGTCCTGACGAGCGTCACGGCCGGCGTCCTGGCGCACGTCCCCGGCCGGCTGCCCGTCCTCGTCGAGCACCCGCTCGAGCGGGGCCTCGGCGGCGGGACCCTGCCAGGTGACGCAGCCGTGCTCGACGACGATCACCCGCTCGGCCTGTCGCGCGGTCTCGACGTCGTGGGTGATCACGACGGTGGTACGGCCGCGGGCGAGGTCGCGGATGGCGTCGGTGACCAGCAGGACGTTGTCGGGGTCGAGACCGGTCGTGGGCTCGTCGAGGACGAGGACCGGGGCGGCGCGCAGGAAGGCCCTGGCCAGCGAGACCCGCTGGCGCTGCCCGCCGGAGAGGCTGCCGCCGCGCTCGCTGACCACCGTCCGCAGGCCGTCGGGCAGCAGGTCGGTGAACTGCGTGACGCGGGCGAGCCGGGCGGCCTCCTCGACCTCCTCGTCGCACGCGTCGGGGCGGCCGTGACGGATGTTCTCCTCGATCGTGCCGGTGAAGAGCACGGCCTCCTGCTGCACCAGCGCGACCTGCGAGCGCAGCCAGCCGAGGTCGACGCGACGCACGTCGACGCCGTCGACCGCGACCACGCCCTCGTCGGGGTCGAGCAGGCGCAGCAGCAGCGCCCCGACGGTGGACTTGCCCGAGCCGGAGGGCCCGACGACGGCGACGTGCTCGCCGGGGCGGATCGTCAGGTCGAGGCCGCGCAGCACCGGCACGCCGGGCTCGTAGGCGAGCCGGACGCCGGAGAGCGAGACGTGGCCGTGGACGGGCCACTTCGCGACCGGGTCGGCCGGGGAGACGATCTCGGGCTCGATGTCGAGCAGGTCGGCGACGCGCTCGCCGGAGGCGGTGGCGCGGGCGATGCGGCCGGTGTACTTGGCGAGGTCGCGCAGCGGCTTCATCGCGGTCTTGAGGTAGGTCAGCACGATGACGAGGTCGCCGGGGGTCATCGCCCCGTCGAGCACCCGCCAGCCGCCGAGGAAGAGGACGGCCGCGGTGGAGACGCCGACGAGCACGTCGGTGCGACGCTCGAGGCCGGCGGCGAGGCGGCGGGCCTTGACCCCGTCCTTGAGCGACTTGAGGTTGGAGCCGCCGAACTGGCGCGAGCGCTCGCGCTCCATGCCGTAGGCCTGCACGAGCGTCATCCCCGCCAGGGTCTCCTGGGCGATGCTCGCCAGGTCGCCCTCGCTGCGGCGGGTCTTGCGCGAGGCCGCCGTGATCTTGCCCGTCGAGGTGCGCGAGAAGAGCAGGAAGACGACCACCGCGATCGCGGCCACGACCGCCATGACCGGGTCGATCCAGGCCAGCACGCCGATCATCGCCAGCAGCGTGACGACGTTGACGAGCAACGGCATACCGGCGGTGATCGCCACCTCCTGGAGGCGGCCGATGTCGGAGACGAGCCGCTGCACGACGTCGCCCGAGCGGGAGGCGCCGTGCTGGGTGCGGGAGAGGGTCTGGACGTGGGCGAAGAGCCGGGCGCGCAGCTGGGTCGCGACGCGCGAGCCGCCGTTGGCGAAGAGCACCGTGGCGCCGAAGTTGCAGATGGCCCGGAAGCCGATGATCGTGATCGTCGCCAGCGCGCACGCCAGCAGCAGCTGCAGCGAGGCGGGCGGCCCCGAGTCCTGCAGGTCGGCGCCCAGGCTGCGGCTCACGGCGTCGACGACCAGCTTGGTCGGCCACGGCTCCAGCACGCGCCAGACCACCTCGAGCAGGAGCAGCCCGGCCCCGCCGGCGAGCAGCAGCCGCTGCCCGCGCAGGTGGGGGCGCACGAGTCCCAGGGTGCGCCGCAGGGCGGAGGCGCGGAGACGGTCGGAGGATGCCAAGGCCGACTCCTTTCGGGGGGTATGTCGTGCTGGTCGAGGAAGGGGGGTGGCCGGCCTGCCGGGGGTGCAGGGGGACTTGGGGTGACGACAGGCCGGCCTGCCTGTGGGCGTGCGCTACGGCACGGCGGTGAGCTCGGGACGACCCGCGAGCCCTGCGGGGTCGGGCCGGTCGAGGACACCGATCGGCGCGAGGGTGGCCGCGAGGACGTGCGACCAGGAGTGGCGCTCGGTCATCCGCTCCCGGGCCGCGGCACCCATCCGCCGGGCGGCGGCGGGGTCGGCGGCGAGCCGGTCGATGGCGGCGGCGAGCGCGGCGGGGTCGGACGGGGGCACCAGCAGGCCGGTGACGCCGTCCGCGACGACCTCGGGGATCTCGCCGATGCGGGAGGCGACGACCGGCAGCGCGGCGGCGCCGTACTCGTAGACCTTCAGCGGCGAGAAGTAGTGGTCGGCCGAGGCGGGGTAGGGGGCGACGGCGACGAGGGCGCCCTCGAGCGCGGCCGGGACCTGCTCCGGTGGCACCGCGCCGACCATCTCGAGCTCGACGCCGTGCTCGGCGGCGAGCTCCTCGAGGCGGGCGCGCACCGGACCGTCGCCGACCAGGCGCAGCCGCCACGGGACCTGCGCCAGGGCGGCGGCGCGGACGAGGTCCGCGACACCGTGCCAGGGCTTGAGGGTGCCGACGAAGACGACGACCGGGTCGCCGGAGAGGTCGGGGGTGACCGCGCGGATGCGGTCGGTGTTGACGCCGTTGGGGGTGACGAGGACCGTCGGGGCGGCGTCGGGCGCGAGCACGGCGGCCCGGTCGCGCACCCAGGCGGCGACCGGCTCGGAGACGCAGGCCACGACGTCGGCGGCCGTCAGCTGCGCGGCCAGGGCCTTCTCCGCGCCCCCCTCGTCGACGAGCACACGGTGGGTGCGCTGCTCGTCGACGAGGGGGGCGTTGACCTCCAGCACGGTGGTGCAGGGGTGCGTGCGACGCACCTGCCGGAGGATGGGGGAGAAGAGCGAGTAGCGCTCGTGGACGACGTCGGGGGCGGCGGCAGTCACCATCGCGGCCAGCTGCGCGGCGGCCTCCTGCTGGGCGACCTCGCGGGCGGCGGGGTCGGAGCCCTTGGCGACCGGCACCACGTGCACGGGCAGGTCGGCCAGGTCGGCGGGGACGTCGTCGCCGCGGCGCACGGCATACACCTCGACCTCGGCGCCGCGGGCGCGCCAGGCGCGGACGAGCTCCTGGATGTGGACGCTGGCGCCCTTGGTGCCGAAGACGGGGATGCCGGGGTCGGCGCAGACGTAGGCGACGCGGGTGGTCATCGGGTCACCTCCGCGAGGACGTCGACGGTCCCGGTCACGTCGGCGGCGCCCTCGAGCTCGGCGAGCAGGCGGCTCTGGCGCACGGTGTCGAAGTCGCGCTCGACCGCGGCGCGGGCGGCGCGGGCGACCTCGGCCCGCGGCCAGGTGGGGTCGGCGACCTCGCGCAGGGCGGCGGCGAGGCGGTCGGTGAGCCACTCCTCCTCGGCGCGGAGCAAGATGCCGGTCTGCTCGACGGGCTCGCCCGTCTCGGTCACGCCGGCGGGGTGCACGGCCTCGGGGATGCCGGTGACGTCGGTGGCGACCACGGGCAGGCCGCTGGCCATCGCCTCGAGGATCACGGTGGGCAGGCCGTCGGCGTTGCCGTCGGCGCCCACGACGCAGGGGGCGGCGAGGACGTCGGCCCAGGCCAGCTCCTCCACCAGCTCGGCCTGGCTGCGCGGGCCCACGAGGGAGACCGTGCCGGCGAGGCCGCGGTCCGCGATCTGGGCCGCGAGCCGGTCGCCGAGCTCGCCGTCGCCGACGATGCGGACGGCCACGGGGGTGCCCGTCGCGACCAGCTCGGCGGCGGCGTCGACGAGGTGGGTGAAGCCCTTCTTCTCGACGAGGCGACCGACGCCCAGCACCCGCAGCGGCGTGCGCGGGGCACCCGGCTCGCGGAACGGGAAGCGGGTCAGGTCCAGGCCGTTGCGCACCAGACGCACGGTCGGCTCCAGCGCCGGGTCGATGCCGAGCAGGAAGCGGCGGTTGTAGTCGCTGATCGCGATGACGTTGGCCGCGCGGCCGAGCACCGCGCGCAGCAGCACCTGGTCGACGTCCTCGTGGAAGAGGTCCTTGGCGTGGGTGGTCACCGTGTAGGGGATGCCGGTCAGCGCGGAGGCGACCATCGCGGTGCGGGCCGCGAGCGAGGCGAAGTGCGCGTGGACGTGCGTGATGCCGTCGCGGCGCAGGCGGACGGCCAGGTCGACGGCCTGGGCGACGTCGGAGGGGTCCATCCGCACCAGCAGCGGCATGAGCTCGCCCAGGGCGGGCCCGAAGCCGGGCAGCTCGGCCTGGGCGCGGCCGAAGACCTCCCACTCGCCGACGAGCCGGTGCGCGCGGGGCAGGTGGGTGACGGGCGCCTGGACGGCCGCGATCTGGGGGTGGAAGCGGGCGTCGGTGGTGGGCCGCAGGGCGTAGATCGCCAGGTCCTCCCCCGCCGCCTCGCGGGCGAGGATCTCGGTGACGACGAAGGTCTCGGAGAAGCGCGGGTAGACCTTGACGACGTAGGCCACCCGGGAGCGGTCAGACGGCGAGGGCATGGTGCGGCTCCTTGGTGGCGGGGTAGGCGGTCAGCGCGGCGGCCGCGCGCGCGACCGAGCTCAGGCCGGCGAGGTCGAGGTGGGAGCGGTCGACACGGCGGCCGACGGCGGCGGCCATCCAGGAGCCGATCGCGTCCGGGGTCGCGACGCCCACGCGCAGCACCTCGGCGGCGCCGACGCGGGCCAGGCCCTCCGCGCGGATGAGCTGCTCGCGGCGCGGCCACTCCCGCGGGACGAGCAGGGCGGGCACGTCGGTGGCCATCGTCTCGGTGACGGTGTTGTAGCCGGCCATCGAGATCGTGGCGGCGGACCGGCGGATGAGGCCGGCGGCGTCCGGCACCGAACGCACGACCTGGGTGCGCCGGGTGGCGGCCCGCTCGACCGAGCGGTGGTCGGCCTCGCTCATCTGCGGGCCGGTGACGACGACGTGGCGGTGACCGGCGGGGACCGGCGCGGCGGCCGCGGCCAGGCACAGCGGGGTGCCGTCGGAGCCGCCACCGGCGCTGGTGAGCACGTAGGGCTGCTCGGGGTCGAGGCCGTCGGGGTCCTCGGCGCGGCCGTGACCCAGGTAGCCCTGGTAGCGGACGAGGTCGTGCAGGGCCCGGGGCAGCTCGCCGGTGAGGCGCAGGTCGTGGACGGCGGAGTCGCCGTAGACCCAGATCTCGTCGAAGAGGGCGCGGACGACGTCGGCAGGGGTGCGCTGCCACTCGGCCTGCACGGCCTCGGGCTCGTCGAGCACCTCGCGCAGGCCCAGCACGACCTTGGTGCCGGGGGCGGAGGAGCGCAGGTCGGCGAGTGCCGGGGCCAGCTCGCCGTGGACGCCGAGGGCGTGGCGGTCGACGACGACGAGGTCGGGCACGAAGGTCGCCAGGGTGGCGCGGACGATCTCGCCGCGCAGCGAGGTGACGGCGTTCATGCCGATGTCGAGGCGGCGGGGGCCGTAGGTGCGCCCGCGCTTGCCGACCGAGGGGAGGGTGACGACGTCGAATCCCTGCGGGACCGAGGCGGTCGGGATGCCGGCGACGCCGTTGACGAGGAGGCCGGTCACGGGGCGGCCGGTGAGCCGCGGCAGACGCTGCGCGAGGGAGTGGGCCAGCGCGCGGTTGCGCCGGAAGTGGCCCAGGCCCTGGGAGTCGTGCGAGTAGAACACCACCCGCAGCGCCTCCTGCACCGTCTGCTCCGTCATGGCTCCCTTTCTCCCCTCGGCTCCCCCCACCGGGACCGGTGGCGTGGGAACCAGTGAAGCGGTCGGTCATGAGCCCCGGATGACATGTCGATGAGAGTTGTCTCATCTGGGGGCTACGCTCGGCCGGAGAGCGCGAAGGAGCCCGTCATGAGCCAGCCCTGCGGTCATGTGGCCGACGTCGGCGAGGTCAGCCCGTCCGCCCAGGGGTGCGAGGAGTGCCTGCGGACCGGCGGCACCTGGGTCCACCTGCGGGTCTGCCAGACCTGCGGGCACGTCGGCTGCTGCGACAGCTCGCCGTCGAGGCACGCCACGGCCCACCACCGCGAGCACCCCGACCACCCGCTGGTCCGCTCCTACGAGCCGGGCGAGGACTGGTGGTGGTGCTTCGTCGACGCGGTCGCCTTCACCGTGCCCGGCGCGCCGCCGGCGCCGTCCTACGACTCGAAGCGGTAGCCGACGCCGCGCACGGTCGTGATCCGCGACGACCCGAGCTTGGTGCGCAGGTAGCGGACGTAGACGTCGACGACGTTGGAGGCCCCGGTGACCTCGAAGCCCCACACCCGGTCGAGCAGCTGGTCGCGGCTCAGCGCCTGGCCGGCGTGCTCCATGAGGGTGCGGGCCAGCGCGAACTCGCGGGCCGACAGCTCCACCGGCCGGCCCTCGACGGCGGCGGTGTGGGCCACGAGGTCGAGGGTGACGCCGCCGGCCGAGATCTGCTGGGCCTCGGTGGTCGCGCTGGCGGGCTTGCGCAGCCGGGCGCGCACCCGGGCGAGCAGCTCCTCGACCCGGAACGGCTTGGCGAGGTAGTCGTCCGCGCCGCTCTCGAGCCCGGAGACGGTGTCCTCGACGGAGTCGCGGGCGGTGCACATGATCACCGGCACGGGGTCCTCCATCGTGCGCAGCATCCGCAGCACGGTGAAGCCGTCCATGCGGGGCAGGCCGACGTCGAGCACGACGAGGTCGACGTCGGCCTCGGCGACCGCCTCGAGCGCGGCCAGCCCGTCCCCGACGACGGTGGTGCGGTAGCCCGCGGCCTTCAGGCCGCGGTCGATGACCCGCGCGATCCCCGCCTCGTCCTCCACGACCAGGATGTGGTGCACCGCCCCAGGCTAACCCGCGGGGCCGCTCCGCTCAGGGGTGGTGGGAGCCGTCGGCCTGGTAGACGTCGGGGATGCCGTCCTCGTCGGCGTCGACCGTCTCCTCCTCCGCGATCGCCCGGTAGTGCCGGTTGCGGGCGGTGAGGATCGCGGCCCCCAGCAGGGCGGCGAGCAGCGAGGCGACGAAGATGCCGACCTTGGCCTCGTCGCCCAGCTCGGTGCCGACGCCGAAGCTCAGCTCGGCCACCAGCAGCGAGACCGTGAAGCCGATGCCGGCGAGCACCGAGACGCCCGCCACGTCGATCCAGCGCAGCGAGGGGTCGAGGTTGGCTCCGCGCAGCCGCGTGACGAGCCACGTCGTGCCCGTGATGCCGATGATCTTGCCGACGACCAGGCCGAGGACGATGCCGATGGTGACCGGGGCCATCAGCGCGGAGGTGAGCCCGTCGAGCCCGCCGACCGCGACGCCGGCGGAGAAGAACGCGAAGACGGGCACCGCCACGCCGGCCGAGAGCGGGCGCAGCCGGTGCTCGAAGACCTCGGCGAGGCCGTGCGCGCCCTCGTGGGTGGGCTCGCCGCGCTCGGCCTTGAGCCGCACCGGCACCGTGAAGCCGAGGATGACGCCGGCGATCGTGGCGTGGATGCCCGAGGCGTGCACCAGGGCCCAGAAGACGATGCCGATCGGCAGCAGGATGAGCCAGGCGGGCAGCATCGAGCCGCGGAAGAGTGGGCGCCTCCGGCGGGCGATGAGCGCGTAGAGCGCGAGGGGGATCAGCGACCACGCGAGCATGGGCAGCTCAAGGTCGGAGGTGTAGACGATGGCGATGACGAGGATGGCGATGAGGTCGTCGACGACGGCCAGCGTGAGCAGGAAGATCCGCAGGGCCGGCGGCAGATGCGACCCGATGATCGCCAGCACGGCGACGGCGAAGGCGATGTCCGTCGCGGTCGGCACCGCCCAGCCGGTGAGCACGTCGCTGTCGCCCCAGTTGACGGCCACGTAGATGAGCGCCGGGACGACCACGCCGCCGACGGCCGCGGCGACCGGCACGACCGCCCGGTCCCACCGGCGCAGGTCGCCGATGACGATCTCCTTCTTCAGCTCCAGGCCGACCATGAAGAAGAAGATCGCGAGGAGCCCGTCGGCGGCCCAGGAGCCGATGCTCAGGCGCAGGTGCCAGGGCTCGTAGCCGAGCTCGGTGTCGCGGATCGAGAAGTAGGTCTCCGCCCAGGGAGAGTTGGCCCAGACGATCGCGAGCAGGGCCGCGGCGACGAGCAGCATGCCGCCCACCGTCTCCTTGCGGAGCACGTCGCCGACGCGGACGACCTCCTCGTAGCTGCCGCGGCCGAGGGTCGTGCGGTGCTGCTGATCTGACATCGGTGTCCTTCGGGCAGGGGTCGCTGACAATGTCGCCGACCAGACTTCCCGGCACACCAGGGGTTCACGTTAGTCGCAGCGCCCCGGACCCGCGACCGCCGGGCGCACGCGGGCCGGTCGGAACCGCATACCGCGAGGCTTGGCAGACCTGTGACCAATTTGGCAATCGGGCGATGTTGATATTCGAGGTTAGGTGGACCTAAGGTTCTCTCGTCGTGCCGGGATCCCCCCGGCCCCGTCGCACCAGGAGACCCCCGACCGTGACCGCTCTCCCCCGCCGCACCGCGCGCCTCGGCGCGCTCGTGCTCACCGCCTCCCTGGCCCTCACGGCCTGCTCGACCGGCCCCTCGGGCTCGGCCAGCTCCGACGACACCGCGGACGGTGGCACGACGGAGGACTCGGGTGCGACCAGCGACGACACGGCCGCGGCCGACGGTGACACCGGCACCTTCCCGACGACCGTCGAGCACGCCTTCGGCGAGACCACCATCGAGTCCGACCCGCAGCGCGTGGTGACGGTCGGCTGGACCGACCACGAGATCATGGCCGCCCTCGGCGAGGTGCCGATCGCCGCCGTGAAGATCAACTGGGGCGGCAACGACGCCGGCTCGACCGACTGGTTCGACGAGGCCGTCACCGAGCTGGGCGCCGACCCGGCCGACATCACCCGCTACGACGACTCCGACGGCATCCCCGTCGACGAGATCGCGGCGCTCGAGCCCGACCTCATCATCGGCAGCAACTCCGGCATGAGCCAGGAGGACTACGACCGGCTCTCCAAGATCGCGCCGACCGTGGCCTACCCCGAGCAGCCGTGGAGCACCCCGTGGCGCGAGTCGGTCGAGCTCGTCGGCCAGGCCATCGGCCGCCCCGACCAGGCCGAGCAGGCCATCGCCGACACCGAGGCGGCCTTCGAGGCGACCCAGGAGAAGTACCCCCAGCTCGAGGGCACGTCCTTCGCGTGGGGCTGGTTCACCCCGACCGACACCTCCACGATCGGTCTCTACACCGTCACCGACCTGCGCCCGCAGTTCCTCACCGAGCTCGGCATGGTCAACTCCCCGGTCGTCGAGGAGCTGAGCACCGCCGGCACCTTCAGCGCCAACCTCTCCGCCGAGCAGGCCGACACCCTCGACGCCGACGTCTTCGTCTTCTACGTCGACGGCGAGTTCGGCGCCGAGCAGGTGCTCGCCGACCCGCTGCTGTCGCAGATCCCGGCGATGGCCAACGGCGCCTACGTCGCCTCCGCCGACCAGCAGGCCGCGCTCGGCATGAGCTCGCCGACCCCGCTGTCGATCCCGGTCGCGCTCGAGACCTTCATCCCCGACGTCGCCGAGGCCGCCGCGAAGGCCGCCGAGGCCAGCCCGCGCTGAGTCGAGGCCCGCTCATCGCGCCCGACCTGACCACCGCCGCCGACGTGTCTCCCGACGCGCCGGCGGCGGGGCCTGCCCCGGCCCGGACCACCGGTCCGGGGCGGTCGGGCCGGCGCAGCGCGATCGTCAGCCGCCGCCGCACCTGGGGGCCGCTGACCCTCGGGGTCGGCGCCGTGCTGCTCGCCGCCGCGGTGTCGATCGCGGTCGGCTCGCGCACCCTCTCCCCCGCCGACGTGCTGGCCGGGCTGCAGGCGGTGCTCGGCGACGGGGACCACCCGGCCGCGGCCGTGGTCGCCGCCCGCATCGACCGCACGATCATCGGCGCGGTGGTCGGGATGGCGGTCGCGCTCTCGGGTGCGGCCATGCAGGGCCTGACCCGCAACCCCCTCGCCGACCCCGGCATCATCGGCGTCAACGCCGGCGCCGCCCTCGCGGTGGTCCTCGGCATCCAGCTGCTGGGCATCGGCTCGGCCGGCACCTTCGTCTGGCTCGCGCTGCTGGGCGGCATCGCCGCCGCCGTGATCGTGTATGCCGTGGCCGCCGCCGCGCCGGGCGGCGCCGCCCCGCTGACCATGGCGCTCGCGGGAGCCGCGCTGACGGCAGGAGCCGTGAGCGTCACGGCCGGAGTGCTCGTCAGTGACCGGGGCGCGCTCGACACCTTCCGCTTCTGGCAGGTCGGCAGCGTCGCCGGGCGCTCCGCCTCGCTCGTGCTCGACGTGGCGCCGCTGCTGGTCGTCTCGCTGGTGATCGTGGCGTTCGCCGGCCCGATCCTCAACGCCACCGCCCTCGGCGACGACCTCGAGCGGGCGCTCGGCCAGCGCGTCCACCTGGCGCGCGGCGTCGTCGCCCTCGGGGCCGTCGGGCTAGCCGCCTCCGCCGTCGCCCTGGCGGGCCCGGTCGGCTTCGTCGGCCTGGTCGTGCCGCACCTGGTGCGTCTGGTCACCGGTCCGGACTACCGCCGCATCCTGCTCGGCAGCGCCCTCGTCGGGCCCGTGCTGGTCATGCTCACCGACACCCTGGGGCGCGTCGTCATGCCGCCCTCGGAGGTGCAGGTCGGCATCATGACCGCCGTGCTGGGCGCCCCCGGCCTCATCTGGCTCGTGCGCAGGACGGCCGTGCGATGAGCGTCGACACCCGCGTGAGCGGTCCGGGCGCCGGTGGCCCGGGCTCGGGCTCCGGCGCACCCGACCCCGCCCTCGAGGGCGTCGCCGCGCCCGACCTGGCCGACCGCGCGGACACGGTCCGGCGCGCCCGCCACCACGCGCGGCGCCGCACCCACCTCGTGGTGGCCGGGCTGATCGTCGCCTGGCTGCTCGCGATGGTCGTCCGCACCCTCCTGGGCGACTACACGATCACCGTCCCCGACTTCTTCCGGATCGTCCTGGGCACCGGCGACGTCTCCGGTGGCGCGGAGTTCATCCTGATGGACTCCAAGCTCCCCCGCGCGGTCGTCGGCACCCTGGCCGGGCTGGCCCTGGGCAGCAGCGGCGCGACCTTCCAGCTCATGGCCCGCAACCCGCTGGCCAGCCCCGACGTGCTCGGGCTGACGATGGGCGCCAGCGCCGCCGCGGTCTTCACGCTCGTGGCGCTCGACGGCTCCGGCCCCGCGGTCACCCTGGCGGCCCTCGTCGGCGCCGGCCTCGTCGCGGTCGCGCTGCTCACGCTGTCGGGCTCGAACCCCGGCGCCGGCCCGACCCGGATGATCCTCGTCGGCATCGCGCTCTCGGCGATGCTCACCTCCGTCGTGCACTGGATCCTGCTGCGGGCCGACGTCTACCGGGCGCACGAGGCGATGGTCTGGCTGACGGGCAGCCTCGCCTCGGTCACCTGGCGCCAGATCAGCCTGCTGCTCGTCGTCGTCGCGCTGGCGCTGCCGCTGCTGCTGGGCGCGGCGCGCGAGCTGCACCTCGTCGAGCTCGGCGACGACCTGGCCGCCGGCGTCGGGGCCCCGCCCCGCGCGGTCCGTGCCCGCGCCCTGCTCCTCGTCGTGCTGCTCGTGGCGGCGACCACCTCGGTCTGCGGGCCGATCTCGTTCGTCGCCTTCCTCTCCGGGCCGATCGCCCGGCGGCTGCTCGGCGGCCGCGCCTCGATCGGCACCGCCGCGCTCGTCGGCGCGGTCATCGTGGTGCTCGCCGACTTCGCCGGTGCCTACGCCCTCCCCGACGTGAACCTGCCGGTCGGGGTCGTCACCGGCCTCATCGGCGCCCCCTTCCTCCTCTGGCTCCTCACCCGCGAAAGGTCTGCCTGATGAGCTCCCCCGTGCTCCGCGCCGAACGCCTCACCCTCGGCTACGGCGAGCGGACCATCGTCTCCGACCTCGACCTCGAGATCCCCTCGGGCAAGGTGACCGCGATCGTCGGTCCCAACGGCTGCGGCAAGTCGACGCTGCTGCGCGGGCTCTCGCGGCTGCTGAGGCCCAAGGACGGCCGGGTCCTGCTCGGCGACCAGGACGTGCACCGGATGCCGACCAAGCAGGTCGCCCGGGCGATGGCGCTGCTGCCGCAGAGCCCCGTCGTGCCCGAGGGCATCACCGTCGGCGAGCTGGTCGCCCGCGGCCGCCACCCCCACCACGGCCTGCTGCGCCAGTGGACGCGGGAGGACGACGAGGTCGTCGCCGAGGCGCTGGACCTGACCGGCACCACCCACCTCGTCAGCCGCGAGGTCGCCGAGCTCTCCGGCGGCCAGCGCCAGCGGGTGTGGATCGCGATGGTCCTGGCCCAGCGCACCGACCTGCTGCTCCTCGACGAGCCGACGAGCTTCCTCGACATCGCCCACCAGGTGGAGGTCCTCGACCTGGCGCGCGACCTGTCCGTCGACCGCGGCACCACCGTCGTCATGGTGCTGCACGACCTGGCGATGGCCGCCCGCTACGCCGACCACCTCGTCGCGATGCGCGGCGGCCGGGTCATCGCCCAGGGCGCGCCCCGCGAGGTCGTCACCGCCGAGACCGTCTGCGACGTCTTCGGCATCACCTGCCGGGTCCTGTGGCAGGAGGCCACCGGCGACCTGTCCGTCATCCCGCTCGGCCGGCACCGTCCGGTCGGGCACGTCCTGGGCACCGCGGGCACGCCGCGGATCGCCCCCGAGATCGCTCCCGAGCTGGAGGTCCTGCGATGAACGCACCCCTGACCGACACCCTGACCCGCGGTGCCCGCCAGGTGGCCGAGCGCGTGGCCTCCGAGGTCTACGCCCGCACGATGGCGATGCCCCTGGAGCGCTCCGAGCACGCCTGCGTGCCCGCCACCGTGCTGCGCGTCGAGTGGGTCGCGCCGCAGCTGCGCCGCCTCACCGTGCACGCCCCCGGGCTGGCCGGCTGGTATGCCCCGCTCGGCCCGGACGAGTACGTCGGTCTCGTCATGCCCCGCCCGGGCACGACGCTGCCGGACCTCTCGGGCATCAGCGGGCCCAACCCCCGCCCGGTCATCGGCGAGATGCCGGAGGAGACCCGCCCCGACGTGCGGTGGTACACCGTCCGCGCCTGGCGCCCCGAGCTCGCCGAGCTGGACGTCGAGGTCGTGCTGCACCCCGAGGGCGAGGTCGAGGAGGGCCCCGGCGGGCGCTGGGTGCGCGACGCGGCCCCCGGCGACGAGCTGGCCGTGCAGACCGGCACCACCTGCTACCACCCGCCGGCCGACGCCCGGGTGCAGGTGATCGCCGGCGACGAGACGGCATACCCCTCGATCGTGCAGATCGTCGAGGGCGCCCGCGGCACCGGCACCGAGCTGCACGTGCTGCTCGAGACCGCGCCCGGCGCGGTGCCCGACCTGCCCGAGCCCGAGCTCGGCACGCTGACCGTGGTGCACCGCGGCGAGCGCCGTCCGGGCGAGGCCCTGGTCGAGGCGGTCCGCGCGGCCGACCTGCCGCAGCCTGACTACGGCTGGGTCTCGGGCGAGCAGGAGCTGGCCGCGCAGGTGCGCCGCCACCTCGTGCGCGACCGTGGCGTGGCCAAGACGTCGGTCTACTTCTGCGCCTACTGGATCCTGGGCCGCCCGCGCGGCTGAGGTCTAGCCCGCAGGCAGCTCCGCCCGCACCGCCGCGACGTAGAAGGCCACCCCGGCGGGGAGGATCTCGTCGTTGAGGTCGTAGTCGGCGCTGTGCAGCGGCGTGCCGCCGCGGCCGGGCTCGGTGCCGTTGCCGAGGAGGGCGAAGCACGCGGGCACGTGCCGGGCGAACACACCGAAGTCCTCGCTCGGCAGGATCGGGTCGCAGTCGCCCACGACGCGGTCGGCGCCCAGCGCGGCGGTCGCGGCCGCGACGGCCCGCGCCGTCACCTCGGGGTCGTTGACCGTGGGCGCGAACTCGTGCGTGTAGGTCACCTCCGCCGTCGCCCCGTGCGCCGCCGCGACCCCGGTCGCGATCTCGCGGATCCGGCGCTCGAGCAGCTCCTGCACCTGCGGGTCGAAGCTGCGGGTGTCGCCGGTGATCCGCACCGTGGAGGGTATGGCGTTGCGCGCCCCGTCGGTCTCGAAGCCGGTGCACGAGACGACGGCCGGGCGGACCGGGTCGACGTTGCGGGCGACGACGGTCTGGAGCGCCAGGACGATCTCGGCCCCGGCGACGAGCGGGTCGACGACCGCCTCGGGCCGGGCGGCGTGCCCGCCGCGGCCGTGCACGACGATCGTGAAGTTGTCCTCGCTGGCCATGATCCCGCCGGGCCGCACGTGCAGGTGCCCGGCGGGCAGGCCGGGCAGGTTGTGCAGGCCGTAGAGGACGTCGAGCGGGAAGCGCTCGAGCAGCCCGTCGTCGAGCATCGCCTGCGCGCCGCGACCGGGCTCCTCGGCCGGCTGGCCGACGATCCGGACGGTGCCGTCGAAGCCGCCCTCCTCGGCGAGCACGGCGGCGGCCCCGAGGGCCATCGCCATGTGCCCGTCGTGGCCGCAGGCGTGCATGGCGCCGCGGTTGACCGAGCCGTGCTCGCGTCCGGGCACCTCGGTGATCGGCAGCCCGTCCAGGTCGGTGCGCAGCCCGACGGCGCGGTCGCCGGTCCCGCGGGTGAGGGAGGCGACGAGACCGGTGCCGCCGAGGCCCCGGGCGACGTCGAAGCCGAGCGCCTCCAGCTCGCCGGCCAGGTAGTCGGCCGTGGCGTGCTCGGCGAAGGCGGTCTCGGGGTGGCGGTGCAGGTGGTGGCGCCATGCGCGCAGCCGGGCGGACAGGTCGGCGGTCATGCGGAGTCGAGCCCTTCGGTGGAGAGGAGGACGAGGACGGCGTCGGCCGGCAGCGCGAGGTCGGCGCACCGGGCGGGGTCGGACAGGGCGGCGCGGACGCCGGCGAGGGTCGCGGCGCCGCACGGGCCGGAGGAGACGCCGAGCCCCTCGAGGTCGCGGGAGGCGGCGAGCGCCTCGTCGTCGGTCACGGCGACGGCGGCGTCGCAGCCGGCGGAGAGCACCGGCCAGGCGAGCGAGGAGACCGTGCCGCAGTTGAGCCCCGCCATCACGGTGGCACCGGTCGGGACCGCGACCGGGGAGCCGGCCGCGAGGCTCGCCAGCAGGCAGGCGGCCGTGTCCGGCTCGACGGAGAGGACCCGGGTCGGGTGGTCGGCCTCGTTGTGGTCGGTGGAGTCGTCGCTCCCCCGGCGGTAGTGCGCGACGACCGCCTGCGCCAGCGACCCGACGCCGACGGGGACGGCCACCAGGTCGGGCTGTCGCCCGAGCTCCTCGTCGACCTCGGCCAGCAGGGTGGCGTAGCCGTCGACGATGTCCTGCGGCACCTGCTCGTAGCCCTCCCAGGCGGTGTCCTGCACCAGCGCGCGTCCCGGGTCGGCCTCTGCGTGCGCCGCCGCGGCCCGCACCGCGTCGTCGTAGTCGCCGTCGACCCGCACGACCTCCGCACCCTCGGAGGCGATGAGGCCGGCCGTGCTCTCCGGCATGACGCGGGGCACGAAGACCGTGGCCGTCGTGCCGAGCTGCTTCGCCACCCGCGCGACCGCCCGGCCGTGGTTGCCGTCGGTGGCCGTGACGAGGACCGCGCCCGGCTGCCGGTCGAGCACGCGCCGGCACGCCCACGAGGCGCCGAGGATCTTGAAGGCCGGCAGCCCGAGCCGTGACGACTCGTCCTTGACGAGCACCCGACCGACGCCGAGCTCCTCGGCGAGCGCGGGCAGGTCGACCAGGGGCGTGGGGGCGTAGCCGGGCAGCGTGCGGTGGAAGTCGCGCACGGCGGGGGCCTCCCCCACCACGGACCACCGCCGGGCCGCGGGGTTGGCGAACCAGGACGTCATACCCGGAGTGTGGCGGATGCCTCCGGTCGACGGGCGGAGGGTCCCTCAGGCGTCCTCGGCCACCGGGATCCACAGCGCGAAGGTCGACCCCTCGCCCTCCTCGGAGTCGAGCAGCACGGCGCCGGCGTGCGAGTCGGCGATCGCCTTGACGATGGGCAGCCCCAGGCCGGACCCCTCGGCGGTGCCGATGTTGTCGGCCCGCCCGAAGCGGTCGAAGATCCGCCCCCGCTGGCCCTCGGGTATGCCGATCCCCTTGTCGGCGAGCGCCAGCACGAGGTAGCGCGGGGCCGGGTCGGCCCCCGCCTCGACGGCGCGCGCCGCCTCCGGGGCGTCCCCGGCGACCCACGTCGTCGACAGCTCCACCGCCGAGCCCCGGTCGCTGAACTTCACCGCGTTGGCCGCCAGCTGGACGATCGCCTGGAGGATCCGCTGCCGGTCCAGCTCGGCGGTGCCCTCGGCCCCGGCGTGCAGCCGCCAGGCACGGTGACCCAGCGAGGTGATGCGCTCCATCGCCTCCAGGGCCAGCTCGGTGACGTCGGTGCGGGCGGGCTGGTAGAAGTCGGGCCGCTGCGAGCGCGCGAGCATGAGCAGGTCGTCGACCAGCCGCTGCATCCGGTCGACCTCGTCGAGGATGAGCGCCCGCGACGACTCGACGTCGGCCGGGTCGTCGGCGCGGAGCAGCTCGGCGTTGCCGCGCACGATCGTCAGGGGCGTGCGCAGCTCGTGGGCGGCGTCGTCGAGGAACTGCCGCTGCTCGCGCACGCCCGCCTCGATGCGGTCGAGCATCGAGTTGAAGTGCACCGCGAGCTCGCCCACCTCGTTGTCGGGCGCGTCCACCTCGACCCGCCGGGACAGGTCGTCGGTCGAGGTGAGCGCCGTCGCCTCGCGCAGCTCGGTCAGCGGGCGCAGCAGCCGACCGAGCAGGAGGTGGGAGAAGGCCGCGACCGCGGCGAGCACGAGCACCGAGAGGCCGACGTAGGTCAGCGCCCGGTTGCGCACCTCGACGACCTGGCTGCCGAGGTCGAGGGCGACGACGAACTTGGTGTCCCGGTCGTCGCCCGGCAGCTGCACGTCGGTGACCATGAGCCGGAGCACCGTGCCCTGCGTGCGCAGCTCGGTGGCCACCGCCCGGCCGTCTGGCACCGGCAGCTCGGCGACCGCCCGCTGGACGTCGGGATGGTCGATCTCGAAGCTGCGGTCACCACCGGTCAGGTAGCCCATCGTGCCGTCGACGATCCCGGCCATCGCCTCGTCCTGGCTGGCGACGGTCGAGGTGAGGAAGGCGAAGAAGAGCTCCTCGGCGTCGGTGTAGGGCTGTCCGTCCTGCAGCGGCCCGGCCTGCGCCAGCTTGCGCAGCTCGCTGACCTCCTGGGTCAGCTCGTCGTCGACCCGTTCGTGCACCGCCCGGTAGGCGAGGCCGTAGCTGATGACACCCGTCAGGGTCAGCCCCACCGTCATCACCGCGACGATCATCGCGAGCAGCCGCTGGCGGACCGACAGCGTCCGCGGCGGCCGCGAGCGCCGTCCGTCCTCGCTCGCCTCCGGGCGGGGCTCGTCCCGGTGCCGGCCGCCGGTCTCCTCGTCGTCAGCGGTCAGGACCATCGCCGACCTCCAGCACGCCGTGCGCGAGCAGCGCGAACGACACCAGCCAGTGGGTCGCCATGAAGTTGCCCTCGGTGATCTGGCGCAGCACGGCCGCCTCCTGCTCGTCGGCGGCCGCACGGAGCCGGTCGGCCACGTGCGGCAGGGACCGAGCCAGCTCGCGCAGCTGCCAGGCCCGGCTCAGCGCCAGGCCGAGCAGGTGGGCGTACTGCCCGTCGGTCGGGTCGACGACGTCCGGGACGGCGAGCAGGTGCTCGTGCCGCCCCTCGCCCAGGCCGGGGAGGAAGCGGTCCAGCCACACGGCATACGCCCCGGGGCCGAGGACGCGCGAGAGGAGCACGGCCTCGGTGAGGGCGGGCGAGAGGAAGTCGGTGCCGCCGGGCTCCCAGCCGGTGGGCGCCTCGCCGTCGGTGCCGAACCAGTCGATCGCGCGGGTGCGGCAGGCCGCGGCCACGTCGTCGCGCCCGAGCCGCTCGGCGGCGTCGAGCAGGAGGGTGAGGGCGAAGGCGTCGTTCTGGTGCTTGCCGTGGCGCACGGGATAGGTCTGCCGGGGCAGCCAGCCGAGCACCAGGTCGAGGACGGTCTCGCCCAGCGGCGCGACCGCCTCGGCCCACGCCCGGACCGGGTTATGCGGTGCCGCACCGTCCGCGGCCCCGGCCAGGGCGGCGGCGAGCTGGGCGGCCCAGGCCCAGCCGTAGGGGCGTTCGAAGGAGGGCCGCTCGCGCAGGTAGGCGACCTCGACCGCCACGTGCTCCGGCCGGAGCCGCTCGGAGAGCAGCTCGACGACCGCGGCCCGCTCGTCCTCGGGCAGCGCGTCGCCGTGGCGGGTGAGCAGGACGACGAGGGACCACTGCATGTGCACGCAGGAGTGCCAGTCGAGGCTGCCCCAGAAGGCCGGGTGCAGCTCCTCGGGCACGAGCGAGCCGTCGTCGGGGCCGAGCACGGTGTGGCCCGGCGACCACGGGTAGGGCGTGCGGACGACCGTGCGGGCGACGCGGGACCAGGCGGCGGCGTCGGCGGGAGCGGCGGTCATGGCTCCATTGAACACGCGCGGGGCCGACACGCGCCGAGACACCACAGATCCGGCCTCCTCGAGGAAGCAGCGGCGTGCCCCCGCACGACCGTCGTCGACGGGCCCTTGTCAGTGAAGTCCCCCGACTGCCACGCTGCTCAGCTCGGGCGCCGTCGTCGTGTTCGCGCGAGGGCGCGCCGTTGCCCATCTGCGCCCTCCATCGTGACAGGACGACGCAGGGTGGCGGCACACCCGAAGGGATGAGTTCGCGCGGCGGAGAGCACGCCCCCAGGGATGAGATCTGCCCCCACCTAGACTCGCGACCATGCCCACCGACGAGGACCACTACTACGTCGCGCTCGGCGACGGCCGCTACCAGCCGACCCGCCACACCCAGGGCGCGTGGAGCGAGCACGAGCAGCACATGGCGGCGATCACCGGCCTCCTCGTGCACGCCCTCGAGCGCCACGACCCGCGCCCGGACCTGCAGTGGGCCCGCCTGACCTTCGACATCCTCGGCGTCATCCACCTGTCCGAGACGACGATCCGCACGACGACCATCCGGCCGGGGCGGACCATCGAGCTCGTAGAGGCGGTGGCGAGCGCCGGCGGCCGCGACGTCGTGCGGCTCAGCGCCTGGCGACTGACGCGCACCGACACCAGCTCGGTCGCCGTGGCCGAGGCCCCGCTCCTGCCCGACCCCGAGTCGGTGCCGGTGTGGGACGGCATGGACCACTGGGGCGGCAACTTCCTGCAGACCCTGGAGTTCCGCGCCGAGCCCGGGCACCTGCGTCCGGGCCGCGGCCAGGTGTGGGTACGCTCGGGACGGCCGCTCGTCGCGGGCGAGGAGAGCACCGACCTGGCCCGCTGGTGCGGCCTGCTCGACGTGGCCAACGGCATCGTCGGCCGGCAGTCGCCGAGCGAGTGGCTCTTCCCCAACGTGGACCTCACCCTGCACCTGCACCGCGCCCCGACCGGGCCGTGGGCGGGCTTCGACACCCAGGTCTCCTGGGGGCCGACCGGCATCGGCCAGTCGTCCTCGGCGGTGCACGACGTCGAGGGCCCCGTGGGCACGGTCGAGCAGTCGCTCACGGTCCGCCCTCGTCCATAACGATTCGTTCAAGACCCTTTTCCCAGGGTGGTCACAGGTTGCAGGATGAGGGCGGCTCCCTGGCCTGGGCAACGGCGCCCGCAGGGGGTCACCTTCCCCGGATCCGCACCGTCCTTGGCCCCTCTTCCGACGCCTGTCTCGGCAACCCTGAGCAGCGCCTTCCCAGATGTGACACAGATCACAGATGAGACAGGCAACAAAAAGCCGAGCTGCGACGTCTACGTATATGTCAGGACGGGACACCTGACGCTGCTGGGAAGGGACACCCGGCAGATCCGCCCTTGAGACTGAACTTCACTCGGGCGGATGTATGGGGCGCAGTGGGTGGGGCGCGCAGGTTCAGGGGACCTGACGCCCCGCCCCCTGCCGAAGGATCTCGGCAGGGCGGCGGCCCCGTTCCTACCACGAGATCATTCGGAACTCGATCCGTCCTGCCTCCGTCGGACCTACACTTGCAGGCCCATCCGAGGAGGATCCATGCTGACCCAGCGACAGCGCCTGGTGGCGCTCGCCGCAGCAGTCACGTTCGCGCTCGGCGCGTGCGGGCAGGCGACCGACGACACGACTCCCGGGGGGACTCCGAGCGCGAGCCCCTCCGACGACGCGACGACCAGCTCCCCCTCCGAGGAGGACACGATGAAGCCCAGCCCCATCGAGCCCGACAACCCCGACGCCGGCGCGCTGCCGACCGGTCCGGTCCCCGAGTCCGTCACCTCCCGCCCGGAGGTCGTCGCGGCGGTCGAGGACTACGCCAAGCGCCGGGACGTCGCGGTCGAGGACGTCACGATCGCCGGCTTCGCCGAGGTCACCTGGTCCGACGGCAGCATCGGCTGCCCCGAGCCCGGGATGATGTACACCCAGGCCCTCGTCCCCGGCCTCCAGCTGGTGCTGGAGGTCGACGGCGAGCTCGCGAGCTATCACGCCGCGGACGGCCAGCCGTTCTTCTACTGCGCCAGCCCGATCGCCCCGGCCGAGGGCGGCAACCCGGCCAACTAGGGCTGGTCGAGGAGCGGCGGGTCGGGTCGCTCCGGCCCGGCCCCGCCCCCTGGTCCCTCTTGGTGCCGACGACACGCCCGACCTGACCGGCTCCAGCGCGCACGTGCGCGCTCAGGCCGCTCCCGTCGGGCGTGTCCACGGGACGGATCTGCGCCGTCCTGCTCCACCCGCACCCTCGGGTATGCGGTGGGGCCGGCCTTCCCCTCAGCCCCCTGACCTGCGTAAAGACTTGGCAAAGTCTCTGCGCGACCGGCCGAAGCCTGTCTATGGTGGGGACAACGACGGTTCCGCCGGCGCGAGGGGAGGGCAGATGACCTGGCTACGACCAGCATCGCTCTCCCGAGCCTGCCGTCGGGTCGTGGCGGCCGCGGGGCTCGGCCTCGCCGGCGTCGCGCTGACCGCCGGAGCCGCCTCCGCCGACGACGGATCGACCACTTCTCCGCTCGGCTCCCTCACCTCGACGCTCGGCTCGACCGTGGGCTCCGTCACCGACGGGCTCGCTCCCGTCACGGACGGGCTCGGCTCGATCACCGACGGCCTGAGCGACCTCACCGACCCCCTCCTCGCCCCGGTGGGCGAGCTGACGGGGTCGCTGTCGCCGGTCCTCGACCCGGTCACGGGCGTGGTCGGCGGCGTCACCGGCTCGCTGTCACCGGTCCTCGACCCGGTCACCGGCGTCGTGGGCGAGGTGGGTGGTGCGGTCGTCGAGCCGGTCGCCGGCATCGCCCAGCCGGCGGTCGGGGCCCTCGAGCCCGTGACCGGGGCGCTCGACCCGGTGCTCGCTCCGGTCACCACCCCCGTGCTGGGCACCGTCGGCGACGTCGTCGACGTGACCCGGCCGGTCACCGACCCGATCCTGGAGCCGCTGACCCCGATCACCGCGCCGGTCCTCGAGACCCTCGAGCCCGTCGTGGACCTCACCGACGACCTCGGTCCGGTCGACGACGTGGTTGACGTGGTCGAGGACGTCGTGGTCCCCGGTGGTGGCTCCGGCTCGGGCCCCGGCATCCAACCGCCCTCGCAGACCATCCCCGACCCGCGGCCCGGCGGAGAGCACCCGGCCCCGCCGGTCGAGGACGAGCCGGTCGACGGCTCCGACCCGGCGCAGTCGCCGGGGTCGCCGACCGAGCCGGTCGCCGCACCGGGCACCTCCGAGAGCCCTGCCGCTCCCGAGCCGCAGTCAGGCTCGATCGAGGCCGGCACCGAGGGCACGACCCTCGACCTGGCTGCCGCTCGCGCGGTCCACGAGACGGTCGACATCCCGACCAGCAGCGAGCCCGCCGGGTTCGGTGTCTGGGCGACCCCGTCCGCCCTCACCGCGGCCGCGGCCGGGCTCGCCGACCTGAGCGTCGCCGACCTCGGCACCGCCGGCTCACCCACGGACTCCGACCCCGACGCCGACCGTCGCGTCGTCCCCGCCGACCGCGGCCAGGGCCAGGCGCCCATCGAGCTGCCGGCCACCTCGACCGCGTCGTCCTCGGCCAGCGGCGGCAGCTCCGCCCGTCCGGCCCTCGACGGCGACGCGGCAGACCTCTTCGCGATGACGCCTTCCACGGCGGGCATCGCGGTGCACCACGGCGACACGTCGCCCCCGCGCGATCCCTATCGCGACATCCCCACCTCTCCTGCCTGACGGAGGACGGCCGGCCCTGACGCCGGCACGTCCCTCGGCGCACTCGTGCGCCCCCATCCGTCAAGCAAGGAGAAAGCCATGCAACACCCATTCCGGCGTGCGCTCACACTGGCGCTCGCGACCGGTGGCCTCGCGCTGATCGGCAGCACCGCCGCGCAGGCCACGGAGGACACGATGCAGACCCAGGGTCTGGTCGGCGACCTCGTCAACGACATCGTGGTCGACGTCCCCGCCCAGCTGGGGGTCGACCTGTCGTGCAACAACATCTCGATCCTCGGGACAGGGACGGGCACGTCCTGCACCGGGGACGGCACCAGCGGGACCAGCACCGGAGACACCACGACGGGGTCGTCGGACGGCAGCGGCGGCACGATCGTCGGCGTCGTCGTCGAGGACGTCGTGGCCACGGTGCCGGTCGACCTGTCCATCGACCTGTCGTGCAACAACCTCAGCATCATCGGGCGCGGCCACGCCGTAACCTGCGGCGGGGACGACACGTCGACGGCGACCACCGGCGAGGTCGCGACCCAGGCGCCCCCGCCGGCACCCGAGGCCCCCGCTGAGGCACCCGCCGCCGAGGCACCGACCGCGGCCCCTGTGGACGTGGTCGAGGCCCCGTCCGAGGCCGCCGAAGCCACGCTCGAGGCGGTCGAGCCCGCCGCCCGACCCGGCGGTTACCCGACCGGCAACCTGGTCGGCGACGGTCTGGTCGGCGGCATCGTCGACGGCGTCGTCGGGGACGACGGCCTGGTCGGCGGCATCGTCGGCGACGTGGTGGGTGACGGCCTCGTCGGCGACATCGTCGGTGACGTGGTCGCCAACGTGCCGGTCAACGTCCCGGTCGACCTGTCCTGCAACAACGTCAACGTCCTCGGACAGGGCGCGGGCGTCAGCTGCACGGGCGACGACACCAGCTCCGCCGGCACCGGCGGCACCACGACCGGCGGCATCGTCGACGACGTGGTGGGTGACGGGCTGGTCGGTGACATCGTCGGTGACGTGGTCGCCAACGTGCCGGTCAACGTCCCCGTCGACCTGTCCTGCAACAACGTCAACGTCCTCGGACAGGGCGCGGGCGTGAGCTGCTCCGGCGACGACACCAGCACCGCCGGCACCGGCGGCACCACCACCGGCGGCGACAACGGCACCGAGGGCGGCAACGGCCTCGTCGGTGACATCGTCGGCGACGTGGTCGCCACCGTGCCGGTCAACGTCCCCGTCGACCTGTCGTGCAACAACGTCAACGTCCTCGGACAGGGCTCGAGCGTGAGCTGCTCCGGCGACGACACCAACACCGCCGGCACCGGTGACACCACCACCGGCGGCGACAACGGCACCGAGGGCGGCAACGGCCTCGTCGGTGACATCGTCGGCGACGTCGTGGCCACCGTGCCGGTCAACGTCCCGGTGGACGTGACCTGCAACAACCTCACCCTCATCGGTCAGGGCTCGAGCACGGAGTGCTCCGGTGACGACTCGAGCTCGGCCGTCCCGGGTGACGTCAGCGCCGGCGGCGGCAACGGCGGCGGCCTGATCGGCGACATCATCGGCGACGTGGTCGTCACGCTGCCGGTCACCGTCCCGGTCGACGTCTCGTGCAACAACCTCGTGATCATCGGCCGCGGCTCCGACACGGAGTGCACCGTCGCCGTCCCCGGAGACCCGGGCGACCCCGGCGACCCGGGCGACCCGGGTGACCCGGGCGACCCCGGCGACCCGGGCGACCCGGGTGACCCGGGCGACCCCGGCGACCCTGGTGACCCGGGCGACCCCGGCGACCCCGGCGACCCCGGCGAGCCCGGTGACCCGGGCACTCCTGGTGAGCCCGGTGAGCCCGGTGACCCCGGCACTCCTGGTGAGCCCGGCACCCCCGGCACCCCCGGCACGCCCGGCACCCCCGGTGACAACGGCACCCCCGGCACCGACAACGGCGCCGGCAACGGCAACGGCACCGACACCGGCGACCGCGACGCCCGCTACGCCGGCCCGCCCGTCGAGCGGCTCGCCATGACCGGCTCGGAGCAGATGCCGCTGGCGCTGCTGGCGTTCGGCCTGGTGGCGCTGGGTGGTCTGCTGCTGCGGACCGCACGCCGCACCCAGGTCTGATCGGCACCATCCGCCCCGGCGCCGGCACCTCGCCGGCGCCGGGGCAAAGCCCCGAGGAGGCTCCGATGCGCACGCTCCTGCTCCGCGCCCTGGGCGGGCTCGCCCTGGCCGCAGGCCTGGTCGGCGCCGGCGTCCTGACCTACCAGCTGTGGTGGGCCGACGTCCGCGCCGCCGAGCACGGCGAGCAGCTCGTCTCGGCCGCGCGCGCCGAGTTCGAGGCGACGCCGGCCAGCGCCCAGGTGCTCACCGCACCGGGTGACGCGCCCACCGCGGCGGGCGACGGCATACCCGCTCCCGAGCAGGCGGCGGCGCCAGATCCTGGGCCGGCGATCGTCCACCTGCCCACGATCGGTGAGGAGTTGCCCGTCCTCGAGGGCGTGGGTGCCGACGTGCTCGACCAGGGCGTGCTGGGCCGCTATCCCGGCTCGGGCGCCCCGGGCGAGGTCGGCAACTACGCCGTGGCGGGCCACCGCACCACCTACGGCCGGCCGCTGTGGGCGCTCGGCGACCTCGAGCCCGGCGAGCCTGTCGTCGTCGAGACGGCGCAAGGCTGGCACGTCTACCGGTTCGAGGGGACGCGCGTCACCGTGCCCGAGGACGTCACCCCTCTGGCACCCACCCCCGACTCCCCCGGCGTCGAGCCGGAAGAGGCGCGGATGGTGCTCACCACATGTCACCCGCGGTTCAGCGCACGGCAGCGCCTCATCGGGTATGCCGTGCTCGACCGCACCGTCCCGCGCGAGTCCGGTCCACCCCCAGAGCTCGCTCCGACCCGCTGAAGGAGGTCGACCCGCACAACTGCATACCGCTCGCTCGGCTGCCGCCGACCGGGCGCGCCGACGTGATCTCCGCCACAGCGACGCCACGCTCGAAAGGGTGAAGCGCTGCTTGCCTCCACCTGGCAGTACCAGACAGGTCGTGTCACGTTCAACCACACACCCAAGCAACAGTGCGGAAAGCCGACCTCCGCTATGGCCCGGCGACCCCGTCCAACCCCGTCGCTGCAGTCAGACCAACGCTGACATACCCCGGACGCGTGTAAAGAGAACGTAAAGATGCCCTAAAAGAATGGCCATGCCCGTGTCATACTTCAGCCCTCGACGCGACCATGGGGTGGCCGCGTCCTCGGGTGAAGGAATGCCATGAAAAATCTCGTGGTGCAGCAGGATTTCGCGGGCGGCTGGAACGTCCACGAGGTGGGGGCTGAGCTGGCGCTGCTCTTCCGCAGCGACCGGCTGCGTGCCGAGGGATACGCGCGGCGACTGTGCTCGCCCGAGGGGGGCACGGTCAAGGTGGTGTCCAACGACGGCACCGTCCTGAGCACCTACTCGGCGAAGGGCGCCGGACGCTCCCTCATCGCGGGAGACCGCCGCGGCGGGCGCGCCAACCGGCGCCTCGCCGGTCCCCGCTAGCCTGTCGTCATGACCTGGCCCCCGCCGCAGGACCCGTACTCCGGCGCGCCCTCGGGCCGCCCTGCGCAGCCGCCGCCGATGACGGGTCCGACCGAGCCGCCGCCGTGGCAGGCCGCGTCGCCGATCCCGTCCTACGTGCCGCCGCCTCCGGGCGCCGCGCAGCCGGGTCCGCAGGACGGCGTCATGCCGCACTATGCCGTGCAGCAACCGGTGCAGGAGCAGCCCGCTCCCGCGCCGGCACCGGCGTCGAACCTGAGCCCGCAGATCCGCTACGCCGACTGGGGCGAGCGCGTGGCCGCGACCTTCGTCGACTGGCTGATCGCGTTCATCCCGGCGATGGTCGTCATGGGGATCGACGACGACCTGGGTGGCCTGGTCTTCCTGGCCGCCACGGCCTGGATCGCCTGGCTCAACGGCAGCAAGGGCCAGTCGCCGGGCAAGGCGCTCATGGGCCTGCGGGTGGTGCGCGACAGCGACGGCTCGACCCTCGGCGGCCCGGTGGGCCTGCTCCGGGCGTTCGTGCTCTTCATGATGTTCGGCATCACCGGTGGCGTGCTCGGCATCGTCGCGGTGCTGTGCCCGTTCTGGACCCAGAAGAAGCAGGCGCTGCACGACAAGATCGTCAGCTCGAGCGTGGTCGCCGGCTACCCGAAGGCCAAGTTCGGCAAGGACCTCTTCAAGCCCTGAGGCCCAGCCCTCACCGCCGCAGCCGCACCGGCTCGCCCACCCTCTCCAGCTTGGCGGGGTTGCGCACGAGGTAGAGCTCGGTGACGACGCCGTCCTCGATCCGTGCGCTGACGGTGAGCGTCACCTCGCCGGACTGCCGGACGAGCAGGCCCGGCAGCCCGTTGACGAGCACCAGGTCGCCGGCCATCGTCGGGTCGTCGGGGGTCACGGCCTGGAGGAAGCGCAGCACCTTCTCGATGCCGCGGATCGGCTGGAGCGCAGCCTTGACCGCGCCGCCGCCGTCGGTGAGGAGCACGACGTCGGGCGAGATGACGTCGAGCAGGTCCTGCAGCTCGGCCCGCCCGCTGGTCACGGCCTGGAAGCGCCGCATCACGTCGGCGGTCTCGGCAGCGCGAGCCGCCGGCGGCGGACGCTCCTCCTGCAGCCGCCGCCGGGCCCGGATCAGCACCTGACGCACCGCCTCCGGGGAGCGGTCCACGGCGGCCGCGATCTCGGCATACTCCAGACCGAAGACCTCCCGCAGCACGAAGACCGCGCGCTCGACCGGGGCGAGCCGGTCGAGGACGAAGAGCATCGCGAGCGAGACCGCGTCGGCGAGCTCGGCGTCCTCGGCGACGTCGGGGGTGGTGACGAGCGGCTCGGGCAGCCACGGCCCGACATAGCTCTCCCTGCGCCGCGCGAGGGTGCGCAGCTGGTTGAGCGCGAGGCGGGTGGTGATGCGCACGAGGTAGGCCCGCGGGTCGCGCACCTCGGCACGGTCCACCTCCCGCCAGCGCACCCACGTCTCCTGCACGACGTCCTCGGCGTCGGCGGCGGAGCCGAGCATCTCGTAGGCCACCGTGAAGAGCAGGTCGCGGTGCTCGACCCAGGGGTCAGTCACCGGGCAGCTCGCAGCGGTCGGAGAAGCCCTGGCTGGTCAGGCCCAGGGCGTGGTTGAAGCGGGAGCGCTCGTTCTCCACGGCCACCATCTTGGCAAGTTCGACGACGCCAGACACGCCCACGGCGTCGGTGAGCCGTGCGACGAGCTCGTCGGTGACGTTCGGCGGGGTGGCCGTCGCGGCGTCGGTGAACTCCAGCACCAGCCGCTCGGTCTCGTCGAAGACGTCCGACTCCTCCCAGCGGACCACCTCGCGCAGGTGCTCCAGGTCGAGGCCGCGGCCGTGCGCGAGCCAGGAGCCGAAGTCGACGCACCACGAGCAGCCGATGAGCGTCGCCGCCCGCAGCTCGGCCAGCGTGCGCAGCCCCGGCGGCAGCGCGTCGAAACGCTCGATCTGCTTCTCGTGCAGCAGCGTCGCGACCAGCGCGCGCTTGTGGTGCCACAGGACCAGGCCGTTGTCGAGGACGTCGCCGTAGGTGCGGCGGGAGTACCACCGCATCAACCGGCCCAGGACGCCCCGCGGCTCCTCGACCGGCACGCGGATCGCGGCACGGCGCTCGGTGGTGGTCGTCATCGTCGGTTCTCCTTCTCGCCGGGCGGGGCCGGACGACCCCGCTGACATGGAGACACCGGCGGAGCCGGATCTGTGACACACGGACGGCCCGGGCCGCGCGGGCCCGGGCCGTCACCCTCTGTCACGGGACGTGCGGTCAGCCGACCTTGACGACCTGCGTGCCGGCGAGATTGTCGTGCCAGCCCTTGCGGCCGGCGGTGTCGGAGTTGATGCCGAGGGCGATCGTGACGACCGCGGCGATCTGGGCCAGCGAGGCGATCACCGGGCCGATGAACGGCACGACCGAGATGAGGCTGGCGGCGAGGTAGACGTTGCGCTTCACGGCCTGCTCCATCGAGGGCCGACCGCCGGCGGCGTCGCGGGTCTCCAGCTTCATGATCATCTTGCCGATGGTCTGCCCGCGGGTGGACTCGAGATAGGCGAAGTAGCCCAGCGAGATCGCGACGGAGAGCACCGCGCTGATCAGGCTCTGGAAGAACGTCAGCCCGTTGCCGAAGAGGCCGCCGCCCCCGCCCAGGACCGACCCGATGATGATCGTCGTCACCAGCACCATGTTGACGGCGCCGATGATCACGTGATCGATGAGTCGGGCCAGGAAGCGGTCCATCAGCTCGGCGGGGCGGCCGACGCCCGGCGCCGGGGAGAACTGCGAGCCGGTCGGCGGTGCGGGTGCCGGCTGCCAGCCGCTGGGAGGCGGCGGCGTCGGTGCGCCGTAGCCCGGCGTCGGATCGCCGGGAGTCGACTGCGGCGTGGTCGGTTCGGTCATCGGACATACCCCTTGTGCTCGGTGCGTCGGCCCGCCGCGGCGTCCACGGTGACGCCCCCGGCCCCGGCGCCCCCATCGACGCAGGTCAGGCCACCGGCACCCTAGCGAGGTTCGGCCGGGCTGGGAAGGGCCCGGGCGGCCGCCCTCACACCGGCAGGTATGCCGTGCCGCGCGCATCCGCGCTCAGCCGCACCCGCTCCCCCGCCTCGTGGGACGGGTCGTCGCCGAGAGCACCGACCGGCCCGACCCCGTCGACATCGACCGTCAGCAGCACCGAGTCGGAGGTCGTCACGGCCCGCGACACCGTCCCCGAGAGGGCACCGGAGGGGTCGACCCGCAGGGCGCTGCGCCGCAGCGCCACCGTCCCGTCGCGAGGCCCGGCCCCACCCGCCGCCGACATCACCCGGTCGGCCGACGCCCCCTCGAGGAACGTGCCATAGCCGATGAAAGAGGCGACCTCGCGGGAGACCGGCGCACGCCATACCTGCGCGGTGTCGCCCTCCTGGGCGATGCGGCCGTCGAGCATGACCGCCATCCGGTCGGCGACGGTGAAGGCCTCGTCGTGGTCGTGGGTGACCATGACCGCGGTGGTGCCGGTCTCGACGAGGATCTCGCGCAGGTCGCCGGCGAGCCGGTCGCGCAGCGAGCGGTCGAGCGCCGAGAGCGGCTCGTCGAGCAGGAGCAGGGCGGGGTCGGCCGCGAGCGAACGGGCGAGCGCGACGCGCTGCTGCTCGCCGCCGGAGAGGGTGGGGGTGCGGCGCGGGCCGTAGCCGGGCAGTCCGACGAGCTCGAGCAGCTCGGCGACCCGGCGCTCCCGCTCGGCCCGGCCGACGCGGCGCAGGCGCAGCGGGTAGGCGATGTTGTCGGCGACCGTCGCGTGGGCGAAGAGCTGGCCGTCCTGGAACATCAGCGCGAAGCCGCGCTCGTGGGTGGGCACGCCGGCGAGGTCGCGCCCGCCCCAGGTGAGGGTGCCGGCGGCGAGCGGCTCGAGGCCGGCGATCGCGCGCAGCAGGGTCGACTTGCCGCACCCGGAGGGCCCGAGCACCGCGAGCACCGAGCCCTCCTCCAGGGTCAGCGAGACGCGGTCGACCGCGGTCTTGGCGCCGAAGCGCACCGTCACGTCCGTCAGTTGCAGCATCTGGTCCTCCTCAGAACGTCCCGACCGAGCCCACGCGCAGGCGTTCGACGACGCCCATGACCGTGACGGTCACGAGCGCGAGGATGACGCTGGCGGCGAGGGCCATGCCCAGGTGCTCGGCACCGGGGCGGGAGATGAGCTGGTAGATCACGACCGGCACGGTGGGCCGGTCGGGGCGGGCCAGGAAGGCGGTCGCCCCGAACTCGCCCAGCGCCACCGCGAAGGCGAAGCCGGTGGCGGCCAGCAGCGGCCGCGCCAGCACCGGCGCCTCGGCGGTCCACGCCGCCCGCCACGGGCCGGCGCCGAGGGCGGAGGCGGCCTCGCGCTGGCGGGGGTCGACCGAGCGCAGCACCGGGGCGAGGGTGCGCACCACGAGCGGTAGCGCGACCATCGCCTGCGCGATCGGCACCAGGATCGGCGAGGAGCGCAGGTCCAGCGGCGGCCGGTCGAGGGTGATGAGGAAGCCGAAGCCGACGGTCACCGCCGAGATGCCCAGCGGCAGCATGAACGCCCCGTCCAGCGTCGAGACCACTCCCGACCACCAGCGGGAGCGCGGCCGGCGGGAGACGACGAGGGCGACGATCACCCCGAGCACCATCGCGAGCACGGTGGCGTCGACGGCGGCGCGCAGCGAGTTGGCGACCGCCTCGGTCACGCTGACCCGCAGCACCGGGGTCGAGTCGGGGTCGGCGAGGGCGCGGTAGTTGGCCAGCGTCCAGGCCCCGCCCCGCCGCAGCGAGCGGACGACGAGGGTGCCGACCGGCAGCAGCACGAAGACGACCGCGACACCCGTCATGACCAGGGCGGGTATGTCGTGCCGCCGGGGGCGGCGGGCGGCCGCGCGGGCGCCGACCCGTTTGAGGCTCTGCTCGCGGGAGCGGCGGGTGCGGGCCGCCAGCGTCAGCAGCACGACGACCGCGACGAGCTGGAGCACCGAGAGCACCGCGGCACCCTGCAGGTCGAGGAACTGCGTGGTCAGCAGGTAGATCTCGGTCTCGACGGTGCCGTAGCGCAGGCCGCCGAGGGTGAGCACCACCCCGAACGCCGTGGAGCAGAAGAGGAAGACGAGGGTGGCCGCCGACACCACGGCCGGCGCGAGGGCCGGGAGGGTGACGGTGCGCCATACCTGCCAGGGCGAGGCGCCCAGGGCGGCGGCGGACTCCTCGGCCCGCCGGTCCAGCCCCTCCCACAGCCCGCCGACGGTGCGCACGACGACGGCGAGGTTGAAGAAGACGAAGGCGAGCAGGATCGGCACCCAGGTGCCGTCCCAGCCGAGGGCGCCGAGCGGGCCGCCCTTGGACAGCAGCGAGCGGAACATCACGCCGACGACGACGGTCGGCAGCACGAACGGCATGACGACGACCGCACGCAGCAGCCCGCGGCCGGGGAAGCGCAGCCGGTAGAGCGCGAAGGCGACCGGCAGCCCCAGCACGAGGGTGAGGACGGTGCCGGCGGCGGCGCTCCACAGCGTGAACCACAGCACCCGCAGCGTGCGGGCGCGGCCGAGCACGTCGGGGACGCCGGAGAGGTCGAGGCTGCCGTCGGGCAGGAACCCGCGGGCGAGCATGCCGCCGACGGGCAGCACGAAGAAGACCGCCAGGAAGGCCAGCGGCACCAGGGCCGCCGCGCCCAGCGCGAGGCCGGGCCCGGTCAGGTATGCCGTCCGCCGGGGGCGGGTGGTGGGTGCAGGCGTCGGGTGCGACGCCGCGGGCAGTGTCATGCGCGACTTCCTTCGCCGGTGCTAGCCGGAGCAGGTTCGGAGGGTCTGCGGTCGAGCCGCACTCTCAGCGCCGGAGCGCTCCCCTGTCGTTGGTCACGACCACCCTACGTCGCGCGGGCGCCTCAGCCGAACTCGGCGTCGACCTCCACCGCATGGGTCGGGCACAGCAAGCTGCCGCCGTACTGCACGACGGCATCGCCGTCGCAGCCGTGAACGATGCACCGTTGCATTGGTCGCCTCTCCTGGTCCTCCCCCGAGCACCTCGACCGTAGGATCGAAGTTAGAGGGCGCCTAGGGCCTTTGGACCTAGGACAGGGCCCAAATCGGCGAAGTTGGGACCGGAGTGGCTGGAGGGGCTCAGCCGGTGGCGATGTCCGCCCATTCGCGCAGCCAGTTCTCCCGCTCGGCCTCGATCTGGCGGGGCGGCACGCTGATCGGCTGCTCGGCCAGCGGCGCCCACTGGGCCCACAGCTCGGGGAGGACAACCTGGTCGTCCACGGGATACATGAACATGTTGTCCGGTATGGCGGCCTGGACCTCGGGGCTGACCAGCCAGTCGACGACGGCTTCGGCGCCTGCCGGGTTGGCGGCACCCTCGAGGACCCCGGCGTATTCGACCTGGCGGAAGCAGGTGTCGAGCAGGGCACTCGTCGTCGGCTGCCAGTAACCCTCGGGGATCGTGAAGGGCGGGCTGGAGGCGTAGGAAAGGACGATCGGCCGGTCACCGTCGCCGCCACCGGCGGTGAAGTCGACGGTGTAGGCGTCGGTCCATCCGCTGGTCACCTTGGCCCCGTTGGCCATGAGGTCCTCCCAGTAGCCCTGCCACTCACCTGGACCGAACTCACCGATGGTGGCGAGGAGGAAGGCCATGCCGGGGCTGGAGGTGGTTGCCCCCGGGGTGACGAAGAGGTCCTTGTATTCCGGCTTCGTGAGGTCGAAGAGCGAGGTGGGCGGGGCGATGCCGTTGTTGGCGAACCAGACGTTGTCGACGTTGACGCAGACGTCGCCGTAGTCCACCGGGGTCAGCCGGTCCCACGCACCCTCGACTAGATGCTCCTCCGCGGACTCAGGCAGGCCGTCCGAGGTGTAGGAGGCGAGGACGCCCTCACTGACGGCACGGCTGGCGAATGTGGTGTCGATGCCGAAGACGGCGTCAGCGACCGGGTTGCCCGCCGTCAGCACGAGCTGGTTGGTGAGCTCGCCGGCGTCACCGGACTGCTGGATCTGCAGGTCGTAGCCGGACTCGGCCTCGAACTGAGCGACCAGCTCGTCCGGCAGGTTGAAGGAGTCGTGCGTGACGAGCACGACGGTGCCGGGGTCGCTCGGCGGCTCGGCCGGCTCGCTGGTCTCCTCGGTGTCGTCCGGCACCGAGCTCGGCTCCGCGCTGTCCTCGCCCTGAGTGGCCGTGACGCTGGGCGAGGGGGTCTCGTCATCGCCTCCACCGGTGAGGGAGCAGGCACTCAGCGGCAGCGCGAGAACGGCTACCGCGGCAAGGGCACGGGTGGTGGATCGGGGCATGTCGTCTCCTCGTTGACTTCCTTCGCCGGTGCTAACCGGAGCAGGTTCAAGGGTCTGCGGCACCGCCGCACTCTCAGCGCCCTTGCGGCGCTCCCCTGTCGTTTCCGCTCTCGACGCTAGCACTGCTGTGGCAGGATCGAAGCCATGGGTACTCTCGCCGCCAAGCTCCTGACCGCCGGCGCCGCCGTGCTGGCGGGCATCGTCGCCAAGAAGACCACGGACACCACGTGGAAGTTCGTGACCGGGAGCGCCTCCCCCGAGAACCCTGACGACCCGGACATCGACATCAAGGAGGCCGTCGCCTTCGCCGTGCTGTCTGGTGTCATCGTCGGACTGGCCCGCATGGTGGCCAACCGGCAGGCCACCAGGCTGGTCGCCAAGGGGAGCGGCAGGTCGCCGCAGCGTGTGGCAAACGCCACAAACGACTAGGAGCACTTTGTTCTGCTACAGCCCATAAGGCATCATGGGGACGTCCCATAAGTCGTGCCACTCGAGGGGATTTTGGCATGCCGCAAAATGGTCTGGACCCGTCCACACCCGTTTCCGAATCCAAGTTTGGCCGACGCAGCCCTGCCCGTGAGGCAGTTGTCCGAGGTCTGTGGATTGCCACCGACAGCGCCTGCTGGGCGGTTGCAGTACTCGTCAGCCTCTTCACCCGCCTGGCCGTCAACCCAGATCTCTTCGCCCAGGCGAATGCCTGGCTTTCTGCCCTGATCGCGGCAGCCCTGCATGCCGCCGTTGGCATCCTGACGGGGCCGTACATGGTCCGACACATGCGCGGCAGCTTCGACGAGGTCACCTCCGTCGTGAAGACAGCCGTGATCGCAGGCGCCCTGTTTGTAGCGGTCGCTTGGGCCACGCCGGCGGACATGCTGTTGCCCCGGTCCGTTGCGGTTCTCGCACCCGCGCTGGCGATCGTCCTGATGCTGGCCGTCCGGTTCACGGTTCGGACCTACCGCGCACAGCGGATGGCGAAGAACCCGAGTGGCGAGAAGGTCATCGTGCTCGGTGCCGGCCTGGCCGGTCGGCGACTCGTGCACAACATGCTGCACGACGACCAGGCGCAATTCACTCCCGTAGCGCTCCTGGACGACGACCGGTCGAAGCGCCGCCTCAAGATCGAGGGCGTCCGCGTCATGGGAACCCGTCGTGACCTCGCGAGCATCGCGGAAGCCACCAAGGCACGTTACGTCGCCGTCGCGATCCCGCGCGCCAAGCCCGAACTTCTGCGAGAGATCCAGCAGCAAGCACGCAACCTGGGCCTCCAGATCAAGATGCTCCCCCCGATCGAGGAGTGGATGCGCCAGAGCGACCCGAGCTCCACGGACCTCCGCGACCTGAACCTCGAGGACCTGCTCGGCCGGCGGGCCGTCCAGCTCGACCAGCACGCCATCTCGGAGCACATCACGGGCAAGGTCGTCCTGGTCACCGGCGCGGGCGGCTCGATCGGCTCCGAGCTCTGCAGGCAGATCTCCGCATTCCACCCTGCCCGGCTCGTCATGCTCGACCGAGATGAATCTGCACTGCACGCAGCCCAGCTCAGCCTCACGGGGCGAGCGCTCCTCCATGGGGAGGACCTCCTGCTGGCCGACATCCGGAACGATGACACCCTGCTCGAGCACTTCACCGAAATCAAGCCTGACGTCGTCTTCCATGCCGCCGCACTCAAGCACCTGAGCCTTCTAGAGCGCTACCCCGCAGAAGCGTGGAAGACGAACGTCCTTGGCACCCTCAACGTCCTCGACGCGGCGGCTCGCGCGGGAGTGGGGACCTTCGTCAACATCTCGACCGACAAAGCCGCCAGCCCTACCTCGGTTCTCGGCTACTCCAAGCGAGTTGCCGAAAGACTCACCGCGCACTACGCAGCCACCCAGCCTGGCCGATATGTCTCAGTGCGCTTCGGCAATGTTCTCGGGTCTCGTGGATCTGTCATTCCCGCTTTCACCGAACAGATCCGGCAGGGTGGCCCAGTCACCGTGACGCACCCAGACGTGGAGCGCTACTTCATGCTCATTCCGGAAGCCTGTCAGCTCGTGCTACAGGCTGGCGCCATCGGTCGCGACGGCCAAGTGATGGTCCTCGACATGGGTACCCCAGTCAAGATCGTCGACGTTGCCCGTGAACTAATCGCCCTGTCCGGTAAGCAGATCGAAATTCAGTTCACCGGCCTCCGCCCCGGCGAAAAGCTCACTGAAGTTCTTTTCACAGACGGCGAGAACCACTTGGAGACTGGGCACCCGCTCATGACCGCGGTGGCTGTCCCTGCAACGAACCCGGGGCACCTGCCCGCATTGCATCAAGCACGATCCGCCGAGGTTACTCATGCTCTTCGCGCCCACTGTCTAACGTCATGACTTCCGCTCCTCTCCAACGGAATAAGAACGGACGAAGCACGATTGCGCGGGCAGCGCTTGCGACCACGGCCCTTACTTACCCTCTTCGATATATACTCGAGCGCCGGGGCAGATTGGATGTACCGAACCACCGCTCATCACACACCACACCAATCCCGCGAGGGGGCGGACTAGCAGCCTTGGTGGGTGCTGCAGCGGTCGCTGGGTTGACTCGGGTAGCACCGCGCTCTGCTCGCTGTGTGGGCATAGCCGCTCTTGGAATCGTCGGTTGGATTGACGATGCTACGGGGCACGTCCCCCAAGCAGTTCGCCTGGCGACCCAAGCAACCACTGGGGCCCTCACGTTCAGCACTGGCACGTGGGACCGCATTGTGGGAGCTGTAACAACAACCGGCGTCGTCAATGTAGTTAACTTCATGGACGGAATCAACGGAATATCTTCGTTGACGGCCATAACCTGGGGCTTGAATGCTCTGACCTTGGAGGACGAGAGCGAAGACTTGGGAAGGATCGGGGCTCTAGTCGCCGGCTCGGGCTTGGGCTTCCTCCCCCACAATGCTCCTAGGGCCCGAATCTTCTTGGGGGACGCGGGCAGTTACGCCCTTGGTGCAGCCATGACAGCCGGCATCCTGAGCTGCGACACGTGGCCGGCACGTTACCGAGCCGCTGCCCCCCTCATGCTGTATGGGGTCGATGCGGCGCAGGCCATTGTACGTCGCGCCGCCGCCGGAGAACCACTCATGGAGCCGCACCGTGAGCACATTTACCAAAAGCTCGTAGATGCCGGGTATCCCCACATCGTGGTGGCCGCCCTTCACGCCGCCGGTTCGGCCGGCATCGCGCACGCATCCACCAAGAGCGTTAGGACCGCCGCTCTGGGCACCACGCTGTATGTTGGTTGCTATTTAGGCTTAGGCGCTCTCGTTCGCCCAAGGCGCAAAGATTCATCTGTGAGGGCGGGAGTGCGGTGAGTTCCATGACTGTCTCAGTAGTTGGCGCCTCGGGCTTCGTTGGCAGCCACGTAGCGGCACGCTTGGAAGCTTCGGGTCACAGGGTGATCCGACTTCCAGCCCCAAGGATCACCTCAACTCGAGAAGGTGCCTCAACCGCTTGGCGCAACTCACCCGCCCTTGTCGAAGCTCTTGCTGACGCGGTGGCAGGCTCGGGCGCCCTCGTAAACTGCGCAGGACTACCCGACGCCTCCGCGGGGGAGAGCCCGATGCTCTTCGGGGCTAACGCAGCCCTTCCAGGCATTCTTGTCGCCGCTGCGGAGGTAGCCCATATACCGCGCTTCGTCCACGTCAGCAGCGCAGTTGTCCAGGGTGGCAAGGCCGTGTTGGACACCAGTGCACCCTCGGCGGCACATTCTCCATACGCACTCAGTAAGTCTTTGGGTGAGCGCACCGTGCATGCTCCGCCGCAACACAACACGCTACGGGTCTGCTACCGCCCGCCATCTGTACACGCCCCAAGCCGCCGCATCACACGGTCCCTGTTCTGGATTGCCAATTCGCCGCTCTCCACCGTCGTGGCGCCGGGAGACCGGCCGACCCCGCAAGCACATATCGAAAATGTGGCGGACGCCATTGCGTTCTTATCAACTACTACAACTCCGCCGCCCAGCACTGTGGTCCACCCCTACGAAGGCTGGACGACTGCGAGTTTTCTAACCATGCTTGCCTCCGGGCGCCCGCCTCGACGCATTCCCGAGGTCTTAGCCACTCCCATCGATCGAATGCTCCGTCTTGCCGCACGATCCCCGAGCCTCGCTCCTAATGCCCGCCGGCTACACATGCTGTGGTTCGGTCAGAAGCAGGCACCGAGTTGGTTGACTGAGCATTCTTGGAAACCTCCTGCCGGGCCCGACGCATGGACGCAGATGGTGGTTGCCCTTGCAACCACACGACCCACCTCACCTCCGAAAAATAAGGACTCCTCATGACTTCGGCGAACATTCTAGTTACCGGCGCTGCTGGCTTCATTGGATCGACCCTATGCCAGCGACTACTTGATGACGGGTATTCGGTGACGGGCGTTGACTCATTCACTGACTACTACTCTCCGGAACTCAAGCAGGCCAATGCCAGGGAACTACTGAGGAATCCGGCCTTCAAGTTCCTTGAAGAGGACGTGAATGTTCTGACGAGGGATGTCTCTAAGTTCGAGGGGCTTGACCATATCGTCCACTTGGCGGGACAGCCCGGCGTACGGGCCTCGTGGGGTAGTGAGTTTGACCTTTACACGCACGCCAATGTCAGCGCAACACAGCGACTCCTCGAAGTTGCACGAGCCCTGCCCGATCTGAAGTCTTTTGTTTACGCGTCTTCCTCCTCCGTATATGGGAACGCGGCCACGTTCCCCTCCAGCGAGGCCGGGACAACCCAACCTTTCAGTCCCTACGGAGTCACCAAGCTTGCTGGAGAGCATCTCGCGTCGCTTTACGCGAGCAACTTCGGCGTACCGACTCGCAGCCTGCGCTTCTTCACGGTCTACGGTCCCCGTCAACGGCCTGACATGGCCTTCACGAAGTTCTTCAGGCACATTCTGGACGGAACGCCGATCCCCGTATACGGCGACGGTACCCAACTTCGTGAGTTCACGTTCGTCGATGACGTCGTTGACGCAGTGCACCGCGCAACCGTGCTACCGCTGACACCGGGAACCGTTATGAACGTTTCGGGTGGATCCACTGTCAGCCTCAAGGACGTGATATCCCTGTTGAAGACGGACTTGAGCTTGGACTTCGACGTACGAACTCTCCCGAGCATCGCGGGGGACGTCCGTCGCACCGGCGGGACCACAGATGTTATCCGCAACCTCACGGGATGGCGGCCGTTGGTCCCGCTCGCCGACGGATTGGCGAAGCAGTGGTGTTGGGCTCAGCAAACGCACAAGGATGGGATCCACGCGTGACGACCCGCATTGTCTTCTTTGTCACGGAAGACTGGTACTTCGCCTCCCACCGCCTCCCTTTGGCCCTCGAAGCGCAGCGTCGGGGGTGGGAGGTGCACGTCCTCACGCGGCTAAACACCGGTTCGCCCCCTCTGGCGGAAATGGGATTCCACGTTCATAACATTCACATCGCGCGCAGCGGTCTTAACCCCTTAGAGGATCTTAGGACACTCCGCGACATCCTTCGGATCTATAGGGAGGTCCGACCCCACATTGTCCACCATGTCGCAATGAAGCCAGTTCTCTACGGTTCGCTCGCGGCCCGCGTGATGCGACCTCAGCCTGCCGTAGTTAACGCCCTTGCTGGCTTAGGTTTCGTCTTTTCTTCGCAGAGTCCGAAGGCACGGACGCTCAAGCCACTAGTCAAAGCACTCCTGCGCAAGAGCCTCAGTGGCTCCCGCTCTCGGACCATCGTGCAGAATCCAGACGACGCAAGAACCCTCACCCAGATTCAAGGGACGGGTCAGTTCATCCGTCTCATTCGGGGCTCGGGTGTCGACACTTCCCAGTTCATCCCCAAACACTCAGACGCCGGCACCGACACCGACACAATGAATAAACCTGTCGTCTTCGGACTCTCAGCTCGTCTGAACGAGGATAAAGGCGTGTCCCGCTTCGTCGAAGCCGCCGGAATAGTGCGTGGCATTGTGGAACCAGCCCCGAGGTTTGTCCTCATCGGACAGCCAGATGAGCACAATCCCTCAGCCGTCCCCCAAGAGGCGCTGGACGCATGGGCACAAGAGGGTCTGGTGGAACTCTGGGGCCACCGAACGAACATGCCGGAAACCCTGCAGGGTATCGATGTTGCCGTGCTCCCCTCAACATACGGAGAAGGGCTCCCAAAGGCTCTTCTAGAAGCAGGCTCGTGCGGCCTGCCGATCATTACAACGGACACGCCCGGATGCCGAGAGACGGTGGTAGATGGAGTCACGGGCTTCATCGTCCCACCGGGCGACTCGGAGGCCCTAGCGACCGCAGTGCGACGCCTCGCCGAGGACCACGCACTACGCCAGACGATGGGCGCCGCAAGCCGACGCCACGTCGCTGCCAACTTTGCCGTGGAGCGCGTCGTGTCTGACACGTTCTCAGTCTATGCGGAAGTAATTCCATCCCGACCCCACCCCGGCCTCTGATGGAATCTCTGAAGAGCAATCGATCAAGCAGATCTCAATGGCCCACGACAGTAATGCCACCCATCAGGAAACCAGTTAGCCGTGCGACTCGCCTCCTTTAGGCCCGCCCTCCCTGCCCTACGCGATCCTGCACTGCTTATGTCGGGAAGTGTGGCGCGGTCTGCTTCGCAATGGCTCCTTCTTCTCGCTTTCACGCTGACCGCTGGGCCGGCAGGAAGCGGCATGTTCGCAGTTGCGCTCGGTGCCACCGCGCCTGCGGTCGCACTTTTGGAACTGGCGCTAAGGCCCCTGATGCAATCCTTGCACTATCGGCCAGCCTTCCGAGTCTTCCTCGGACTCCGACTTGTGGCGATGGGAATCTTTCTTAGCGGCTGCGTCGCTGCTGGCTTGCTCCTCGAAGGGCCTTGGCGTCGGGTGTTGGTCAGCGTAGCGCTAATGAAGGTGGCGGACTCCGTCCTCGACATCTATACCGCACGGGCACTGGTCGAGTGCCGCATCAATCTCGCGGCTGGGAGCGCCTGGATCAATGCGCTCCTGAGCTCTGCGGGTTCCCTGACCGTCATCGCCCTGGGTTATCCAGCAGAACTCGCTGTCATAGCCTCAGCCGCCACATCTCTTGTGGTGGCAGTCTATATGGCGACACGCGGTTCTGTGGACGCTCTTCAACATGATAAGCAAGGCCAAGTGCGCGCCGCCCGCACGCTCGTCATGCATGGGTTCCCGCTTGCGGCAGCGCAAGCAGTCGTGTCTTTAGTCGCCTACGCTCCAGTGCTCATTCTCTCCGCGAATGACCATCTCGAAGCGGCGGGCATCTATGCGACGGTGCAGTATTTCGTGACTTTTGCCAACTTGTATTTCATGGCGAGCCAGCAGGCTGTGCTTGGTAAAGTCCGCCATCGGGTCCTAGCAGCAATTTCCTCGGGCGCCACACCCAATTTCATGCCGTATTGGTTGACGATGCTCGCCCCTGCGCTCGCTGCTTTCCCTGTGCTTGGTATCAGTCTCCAACCCCTCGTTGCACTCATATACGGACCATCGTTCGATACGGGCGCACTGGTGCCGTGGATCGTCGCCTGCACAATTGTTGGCTTAGCGATCGAGAATTGCATCATTTTGGCCCTGCTCGCGATGAACCGCTACTCCACCCAGTGGATATCTGCGGTCGCGTGTCTGCCGGCAATGGCACTAGTTGCCATCTGCCTAGTTCCCATAAACGCGCTGGTCGGCGCATCGGCAATGACCGCAGCAGCCATCTTAACTAGATGTCTCGTGCTTGTTGCGATATTGATCCCCAACCTGCGAGAGAACGAAAAGAGAGTGTCGTGATGAAGCCCCAGGATCTGTACTTCTCACTACCCCCCAGACTTCAGTCTGTTGCAGTCACGGCTGCCGGGTGGAGGAACCACCCGTCCAGATACGGCCGCGTGTACAGATCGGCCAGGGCGGCACTTCCTGAACTGGACCTGTACCCTTGGCCAGAACTAGAGCGGGTCCAGTGGGCGCTTCTCGACGGACTTTTTCAGCACGCTCGCAGCTCAGCGAAGTTTTACGCCCACAAGTATCGCCACTTGCCTGACAGCTTCCGCCCTACTGGAGCGACGCTTCAGGCCGTTCCGGAGCTCGGCAAGGAAGAGTTGCGCGCCAACGTAGAGGATGCCTACACCCTGAGCGCCCGAGACAGCGTTGAACTGCACACAGGGGGAACAACGGGAAAGTCGCTTGTCGTCCGCATGAGCATGCATGACATGCAATTGCGTATGGCGATTCTCGACCACTTCAAGGCCCGTGTCGGTTTCGAGAACCGACAGATGCGCCGCGTGACTTTCAATGGCAAACACATCGTTCACGCCGACGCTTCTCGGCCGCCATATTGGCGCTACAACGCAGCTGTAAGGCAGCTAATTATGTCTAGCTTCCACGTAACTGAATCCAACCTAGGAAGTTACGTAGATGCACTGAACGATTTTAGGCCGGAGTCTATCGATGGATTCTTCTCGTCCATCGTTGAAGTCGCGAAGTACGTCGAGCGAAGTGGGAAGCGCCTGAACTTCGTTCCCATAGCGATCTTTCCCACTTCGGAGATGGTCGACGAGGATGGGCGTCGCGTCATCGAACGCGTCTTCCGCGCCCCCGTTTTCAACCAGTACTCGTCAAGTGAAGGCGCTCCCTTCATCACGGAGTGCCAAGCTCGGACGCTTCACGTCGAACCTGTCACTGGGGTATTTGAAGCGGGGCCACATGGCGACATGCTAGTCACCAGCATCCAAACGAGCGGGACCCCCCTGATTCGGTACGCAATAGGTGACTCAATAGAGTTTGGTGAGACTGCGAGCTGCGAGTGCGGTCGGTGGACTCCTATTATCCGTACTATCCACGGCCGCGGTAATGACTTTCTGTACAGGTCTGATGGTGCGAAGATTCAGGCGGGCAACGTGGCCAACATCTTCAAGAATGTTCCGAACAGCGTTATAGAAGCCCAGTTGCGCCAAGTAAGAATCGGTGCCGTACATATCCTCATTGTCGTGGACAAGAGCCGTTTTGAGGAGTCGCACCTTCAGATCCTGCGCAACGAATTTGCTTCGAAGTTCGATCGGGGGACGACTCTAGAGATATCCGTTGTGCCCGCCATCGAGCGGGCAAAGAGCGGCAAGAAGCGATTGATCCTCAACGAGGTCGAGCCGAAGTGAAGACGGTGAGCCTTCGGCTCCCCGCCGACCGCACGCCCCGGAGCGAGTGGCTTCTTATTCTTGCTCTGGCCTGTGCTCCTATGACGAGTCTGCGCATAGGGCTAGTTGGGCCAGGTGAGATAGCGGCCCTATTGTGGGTGGCCTTCCGGTTCCTGTCGGGGACGAAGGGTAGCCTGCCGCGAGGTCTACTTTTGGCTTGGTGCGGACTCCTTCTCGGAGTACTTCTAGCCGGATATTTCGCGGATGCCGATTTTGGGGCCGTTGCAAGATCAAGCATTACTTGGCTCTACCTGGGCTTCGTCTTCCTCGGTGTCGTGGCCTATCCACCATCTTCGCCAATGTTTTTTCTGCGTCGCGCTGTTGTCTGGGCCACAATACTCCAAGGGGCCATATTCGCCTATTCCCTCACCTTCTCGGACACACTTCTGGGGGTGAAGCTCTGGTATTCAGAAGACCGCTACAGCGGTTTGGCGGACAACCCACACCAGTTGAGTCTGTTGATGGGCGGCACTCTGATCTTTTCCGGCGCTTCAGCCTTCGCAGCCAAAGAGGGCAGGGCTAGGTTCGCATGGGCTGCTGTGTGCGGACTCAGCTTGATCGTTGGCTTTGCCACGGGTTCGAGCACGATGCTGGCTGCTGTCGCAATAGGCGCTGGCGCGACCGTCGCCGCGCAAGTATTGCGCACATCCGACAAGGGGCCGTTTCTCGTGCTGCTTGGTGCCCTCGTCTGCGTGGCCGCCTTTGACTGGGTCTTGGATGGGATCGATTCCTTCTTGGCTGCGGATGCTAACGGCTATGGACGACTTGAGTTGTGGCTTACCTTCGATGTTGTTCTCGATACAAGCCCCATCGTGGGTTTGGGGCCGGGATATCACGCCGGTGGAGGCACGGAAGAGTTCCACAACATGTACTTGGATATCTGGGCTGTGGGTGGCATGCTGGGCCTGTTCTCGCTCGTTTCCATCCTCGTCCTGATAGCGTGGCGTGCCCGTTCTTCGCCCATGTTGTTCGCCTGTGTTATGTACTTGGCTGGATACGGCCTGGCGGGGTTCTCGGCGCGAAGATTAGTATTCTGGCTGTTTCTGGCCTGCGTTATTGCAGCTGCCGCAGATCCTGCGCGCGTCGGACCGAGCCCCGTTAAGGGACTCGGCGCTAGATAGTCGCGTCGTCATCGCAATTTATTTCGAGACTCGGGGAGTTTGCTGTGCATAAATTGAAGATCGCCGTCGCCGGGACCGGTTACGTGGGACTGTCCAACGCCGTGGTGCTGGCGCAGCACCACGAGGTGGTGGCGCTGGACATCGACCCGACCAAGGTGGAGCTGATCAACGCGCGGCGCTCGCCGATCGTGGACCCCGAGCTGGAGGACTACCTGGCCAACAACGGCCTGGACCTGACCGCCACGACCGACCCGGGCCAGGCCTACGAGGGCGCGCAGGTCGTGTTCATCGCGACCCCGACCGACTACGACACCGAGACCAACTTCTTCGACACCTCCAGCGTGGAGAAGGTCCTGGTCGACGTCCTGGCCCACGCCCCCGAGGCGGTCGTGGTCATCAAGTCCACGATCCCGGTCGGGTTCACCGAGCGGGTCCGCGCCGAGCACCCCGGCGCCACGATCCTGTTCTCCCCCGAGTTCCTGCGCGAGGGCCGGGCGCTGTACGACAACCTGCACCCCTCGCGCATCATCGTCGGCGACACCGGCCGGGCCGGGCGGATGTTCGCCGACCTGCTCGTGCAGGGCGCGCTGGACAAGGACGTGCCGGTGCTGCTGACCGGGTCCACCGAGGCCGAGGCGATCAAGCTGTTCGCCAACACCTACCTGGCGATGCGGGTGGCCTACTTCAACGAGCTCGATACCTACGCCGCGACCCGCGGCCTGGACACCAGGCAGATCATCGAGGGCGTGGGCCTGGACCCCCGCATCGGGGACCACTACAACAACCCCTCCTTCGGCTACGGCGGCTACTGCCTGCCCAAGGACACCCGCCAGCTGCTGGCCAACTACGGCGACGTGCCGCAGACGCTGATCACCGCGATCGTGGAGGCCAACACCACCCGCATGGACTTCATCGCCGCCGACATCGCCGAGCGCCACCCCCGCACCGTGGGGATCTACCGCCTCATCATGAAGGCCGGCTCGGACAACTTCCGCGCCTCCTCCGTCCAGGGCGTCATGTCCCGCCTGCAGGCCCGCGGCATCGAGATCGTCATCCACGAACCCACCCTGGACACCGACACCTTCCAGGGCGCCCGCGTTCTCGCCGACCTGGCCGAGTTCACCACCGCCAGCGACGTCATCATCGCCAACCGCCTCGACGACACCGCCCGCGGCTTCGGCCCCAAGCTCTACACCCGCGACCTCTACAGCCGCGACTAGGCCCAACTAGATGTAACGTGAGAGTTGGAAATATCTACCTCCTAAGGATTTGTCATGGATCTGAATGACTATTGGCGCGTCTTGAGAAGAGCATGGCGGACATTTGTGGCGACCATTCTCGTGATTGTCGCTGCGGCTGCTGTGTTGACTGCCGTGAGCCCGCGCGAATACCTAGCTACTTCCCAACTCTATATATCGACTGGCGGCGGAGATAGCGTCTCTGACCTGGCTCAGGGAGGATCGTTCACCCAACGCCAAGTGACCACCTACGCAGACATCATCTCCACTCCACTAGTTCTTGACGAAGTGGTTGCGTCGCTTGGCCTTAGCGAGTCCTCCCACAGCCTCGCCCAGCGCGTGACAGCCACGGTTCCGCCCGAGACAGTACTAATCGACGTCTCTGTGACCGATCGCGATCCCGTTCAGGCGGCAACGATCGCTAACGCCGTCACTGCCGAGTTCTCGTCCGCAGTGGAGGATCTAGAACGAGTTGGGACCGGAACAAGCGCTGTCAAGGCCACGGTTACGCGACCGGCGACAGCCCCTACCACGCCCGCAAGTCCCAATCTCGTTCGCAACTTCTCCTTGGCCCTTGCGTTGGGTGTTCTCGCCGGCGGGTGCCTTAGTCTAGTCCGTGACCTGTTCGACGCTCGGGTCAAGGGAGAGGCCGACGTCCAGCGCGTCACCGACGAGCCCGTCATCGGCGCCATCGCCTTCGACAAGGACGCCCCGGACCACCCGCTCGTCCTCGAGATCGACCCGCACAGCCCACGCTCCGAGGCGTTCCGCGCGCTTCGGACGAACCTCCTCTACGTCAACCCTGACGACCCGGCGCGCACGCTGCTGGTGACCTCGACCGTCCCCGGTGAGGGCAAGAGCACGACGTCCGTCAACCTCGCGCTGACCATGGCCGAGACCGGAGCCACCGTCTGCCTCATCGAGGGCGATCTGCGCCGTCCGCGGATGCTCGAATACATGGGGCTCGAGAGCGCCGCCGGCCTAACCGACATCCTCGTCGGTCGCGTCGAGCCGGAGGACGTGCTGCAGCCCTACGTCGGCGGGCTCCAGGTGCTCGGCTGCGGCGCCATCCCGCCCAACCCGAGCGAGCTGCTCGGCTCGGCGGCCATGGAGCGTCTCCTCGAGCGCCTGGCGCGGGACTTCGACTACGTCATCATCGACGCCCCGCCGGTCCTGGCGGTCACCGACGCCGCCGTGCTGTCGACCGTCGTCGACGGCACGATGATCGTCGTGGGCGCGGGCGTGGTGAACCGCGACCCGCTGGGCCGCGCGATCACCACCCTCGAGCGCGTGGATGCCAATATCCTCGGTCTCGTGCTCAACCGTCTTCCGATCAAGGGGCCGGACGCCTACTCGTACTCCTACGAGAGCTATCGCCCCGAGACCCCCGCCGAGAACCGCCGGCGGTCCAGGTCCTCGCGCCGCCAGCGGTCTCGCGCCAAGGGCTGAGGTCGTGGCGCTCAGCGCCCGGATCCAGAACGCGGTGATCGCCGGGCTCGCCGCGCTGGCCCTCGGCATGTCCGCCTTCGCCGTGTGGAGCGTCGGTCGACCCCATCCCTCGCTCCAGGGGGGCACCGGTGTGACCGGCACACCTGCGGCGGCGGGCGACGACGACGCGGCGACGAGCTCGGCCCCGCCGGACAGCGACGTCGCCACCGAGACGGGCGGCGACTCCGACCAGGAGACGGTCGAGCCCACCGAGACCGCCGAGCCGCTGGACGCCAGCGTCGGCGGCTGGGTGCGTGCCTGGCAGGGCGAGGCCGACCTGCTCGTCATCGGTGACGGCTACAGCCACCTGCCCTCCCAGTGGGTGCAGCTGTGGGCCGCCGGCCTCGGCGGCCAACGCCCGGTGCAGATCCACCACTGGGGCGAGGCGGCCGACGTCGCCTTCAACGACCCGATCGTGCTCTCCGACACCGGCGACGCCCCCCTGACGGTCTGGAGCGCCAGCCGCGCCGGCTCGACCATCGCCGCCGCGGCGCAGCGCTACGACCGCTTCGTCTCCGCCTCGACCGAGCCCGACGCGGTCCTCGTCAGCATGGGTCTGAGCAGCGCCAACGAGGACATCCCCGCGGGCCTCGACGCCCTGGTCGCCGAGGTCGACGACGAGGTGCCCGTCCTCGTCATGGTCGGTCCCGAGGCCCTCTACCAGCCCGGTGTCGGCGACGCGATCCTGTCGTGGGCGCAGGACAACAACGACCGCGTCGCGGTCGTCGACCTGCGGATCGTCGCCCCGGCCAACCCCACCGCCGAGCAGTGGGCCCGGGCCTTCCAGCAGGCCGTCGACCAGGGCTGAGCGCGCACCACATACCTCATCTGCCACTCCCATCCCGGAGGGGTGGCGGAGTTCTTGCTGGCCGTGCGAATATCCTGTCCTCAAGGCGCCGAACCGTGACTCGGCGCCAATGCAGGAAGGCTGACCGTGCGATATCTGCGACGGTGGCGTCAGCATCGACGGGGCGATGGATCTGGCGGTCAACAGGCTCGACTGACCGAACACGTCGTGGACGGCGTGCGCGAGCAGATCGAGGGCAAGGTGGTGCTCGTCACCGGTGCCGGCGGCAGCGTCGGCGCCGAGCTGTGTCGGCAGATCGCCCTGCACAACCCGGCGAGGCTGGTCATGCTCGACCACGACGACAGCCGGCTCATGGAGTCCTGGCTGTCGCTGCCCGCTCCCTCCCCCGCCCGCTGGCACGACCTGCTGCTCGGCGACATCCGTGACCTGGGTGCCCTCTGCCAGCTCGTCGGCCCGGTGCACCCCGACGTGGTCTTCCACGCCGCGATGCTCTCCGACCGGGGGCTGCTCGAGCACTTCCCGCGCGAGGGCTTCCTGACCAACGTCAACGGCACCCGCAACGTCCTCGAGGCCTCCACCCTCGCCGGCGTCGGGCTCTTCGTCCACGTCTCCTCCAGCGCCGCCGCCGACAACGGCAGCGTGCTCGGGCAGACGCTGCAGATGGCCGAGGAGATGACGGCACGGTGGGCGCGCGACGGGATGGGTCGCTACCTGTCGGTCCGGCTCGGCGAGCGCCCCTCGGGACGCCGCACGGCCGCCGCGGGACTGGCCGAGGTGTGCCGCCAGCTGCTCTCCGTCACCGCGAGCGGGTTCGACGGCGTCGTCGTCGACGCCACGGCCGACAGCCCGTCACCGCAGGGGCTCTTCGCCCCAGGTTTCCCAGCCGTCCCGTGACTCGCGGCTCTGTCCGACAAATCGTCCTCGGGACGGATTGCCGCCGGGCGGGATCGCAGCAGACTGACGCCACAGGTTGCGCCTTGTAGGGGGGCGCATCCCTGGACAAGAGAGGCCATGAGCATGGTCATTTCGTCATGCCCTGACGCGGACGGGGTCGGCAAGACCCATCCGCACGGGGGCGCACCGCAGACCGTCCGGCGACGACCTCCGGGGCGGACGGGACGATGAAGGTCGTGGTCACCGGGGCGGCCGGGTTGCTCGGCAGGTATGCCGTGTCCCGGCTCCGCGCCTCGGGCCACCAGGTGCTCGGCCTGACGCGCGGGGGCGTCGGCGGGCACACCGCCACCGACTACTCCGTGGAGTCGCTGGCCGTCCTCCTCCGCGGGGCCGACGCCGTCGTCGACCTTGCCTACAGCCGGCCGGTGACCAGCCACCACGCCGACGTGACCCGCACGATCGTCGTGGGCACCAACGTGCTCGAGGCCGCCGCCCGGGCGTGGGTGCGCACCGTCGTGCAGGCCTCCTCCGTCGAGGTCTACGACCCGGACGCCACCCGGCCGTTCCGGGAGGACTCACCGACCACGCCGCGCAGCCCCTACGGGATGGCCAAGCTCACCGTCGAGCGGTGGGCGCAGCTGGACGCCTACCTCGAGATCCGCACGGTCAGCCTTCGGCTGTCGTCCCTGATCGGCAGCGGTGAGTGCACCGGGTGGCCGGTGGCGGCATACCTGAGGGACGAGGCGAGTGCACGGCCGCCGCACGAGCCGCCGGGCACCGTGCACGACCTGCTCCATGTCGCCGACGCGGCGCGGGCCATCGAGCTGGCGCTGCTCACCGAGACCGCGGTGGGGCCGGTCAACATCGTGGGCCCACACCTCTACTCCCCCGCCCAGCTCGCCCAGGTGGTCGACGAGGAGCTGCACGGCACGCACGCTCCCCCGGGCACCTGGACCGAGCCGCCGTGGCGGCTGGCCGAGGAGGCGGTCGACTGCTCGCTGGCGCGCCGGGTGCTCGGCTTCGTGCCGGAGCACGACGTCCGCAGCGCGCTGCGCGAGCGGCGCGCCGCGCACGCGAGCGGCGGTGGGTGCCTGCCGGCCCGGGACCGGGCCGTGGCGCGGACGGTGTCCTAGGCCCCCGGAGCGGCCAGGATGTTGCGCTGGTCCTTGACCCACAGGCCGGTGAGGCCGCGGAAGTGGGCGACGAACTGGTCGTGCTCGTGCGCGGGGTAGGTCGCGCGGACCGTCTCGACCAGCAACTTGTCGAACTCCGGCGAGGCGACCCACTCCAGCACCCGCTCGGGCAGGTGCGGGAGGTGCTGCTCGCACCACTCCCAGTAGCGGGCGGAGTCGAACTCGGAGTCCGCGAGCTCGCGGTAGGCCCGCATCTTCTCCATGTAGGTGCGGTCGGGGTCGTCGGCGATGTCGAAGTAGGCCCGCGGGCTGCGCACGCCGATGAACGACCGCCGCCCGGTCACCAGGCAGTAGGTCGACCAGCGCACGAGCGCGGTGATCGCCCACGGGAAGTAGTAGTGCAGCGAGGTCAGCGCGACGTCGGGGCAGGCGTTGGCGTAGTCGATCGGGTGCACGTCGTCACCCCTGACGAGCATCTCGCAGCTGTTGAACTCCCAGCCGAAGAAGGCGTTGACGACCTTGCTGACCGTCTCGGCCTCCCACCCGGCCTGGGCGCTCAGGAAGTTGTGGGTGACGGCATACCTGGAGTGCATGGGCTCGCCGGGGCGGAAGTCCATGACCATCGTCTCGGGACCGATCGACAGCGCCCGCGCGAAGTGGTCGTAGTCGATGGTCGCCTGCAGGTGCATGAGCATGTTGCCGGACTCGTCGTAGGACGTGTGCAGCTGCTCGACGTTGTCGACCCGGGAGACGCCGCGCCAGCCGCCGCCGTCGAAGGGCTTCATGTAGAGCGGGTAGCCGACCTCCTCGGCGATCGCCTCGAGGTCGAAGGGGTCGTTGTAGCGGGCCGAGGTGTAGGCCCAGCGCACGTTGTCGACGGGGTTCTTGTAGGGCACGAGGACCGTCTTGGGGATCTTCATGCCCAGGCGCAGCATCGCGACGTAGGCGCTGTGCTTCTCCATCGCCTGGAAGGTGAAGGGGCTGTTGAGCAGGTAGGTGTCGTTCATCAGCGACGCCTTCTTGAGCCACTCGCGCGGGTGGTAGTACCAGTAGGCGAGGCGGTCGATGACCAGCCCGTGGCGCACCGGGTCGGTGAGGTCGAACGGGTGGATGCGCACGCGCTCGCTGCTCAGCGAGTGGGTCTCACCCCCGTGCTGGATCGGCCCGACCATCCGCAGGATCGACTCGAAGGCGCGTGGCCAGTCCTCCTCCGCCCCCAGGAGCAGGCCGATGAGGTGGGCGCGAACGTCACTGCTCATGCCAAGCGACATTAGCGGGTCCGGGCCCTCCCGTCAGGGTCAGCGAACTTCTTTGTCCGGAGATGTATCTGGGCAGGTCCCAGGTGCTCTGAGTGGTCGGGACGGGGGATCCGTCCAGGCGGGAGCAGGGGCCCGCCTGGCCGAGATCCCTTGCGGTCCGGCCGGGCGCGGGTTGGGGAGCCCGGGCGGACCGAAAGGCTCGTCCGGATGAGGAATTCAGGGGCCTCATCCGGACGAGCCTGAGGGGTGTCCGAGGGCTACGGACCTTCGAGACCGTCAGCGTCGATAGTTGCCCAGACCCACGGGGATCCCCTCGGGATGGGTGACCGGAATCTGGTCATCCAGCACCGGAAGGGCCGCCCAACGGCCGGCCCGGTAGTCGAACTTGACCGTCGGGCCAGTCACAGCAACCACTGACGCCAGATGATGGAGCCCGGTTCGGTCGAACGGCTGCTGGGATAGCAGAGCCTCCGGCAGCGCTGACGCAGAGGGGCCGAACCACTGCCAGAGATCATGCAACGTGACGGTGGCGAGCCTCTCGATGACGGCGTCTACGTCGACGAAGCCCGCTCCGGCGGTGGAGCTCGAGGCGCCCGGAACTGGTCGAGCAGCCGACAGCAGGAACTGCCTCAGCAACTCCGGCGATGAACGAACCGACATCGCATCTCCCGTCTGCCGCACGAGTTCCTCCACGATGCTGCGACGCACCCCGATCAGCGGGAGGGCAAGCAGCGCCGTGGCGTCCTCTCCCTCCCACCAGATTTCCCGGCCGAAGGAGTCGATGATGCCTCTGCCTACCGCCGGTACACCGATCTGTCTCCCCGTCTGCGCCACGACGATCTCTCGCCCCAACTGGCAAAAGGCCGCAGTGACGAGCCTCGCGAGGAAGGTGACCTTGGGTGCGGCGAAGGAGGTGCCCCGCTGCGCCGGATTGAGATCAGATGCCCCGTGCGCGACCAGGTCTGGTCCGGGCCCGCCGCGGCTGGAGTATGCCGCGATCCGCGTCCCGTCCGCATCCTCGGTGGCGCCCACACTGAGGACCCACTCAGGACGGGCCCATGCGGAGAGTGTGTCCTCACCCTGATCCCCGCAGTTGCCTGCCGCAACCACGACCAGGACCTCCCCCGAGGCAGCGGCCGTCGCCATATTCACTGCGTCGCTGGTGGTCGTAGGGAAGCCCACCGCGAGCGTGCCCAGACTGAGATTGACGACTGGGACGATTGCGGGCGGGGTCGGGAGCTCAAGGTCGGGACCCCAATCCAACTGGGCTTCGATCCCGTTCTCCCGCAGAACGGGATAACCCGAACCTGGCGGGTGTCGGTAGAGCGCACCGTCGTCGTTCGCCTGTCGAGCGGCGAAAGCAGCCAATGCGTCCAGACCTACAACGACGCCACGGGTGCGATCCACGGTGGCCAGGGCGGGCACGCAGCCAACCACCCCCAAGACTGCGCGAACCGGTTCTGGATCGTCGCAGTCGATCTCGAGGATGCCGAGCTGCTCGTAAACCCAACGGACGGCGCCCAGCCCAGCGAGTTCTCTCTGCACCTCCTCGGTGAGGCCCTGTTCGACAGCAAGAAGATGGCGGCCAGGGCGAACGTTCAGGGTCGAGGCGTCGAACGTGTCACACCGGGACGAGCTGAGAAGGTCCAACCTGCCGTAATACTCCTCCGGCACGGCCATGGCTCTAGCTCACGAGGGCATGCACGTCATCAAAGGCATCAGCTACTTGCCACGCCACGAAGGCCAGGACGGCGACCACCAGGGCCACGAAGGCCAGCCTCGCTGCGTCGCCAACCCCAACAAGCGCCGCAAGCAGGGCGTCGAACTGCTCTACCGCCTTGCGACCTTTCGTCACCCAGGCGATGCGAGCGATGTGCTCCTTGGTGATCGTTGGCAGTTTCTTCGTGGCGGTCTCCACACGGTCCTGCGAGGCAGTCCTCCACGCCGCCTCCACCGAGCCTCGTCCGAGAGCTTTTCCGTAGAGATCGCCGGCAAACGATGACGCACCTTTCTCTACCTGCTCTTGCAGTGACTTCATCAGATCATCGAGTTGCTTCTGGGCAGACTTCGGCAGCATCTTCTTGACCTTGGAGACAACCCATTTGGCTATCCGTGCGGCCGAGCGCTTCAGAGCATCGCGCCAGCGCTTGAGGTGCTCGATGACCGTGTCAAAGGCCTCTGCGGCCCCTCCCTTGAGCACTCCACGCAAGCCCTCCAGAAGGGCGGTGCCCGCGAGCTTGCCGACGCTCCCCTTGACGACCCCCCAGGACTCCGTAGCTCCGGCGGACTGGACCTTGTCCAACGTGTCTGTCAGTGAATCGGGCAACGTGGCGACCGCCTCGGCCTCCACGAGTGCAGCGCGTGCGTCGGCGAACGCCACGGCTTGGGCATTGCCGACGCTGAGCTCTCCAAAACCGTCCGGCTGATCGGCCAAGGTGAGCGCCTCGCTCATTGCCAGTGTGCCTGTCACCAAGGCGATGCTCCCCAGCACGTCACCAGCGGCGTCGAGCTCAGCCAGAGCGCGGTCAGCGTCTGCAAGGACATCGTCGGTCCTGTCCTGGATGCGTGCCGCGACCTCCTCACCCTCGCTATCCGTGGCGAGTTCACCGAAGGCTCCTTCAGTGAGTGGTGCGATTAGCTCGGCTTCCGAGAGCAGAGCCTCTGCTGATGCTCGCCACTCCGCGGTTGCCGTCCTGATGGCCTGCGTGGACATGATTGATCAACCCCTTTGTTGGTCCGGCCCCTGCTGCCGGATGGCTCGGACGCTACTCCCGTTCGTCGCGGGCGCCTAGGGGTCTGCAAACGCGTCAGTCACCCGCCGCGCGTGTCAGGAACGCGTCGACGATCGGGCCGGCCGTGGTCGAGCCGAACTCACCCACCTCCACGAAGACCGCCACCGCCAGGTCGCCCTGGATCGCGATCATCCACACGTGCGTCAGCGGCGGGTCCTCGGAGCCGAACTCCGCCGTGCCGCTCTTGGCCAGCACCGGCTCGCCGGGGTTGTCCTTGAGCATGGAGGCGCCGCCCTCGGTGACGACCGCGCGCATGAGCGTGCGCAGCTGCGCGGCCTCCTCCTCGGTGAGGTCGCTCTGGGGCTCGGGCGCATCCTGGTCGGCGATCACCCGTGGCACGACCGGGTGCCCCTCGGCGATGGCCGCGGCGACCGCCGCCATCGCGGTCGGCGAGGCCAGCACCCGGCCCTGACCGAGGAGACTGGCGGCGTGCTCGGTCTCCGAGCCAGCCTCGTCGGCGACGGCGCCGCTGAAGGCGGTGACCGGCATCTCCCACACCGCACCCATGCCCAGGTCGCGCGCGGCCTTGGCCAGCTGGTCCATCGGTATGCGGTCGCGCTCGGCGATCAGCGCGGTGTTGCACGAGTGCGCGATGGCGGTGGAGAGGGGCACCTCGCCCAGCGCCGACTCGGGATAGCCCGTGACGTTCTTGAACTCGTAGCCGTCGACCACGAGCGTCTCCTCGCAGGTGACCTTCGACTCCGGCGTCATGCCGTCGCGCAGCAGCACCAGGGACGAGGCGAGCTTGAAGGTCGAGCCGGGCGGATACTGCGCCGCCAGCGCCGTGTCGACGCCGCCCGATCCGGGGCCGTTGGCCATGGCGAGCACGTCACCGGTGCTCGGCTGGATCGCGACGAGGGCGCTGGCCGGCTCGACGTCGGCGAGCACCTCCTCGGCGAACTGCTGCAGGTCGAGGTCGAGGGTGGTCTGCAGGGGCTGGGGCTGCTGGGCGCCGCGCTCGAGCAGCAGCTCCTCGCGGCCGGTGTCGGGGTCGAGCGCGGTGACCTTGAGGCCGGCGATGCCCTGCAGCTGCTCGTCGAAGGCGGCCTGCAGACCCGACAGACCGGCGACGTCCCCGGGCGCGTAGCGGTCGGGGTCCTGCTCGACCATCTCGGCGGTCACCTCGCCGACCGTGCCCAGCAGCGGCTGGGCGAAGGTGCGGGTCGGGCCGAGCACCTGCGTGGCGTCGATCGCGACGGCCCCCTCGATGCCCGCGACCTGCTCCACCAGGAGGTGGCCGTCGCCGTCGGTCTGCCGGTAGGTGATGAGCCGGACGAAGGCCTCCGGCCCTGCCGCGGCGACGGAGGCGGCATACGCCTCCGGGTCGAGGCCGGCGGCCTCGGCGAGCGCACGGGCCGCCGACTCGGCCTGCTCCGGCTCGACGAGGGTCTTGTCGATGCCGATGTGCCAGACCGGGCGGTGGGTGGCGATCGGCTCGCCGTCGCGGTCGACGATCTCGCCGCGGGCGGCCGAGGTCTCGTTGACGGCGAGCACCTGACCCGCGGGCACGCCGAGCAGCGCGTGCTCCCAGGCCGCGACCCACTCCCCCTCGGTGACCTGCATCCGCAGCGGCACCTGGCGCACGAGATCGTCGCCCTCGCCGGGCAGGTCGAAGGTCAGCTCGAGCTTGGCGGTCGCGGTCTTGTCGTCCGGCGACTCGACCGAGAGCACCTCGACGTCGACCGGCACCTCGCCCAGCCGCTCGTAGGCCTCGGTCCGCTGCGCCTCGGCATCAGCAGGTATGCCGTCCACCATCGGGACGCCGTCGAACTCCCCCGTCTCCAGGGCGACGGCGAGGGTCTCCGCCACCTGCTGCGGAGACCCCTCGACCGCGGGCTGGCACGCCGTCAGGCTGAGAGCACCGACGAGAGCCAGACCGAGCGCGGGACGCAAGTGACGCATGTGACCCACGATAAGCACGTCCGGGCAGTCCAACCCAACCCGTTCCCGGCTGGCAACCCGGCGCGCCCGCTCCCCTGTCACGCCAGCTCGGCACGGGGGTCCGCCTCTACCGCCTCTCCAGTCCACTCAACCACCTGTCTTGTAGGTGGCTCGGGATATATCCCGAGCCACCTACAAGATGGGTACGCAAGTGGGCATCGACGCGCCGGACCCGCGCCTGGGGCCAGGCGTCTCTCGCGGGATCACAGCGTCTCGACCGGCTCCAGCCCGTCGGCCCACCGCACGTACTGGTCCAGCACCGCGCTGCAGACCTGGTCCTGGTCGTAGGCCATGAGGTCGTAGCTGGCACCGGTCGGCAGGTCGACGACGAGCGCGGTCGTCAGGTCGTCGGCCTCGCGCACCCGGGCACCGAAGCTCGGTGCGGGCTGGCGGCGCAGGCGCACGGCATACCTGAACTCCTCGCCGGCGTGCGTGGCGACGAGCTCGGCGGTCCGCCGGACGGCCCCCCGCTCCTGCAGCTCGTCGACGTGCACCTCGGCCTCGACGCCCTGCTGGGCGAGCTCGCCGCGGACGGCCTCGAGCGCCGGCAGCACGACGTCGCGCAGGTGCTGGTCGGCCTGACGCACCGAGACCGTGCCGAAGGCGCGGGCCAGGCGGCGGCGCCACAGCTGGGGCGAAGGGATGGCGGTGATCTGCGAGGGCAGCCCGACCGGCACCGTCTCGCTCCGCAGGCGGTCGTGCTCGAGCGCCTTCGGCAGCCCGACCATCACCGCGATCATGACGAAGGCGAAGGGCAGGCCCATGATGATCGTGGCGTTCTGCAGCGCCGGGATGCCGTCGACGACGAGCATCGCCATCGTCAGCAGACCGGTCGCGGCGGCCCAGACGACCCGCAGCCACGGCTTGGCGTCCACCTCGCCGCCCGGCAGGTCCGAGGACAGGTTGGCCATGACCAGCGAGCCGGAGTCGGCCGAGGTCACGTAGAAGAGCAGCCCGACGAAGGTCGACAGGCCGACGAGGAAGAACGCGCCGGGGTATTGCTGCAGGAGGGAGTAGAAGCCCTGCTCCGGCAGGTCGACCGCGAGCTGGCCGAACTCCGCGTCGCCCTGGCGGATCTGGTTGACGGCGCTGTTGCCGAAGATCGAGACCCACATGACGATGTAGCTGAACGGGATCGTCAGCGTGCCGAGCACGAACTGGCCGATGGTCCGGCCCTTGGAGATCCGCGCCAGGAAGAGCCCGACGAAGCTCGCCCAGGCGATCCACCAGGCCCAGAAGAAGAGCGTCCAGCCGGCCATCCACTCGTCCGGGTGGTCGTAGGCCATCGTGTCCATCGTCATGCCGGGGAACATCGAGACGAAGTCGCCGACGTTCATGACGATCGCGCGCAGCAGGAAGGCGGTCTCGCCGGTGATGAGCACCCACAGCGCGAGGAAGATCGCCAGCAGCACGTTGAGCTGGGACAGGATCCGGATGCCGCGGTCGACACCGGTGACGGCCGACACCGTCGCCGCGCCGACGGCCAGCACGACGAGCGCGGCCTGGACGGGCACGCCCTGGGAGATGCCGAACATGATGTCGAGGCCGACGTTGAGCATGACGACGCCGATGCCCAGCGTGGTCGCGACGCCGAAGATGGTGCCGAGCACCGTGGCGATGTCGACCGCGTCGCCGACCGGACCCTTGATGCGCCTGCCGATGAGCGGGTAGAGCGTCGAGCGGATCGCCAGCGGCAGCCCGACCCGGTGCACGTAGAAGCCCAGGGCCAGACCCATGAGGGCGTACATCCCCCAGCCGGTGATGCCGTAGTGGAAGATCGCCCAGACCGTCGACTCCCGCGCGGCGTCGAGCGTCTCGGCCTCGCCGACCGGCGGGAAGAGGTACTGGCTCGCCGGCTCGGCCACCGCGAAGAACATCAGGTCGGTGCCGATGCCGGCGGCGAAGAGCATCGCCGCCCACGCGAAGAGCGAGAACTCGGGCCGGTCGTCGTCCTTGCCCATCCGCACGTGGCGGTAGCGCGCCCCGATGATCACGACGAACAGCAGGACGACGGTGGCCAGGGCGATGTAGAACCAGCCGAACCAGTTCGACGCCCAGCCCACGACGTTGCCGAGCGTGGTGTTGGCCTGCTCGGGCGCGACCAGGGCCCACGTCGCCACCACGAGGATGAAGGCGACCGAGACCACGAGGACGGGCCACTTGGTGCGGGGTTCGTCCGGAGCCTCCAGGACCTCGGGCGGCGGCGTGCTCGTCATCTCAGGCCTGCCCCTTCTGGGCCGCGGCCATGGCCGCGGCAGCACTGGGTATGTCGTGGCGCGCGTTCCACGCCTCGTTGCGGGGGTCGCCCTCGGGGAAGAGCGGCATACCCGCGTTGGCCCGGTAGACCGGCGCCGGGTCCGGCGCGAGCGGGGTGTTGCCCGCGATGAGGTCGGCGGCCTTCTCGGCCACCATCATCACCGGCGCGTAGATGTTGCCGTTGGTGATCGAGGGGAAGACCGAGGCGTCGACCACGCGCAGGCCCGGGACCCCGTGGACGCCCATCGTGGTGGGGTCGACGACGGACATCTCGTCGGTGCCCATCTTGGCCGAGCACGAGGGGTGCAGCGCGGTCTCGGCGTCCTTGGCGACCCAGTCGAGGATCTGCTCGTCGCTCTGCGCCTCGATCCCGGGCGAGCTCTCGCCGCCGTCGAAGGGCCAGAAGGCGGGCTGGGCCAGGATGTGCCGCGCGGCACGGACGACCTCGACCCACTCCTTGCGGTCGCGCTCGGTCGACAGGTAGTTGAAGAGGATCGAGGGGTGCTGGAAGGGGTCGGCGCTGCGGATCTTCAGGCGGCCGACGACGTCGGAGTTCATCGGGCCGATGTGCACCTGGTAGCCGTGGTCGCCCGCGGAGGCGGTGCCGTCGTAGCGGACCGCGATCGGCAGGAAGTGGAACATCAGGTTGGGGTAGGCGACCTCGTCGTTGGTGCGGATGAAGCCGCCCGCCTCGAAGTGGTTTGTCGCCCCGACGCCCTTGTTGGCGAAGAGCCACTCGGCGCCGATGTAGGGCGCCTTCCACATCTTCAGCCACGGCTGGATCGACACCGGCTGCAGGCTGACGTGCTGGAGGTAGACCTCGAGGTGGTCCTGGAGGTTCTGGCCCACGCCCGGCAGGTCGACGCGCGGGGTGACCCCGGCGGCGCGCAGCGTCTCGGGGTCGCCGATGCCCGAGAGCTGGAGCAGCTGCGGGGTGTTGAAGGCGCCGCCGCAGAGGATGACCTCGCCGGCCTCGACGGAGTGGTGGCGACGACGGGCGCGCACGAAGTCGACGCCGGTGACGCGGTCGCCCTGCCAGCGCAGGCCGGTGACCATCGCCAGCGTGACGATGTCGAGGTTCTTGCGGTCGCGGATCGGGCGCAGGTAGGCGCGGGAGGCCGACCAGCGGCTGCCCCTGTAGACGTTGCGGTCGAAGGGCGCGAAGCCCTCCTGGCGGTAGCCGTTGACGTCGTCGGTGCGGGTGTAGCCGGCCTGCTCGGTGGCCTCGAGGAAGGCCTGGAAGAGCGGGCTCGTGGCCGGGCCGCGCTCCAGCTTGAGGGGGCCCGAGCCGCCGCGCCAGGCGTCCGCCCCGGCGATGGTGGTCTCCATGCGTTTGAAGTAGGGGAGGCAGTGGGCGTAGTCCCAGTGCTCCATACCCGGGTTGGAGGCCCACTTCTCGTAGTCGCCGGGGTTGCCGCGCTGGAAGATCATCCCGTTGATCGAGGAGGAGCCGCCGAGCACCTTGCCGCGGGCGTGGGCGACGCGGCGCCCGCCCATGTGCGGCTCGGGGTCGGTCTGGTAGGCCCAGTCGTAGAGCGGGTTGCCCGAGGGGAACATCAGCGCGCCCGGCATGTGGATCAGCGGGTCGATGATGAAGTCGGAGCGGCCGGCCTCCAGCACCAGGACGGTGCTGGTGCCGTCGGCCGAGAGCCGGTTGGCCAGGGCGGAGCCGGCCGAGCCGCCTCCGACGATCACGTAGTCGTAGCGCTTCTTCATCACGGGGGGTCCTTGCGTCAGTCGTGCATGGCGAACCAGCCGGCCTCGGCGGGCCGGGTGTTGTGCCAGATGTGCTTGGTCTCGAGGTATTCGTCCAGGCCGGCGGTGCCGAGCTCCCTGCCGATGCCGGACTGCTTCATCCCGCCCCACTCGGCCTGCGGCACGTAGGGGTGGTAGTCGTTGATCCAGATGGTCCCGTGGCGCAGCCGCTGGGCGACGCGCTCGGCGCGCCCCGCGTCCTGCGTCCACACCGCGCCGGCCAGGCCGTAGACGGTGTCGTTGGCGATGGCGACCGCCGCGTCCTCGGCCTCGTCGCGGGTGTCCCCGCGGAAGGTCTCGACCGTGAGCACGGGGCCGAACGACTCGTCCTGCACGCAGCTCATGTCGCTGGTGCACCCGTCGAGGATGGTCGGCGGGTAGTAGAAGCCGTCGGCGAGCGGGCCGTCCTGCGGGATGGTGCCGCCGGTGCGCAGCACCGCGCCCTCCGCGACGCCCTTCTCGACGTAGGCGGCGACCTTCTGCCGGTGCTCGTCGCTGATGAGCGGGCCGGTCTCGGCGTCGTCGTCGAAGGGGCCACCCATGCGGATCTTCTCGGCGCGGCGGACCAGCTCGTCGACGACCTGGTCGTGGATCTCCTCCTCGACGACGAGGCGGGCGCCGGCGGAGCACACCTGCCCGGAGTCGAGGAAGATCGCGGTGAGGGCGTTGTCGATCGCGGCGGGCAGGTCGGCGTCGGCGAAGATCACGTTGGGGTTTTTGCCGCCGAGCTCGAGGGCGATCTTCTTCACCGTCGGGGCGGCGGCCGCCATGATCGTGCGGCCGGTCTGGACACCGCCCGTGAAGGACACGAGGTCGACGTCGAGGTGCTCGGTCATCCGCGAGCCGACCTCCTTGCCGCTGCCGAGCACGAGGTTGGCGACGCCGGCGGGCAGGCCGGCGCGCTCGAGGGTGTCCATGAGCCACATCGCGGACTGCGGCGTGAGCTCGCTGGGCTTGAGCACGAAGGTGTTGCCGGCGGCGAGCGCCGGGGCGACCTTCCACGAGGTCTGAAGCAACGGGTAGTTCCACGGCGTGATCAGGGCGCAGACGCCAACCGGCTCGTGCACGACCTTGGAGGAGACGTGCGGCATGCCGGTGTCGACGACGCGGCCCGCGTGGCTCTGGACCAGCGCGGCGAAGTGCCGGAAGACGCTGATGACGTCCTCCATGTCGATCCTGGACTCGACGTACCGCTTGCCGGTGTCGAGCGACTCGAGGCGGGCGACGTCGTCGATCTCGGCCTCGAGGAGGTCGGCGAGCGTGGTCAGGACGGCGGCGCGGTCGGGCGTCGGGGTGGTGCGCCACGGGCCGTCGTCGAACGCGCGGCGGGCGGCGGCGACCGCACGGTCGACGTCCTCCTTGCCGCCGTCGGCGACGGTCGCGACGACTGATCGGTCGGCGGGACAGATGATGTCGACCGTCCTGCCGGAGGTGGCTTCGCACCACCGGCCATCGATGTAGAGGGTGGGCACGGCGCGGCTCCTCCCTGCACTGCTGCAAGGTGCTTTGCGGACGTGGGACAACCCGAGTGCTCACGGGACGCTCTCGGGATGGCACACCACCTTGGCAGCGGTCTCGTGGCCTCGCACGCCGAAAGCTCACCCGTAGGGGTGGAGCGGACCGTGCTCTCGTGAGTGCTCCAGCCTCTGGGGTCGACCGTCGAGGGCCCACAACGCGCCTCCCCCGGCGTGTCGTGCACATGCGCAAGGTGCTCTGTGGCGCGTTGGTCGCCAGGGCGAACATCCTGCACATTGGCCGAGGCACCTCGGACGCCCCCACTGCAGAGGAATATCGCGGACCGTCGATCAGGAGCCGATCGACGATCCGCGATCTTCGTTCCGAAGAGGGGGTCCGCCAAGCGCCCGACCTGCGGTCCCTCTCGGTGCAACGCAACTGGGTGATCACCCCGTCCCTGTGCGGGGCGTTCAGCTCCAGTCGCGCCGGTCCACGAGCGGCCCGTCGCCGGGAGTGAGCTCCTCGACGACGTCCACCTTGACCGCGAAGCGCAGGCCCTCCCGCACCTTCGCGGCCACGAGTTCCTGCAGCTGCGAGGCCGTGACGTCCCCGTTCTGCGACACGACCTCGCAGCGCAAGAGGTCGACGTGGTCGACCCGATCGATGACGAACCGATACCCCGCAACCTCGGGCACCTGCTCCATCACCGAGCTCACCTGGCGCGGGTGCAGGAACATCCCGCGCACCTTCACCGCCTGCCCCACCCGGCCGAGCACGCCGCGCAGCCGCAGCGAGCCGTCGGGGCCGAGCATCCAGCCCGACAGGTCCCCTGTGCCGAACCTGATCAGAGGGTAGTCCGCCCGCAGCAGCGTCACCACGACCTCGCCCTCGGTCTCGTCGGTGATCGGCACACCGGTGCCGATCTCGCAGACCGAGACGTGGACGCCGTCGGCGAGGACCAGGCCGTTGCCCGGCTCCTCCCCCGCCGGCTCCCACGCGAGCAGCCCCGTCTCACCGGTGCCGTACGCCATCCGCACGTGCGGCACCCGCTCCACCAGGACCTCGCGCAGCGAGTCCGGCAGCGGCTCGGCCGTGACGAGCGCCCGCGTCAGCCGCCAGCGCTCGGCCGGCAGCCCGGCCTCGTCGTACCGCTCGACGAGCGCCTTGAGATAGGACGGCAGACCCAGGTATGCCGTCACCCCCAGGTCGGCGATGGCCCGCACCTGCAGGTCCTGGGCACCGATGCCGCCGGGGAGCACCGCCGCGCCCACCGAGCGGGCGCCCTGCTCGAGCATCGCCCCGGCCGGCGAGAGGTGGTAGCCGAAGCAGTTGATCACGATGTCGGAGGAGCCGACGCCGAGGTCGCCCAACGCCTGGCCCCAGCGCCAGTCCGCGCCCTCGAGCTGGGGCTCGTAGAGCGGTCCGGGCGACTGGAACCATCGGGCGACCTCGGCGTCCGGGTCGAGCAGCCCCCCGTGCGGCGGCTCGACCCGCTGGCGCTCCACCAGCTCGTCCTTGGACAGGAGCGGCAGGAGAGCGAGGTCCCGGCATACCTGGTCCGCGGTCGCACCCGCCTCGGCGAGCCGGGCGGCAAAACCCGGCACGCGCTCGGCGGCGCGCGTGACCACCTCGGCCAGCGCGGGGGCGAGCGCCTCCTCGCGGCGTGTCAGGGCAGCCTCGATCGACATCGGTCCATCTCCCTCGAAAGTTCGTCGTGCGATGTGGCGCCGTCAGAGCCAGCGCTTGCGGCGCTTGTAGTGCTTGACGTCGCGATAGCTCTTGCGGCCGCCCTCCTCGCCGAGGCCCAGGTAGAACTCCTTGACGTCGGGGTTCTCCCGGAGCTCGGCCGCCGGACCCTCGAGCACGATCCGCCCCTGCTCCATGATGTAGCCGTGGTCGGCCACCTCCAGGGCGCGCCGGGCGTTCTGCTCGATGACGAGCACGGTCAGCCCGCGCTCCTCGTTGAGCCGCTTGATGTAACCGAAGATCTCCTGCACCAGCAGCGGCGCCAGGCCCAGGCTGGGCTCGTCGAGCATGAGCAGCTTGGGCCGCGCCATGAGCGCCCGCCCGATGGCGAGCATCTGCTGCTCGCCGCCGGAGAGGTAGCCCGCGATCCGGTTGCGCATGTCGCCCAGCTTGGGGAAGAAGGAGTAGACCTCGTCGAGGTCGGCTCCGACGTTCTTCTGCGTGTAGGCGCCGGCGACAAGGTTCTCCGAGATCGTCAGGTGCTCGAAGACGTGGCGGCCCTCCATGCACAGGCTCATCCCGCGGGTGACGCGGTCGGCGGCGTCGACCTTGGTGATGTCCTCGCCGGCGAAGATGATCGTGCCGTCGGTGACCTCGCCGTGCTCGCTGGGCAGCAGCCCGGAGACCGCCTTGAGCGTCGTCGATTTGCCGGCGCCGTTGGAGCCGAGCAGGGCGACGATCTTGCCCTCGGGCACCTGCAGCGACAGGCCGCGGAGCACCAGGATCACGTCGTCGTAGATGACCTCGACGTTGTTGAGGTTGAGCAGGGCGGGACCGGCCCCGGCGGGGGCACCCCCTGCCAGGACTGTCCCCGCCGGGACCGGTTCGGTGCTCATGGCGTGGCGCCCGCCTCGACCTCGACCATCTCGCCGCCCTGGGCGGTGTAGATGCCGGTGCCCGTCGAGCCGCGGTGGCTGTCCGCGGAGAACTCGACGACGCCGTCACCGACGACGCCGCCGGTGTCGATGCCGCCCATGGTCTCCAGCGCCTCGCGGATCGCCGGGCCGTCGAGCTCCTCGGCGCCGTCGGCGATCGCCTGGCGCATGCCCTCGGCCATCACGTGCATGACGTACCAGCCCTGCACCCAGGAGGTGCCGACCTCGGCGGCGTTGATGCCCTTCTCCTCGATGTAGTCGTTGATGACGTCGTGGCCGGGCTTGCCCACGTTGAGCGGCGCGAACGGCTGGACCAGCATGTGGCCTTCGGCCGCGTCGGCGCCGGCGGTGGTGATGAAGAGCTCGTTGGCGCACCAGTTGAGGCACACGATCTTCATGTCGAGGCCCTGGTCCTTGATGTCCTTGGCGACCAGCGCCGCCGGGGAGGCGACGTTCTGGATCACGATGTACTTCGCGCCCTGGCTCTGGGCCTGGTTGAGCAGGCCGACGTAGTTCTGCTGGCCGCCGGGCATCGCGTAGGCCTTGTAGCCCAGGTCGTAGCCCTTCTCCTCGACCCACGCCTGGCCGTCGGCCACCGGCGCCTGCCCGAACGGGCTGTCGTGGTGGAAGACCGCGACCTCGGCGTCGCCGCCGGAGTCCTCGTTGATCCAGTTGAGCGCCACGCGCATCTGGTCGGAGTAGGTCGGGGCGACGACGAAGTTGAACGGCGCCTCGTTGGGGTCGGTCAGCGACTCGGCGAACGAGCCCGACATGAACGGCAGCTCGTCGCTGGCGACGCGCTTGTGGAGGGCCTCGGTGTCGCCGGTGCCCCAGCCCTGGATCGCCACGACGCCGTCGTTGACGTACTGGCGGTAGAGGTCCTCGGCCTGCGGGACCTCGTAGGCGTAGTCGTTGGAGTTGGCCTCGATGGGGTGACCCTCGATGCCGCCCTCGGCGTTGATGTGGTCGATGTAGGCGAGCATCCCCTTGTTGTAGGGCGTGCCCACGTCGCCGGTGGCGCCGGTGAGGTCGGCGATGATGCCGATCTTGATCGGCTCACCGTCGCCGTCACCGCTGCCGCTGCCGCCGTCGCTGCCGCAGGCCGACAGGCCCAGGGCCAGCGCCGAGCAGGCGGCCACGAACGCCAGGCGTGAGGTGCGAGTCATCTTTGTCTCCTTGGTGTGCACTGGGTATGACGTGAGTTGCGTGGGTGGTCAGTAGCGGAAGGGCCAGAAGCGGAAGTACTCCTTGACCCGTTCCCAGAGCCGGTTGAGCCCCCGCGGCTCGATGATGAGGAAGAGGATGATCACCAGGCCGAAGACGGCGTTCTGCACCGCCGGCAGCTGGCTGCCCAGGAACGGCATGACCGAGTCGAGGGCGTTGGCGAGGTTGCGGATCACGACCGGCAGCAGGGTCATGAAGATCGCGCCGTAGACGGCGCCGGCGATGCTGCCCAGGCCGCCGACGATGATCATCGCCAGGTAGAGGATCGAGACCTCGAGGGTGAACTTCTCCCACGAGACGACCTCGCTGTAGTGCGCGGTGAGCGCGCCGGCCAGCCCGACGAAGCCGGAGGACACCGCGAAGGCGGTGAGCTTGGCCCGCGTGAGGTTGACGCCGATCGCCTCGGCCGCGATGTCCTGGTCGCGGACCGCCATGAACGAGCGACCCAGGCCGGTGCGGAAGAGGTTGCGGGCCGCCATCACGGCCAGCACCGCGAGCACGGCGAGGATGACGTACCACTGCCGCTCGAAGACGGCGCGGCCGCCGATCTCGAAGCCGAGGAAGCTGAACCGGTCGACGTTGATGTAGCCCAGGCCGCCGGTGAGGAAGCCGCCGTAGTCGCGCCGGATGAGGAACTCGATGATCTGCTGGCTGGCCAGCGTCGCGATCGCCAGGTAGAGCCCCTTGAGGCGCAGGCCCGGCAGTCCGAAGAAGGTGCCGACGACCGCCGTGAGGACCACCGCGAAGGCGATCGCCAGCGGTGTCGGGAGCCCGATCCGGTCGGAGAGGATCACCGAGGAGTAGGCGCCGACGGCGAGGAAGCCGCCCTGGCCGAGCGAGATCTGGCCGGTGTAGCCGACGAGGATGTTGAGCCCGACGGCGCCGATGACGGCGATGAGGATCGTGTTGGCGATCGACATCCAGTAGTTGTCGAGCACGAACGGCACGACGATGAGCAGCACGAGCATCAGGCCGAGGCGGAGGTATTCCGCCCTGGTCGCGCGCAGGCGCAGCTCGGAGCTGTAGGACCGGTGGTGGATGCCGGTGGCGGTCTGGGCCATCAGACGTTCACACCCTCTCGATGCGGGTCTCGCCGAACAGGCCGTAGGGCTTGACGAGCAGGATCAGGACGAGGACGACGTAGGGGATGACGGTGGCCAGGCCCGGGTCGAAGTAGGTGCCGGTCGCCTGCTTGAGCAGGCCGATGATCACGCCACCGACGATGGTGCCGGGCACCGAGTCGAGGCCGCCGAGGATCACGACCGGGAAGACCAGGAGGCCGAAGGCGGCGAGGTTCTGGTCGACAGCGGAGATGTCGGCGAGCAGCACGCCGGCGATGAGCGCGCTCACCCCGGCCAGCGCCCAGGCCATCGCGAAGATGCGCCGCACCGAGATGCCCATCGTCATCGCCGCCTGCTGGTCGTCGGCGACGGCCCGCATCGCGATGCCGTGCTTGGACCGTCGGAAGAAGACCGTGAAGGCGGTGAGCACGACGGCCGCGACGAGGATGACGAGCAGCCGGTTGATCGGCACCGTGGCGCCGAGGAGGTTGACCGAGCCGGTCGGCAGCAGCTTGGGCATCGGCTTGGGGCTGGTGCCGTAGAACATCTGGACCAGCGCCCGCAGCAGCGACGAGAGGCCGATCGTCACCATGATGATGCTGATGGGGCTCTCGCCGACCATCGGCCGCAGGATGAGCCGCTCGACGAGGATGCCGATGATCGTCGCGACGACCACGCCGACGACGACCGCGACCGCGAGCGGCAGGCCCATGACGACGAAGGCCGTGTAGAACATGTAGGCGCCGACCAGCAGGAACTCGCCCTGGGCGAAGTTGATGACCGCGGTGGCCTTGTAGATCAGCACGAAGCCGAGCGCGGCGAGCGCCAGGATCGCGCCGTCGGCCAGGCCGTAGGCCAGCACGGCGACGAGCGTGCTCATCGGGCCCTCCTCTGGGTGGTGCGACCGCTCCAGACGGGCCGGCGTCCGCGGCCCTGCGGGATCGAGTAGGTGGTCAGGTCGAAGATCCGCAGCGCCAGCTCGCGGACGACCGAGCTGCCGTCCTGGTAGGTGATGCGGCTGGAGATGCGCGCCTCGTCGTCGCCGCGCCGCAGCGCCGAGATGATGTCGGCGTAGCGCTCGTCGATGACGTTGCGGCGCACCTTGCGGGTGCGGGTGATCTCGTCGTCGTCCGGGTCGAGCTGCTTGTGCAGGAGCACGAAGCGCTGCACCCGGATCGGCTCGGGCAGGTCCTCGTTGGCCCGCGTGATCTCCTCGGCGAGGAGGTCGTAGACCTCCTCCTTCCCCGCCAGGTCGGTGTAGGTCGTGTAGCTGAGCCGCTCGTGCTCGGCCCACGACCCCACGGTGCCGGGGTCGATGGTGATCATCGCGGTCATGCCCTGCCCGGCCTCCTCGGGGCCGAAGGTGACGGCCTCCTCGACGTAGGGGCTGAACTTGAGCTTGTTCTCGATGAAGGCGCTGGAGTAGCGGCTGCCGTCGGGCGCGGTGAGCACGTCCTTCTGGCGGTCGATGACGACCAGGTGGCCCTTCTCGTCGAGATAGCCGGCGTCGCCGGTGTGCAGCCAGCCGTCGGTGTCGACCGTCTTGGCGGTCTCCTCGGGCTGCTTGTGGTAGCCGCGGAAGACCGAGGCCGAGCGCAGCAGGATCTCGCCCTCGTCACTGATCCGCAGGTCGGTGCCGGGGATCGGGGTGCCGACGGTGTTGAAGGCGATGTCGTCGTCGCGGTGCACGACCGCGATGCCGCAGATCTCGGTCTGGCCGTAGATCTGCTTGAGGTTGACGCCGATCGCGTGGAAGAAGCGGAAGACATCGGGCCCGAGCGGGGCGCCGCCGGTGTAGGCGCGCTTGACGCGGGCCAGGCCGAGCTGGTCGCGGACCGGTCGGGTGGAGACGAGGTCGGCGACCTTGGGCAGGACGCCGCCGGAGCCCTTGCCCTGGACCCGGCGCTGCGCGGCCCGGTCGCCCACGTCATACCCCCAGCCGAAGACGGCCCGCTTGAGCCAGCCGGCCTCGTCGATGCGGACCTGCACCTCCGAGAGCATCGACTCCCAGATGCGCGGCGGGGAGAACATGACGTCCGGGCCGATCTCGCGGAGGTCGGCGCGCTGGGTGGAGGCGTCCTCGGGGAAGGAGAGCGTCAGGCCGCGGGAGAGGCCGATCGCCACCGCCAGCATCTGCTCGCCGATCCAGGCGAAGGGCAGGAAGGAGACGTAGCGGAAGTGCTTGTCGACCGGGTCGATGTCGGTGAGGTGGTCGGCCATCGCCAGGAGGTTGGCGTGGGACAGCTCGCCGAGCTTGGGCTTGGAGGTGGTGCCCGAGGTGGTGCAGATGACCGCGACGTCCTCGGGGGTGCCGGCGGCGACCTGCTCGTCGTACCAGCCGGCGTGCTCCTCGCCCCAGGCCCGGCCCTCGCGCTCGACGTCGGTGAAGTCGACCAGCCACGGGTCGGCGTAGCCCTCGAGGCCGTGCGGGTCGTAGAAGACGACGCGCCCGACCTGCTCGCCCAGCCCGCTGCCGGAGTCGCGCAGGCGCAGCAGCTTGTCGACCTGCTCCTGGTCCTCGGCGACGACGACGCGCGCGGCGGAGAGGGTGAGGATGTGCTCGAGCTCCTCGCCGATCGAGGTCGGGTAGATGCCGACGACCGAGGCGCCGATCGACTGCGCGGCCAGCTCGGCGATGAGCCACTCGGGGCGGTTGTCGCCGAGCACCGCGACGATCTCGCCGCGCCGCACGCCCGAGGCGGCCAGGCCGTGGGCGAAGTCGCGCACGCGCTCGGCATACTCCGCCCAGGTCATCGGCTGCCAGATGCCGTAGAGCTTCTCCTGCATCGCGACGTCGTCGGGGCGCGTGGTCGCCAGCTCCTGCAGGAGCCGCGGGAAGGTGGTGCGCGCCGAGGGCGCGTCGGTGTGCTCGGTCGTGATGCTGGTCGCCTGCTCAGGCATCGGTGCCCTCCTCCGTCAGGTGCTCCACGGCCTCGCGGACGGCGGCGGCGTCCGCAGGGTTGTCAGAGTCGGAGCCGAGGTAGGCCTCGATGACCGCGGGGTCGGCCTTGACCTCGTCGGGCGTGCCGTCGGCGATGAGCCTGCCGAAGTCGAGCACGCTGACGCGGTCGGAGATGTCCATGACGACGTTCATGTCGTGCTCGATGAGGACGACCGAGACGCCGGCGAGCTCGTGGACGTCGAGGATGTAGCGGGCCATGTCCTCCTTCTCCTCGGCGTTCATGCCGGCCATCGGCTCGTCGAGCAGCAGCAGCGCGGGCTGGATGCAGAGCGCCCGGCCCAGCTCGACCCGCTTCTGGATGCCGTAGGCGAGCGAGCCGACCGGCTTGTGGCGGAAGGACTGCAGCTGGAGCAGGTCGATGACCTCCTCGACCAGGTGGCGGTGCTCGATCTCCTGCTTGCGGGCGGGGCCGAACCACAGCATCGACGCGAGCACCGAGTGCTTCATGTGGATGTGGCGGCCGAGCATGAGGTTCTCCAGCACCGACAGGTGGGAGAAGAGCTCGATGTTCTGGAAGGAGCGGGCGACGCCGAGGCGGGCGACCTTGAAGGACGGCAGCTGCGTCAGCAGGTGCGAGCGCTCGGCCACCTCGCGGCCCTCGATGTCGGTGCCGCCGCCGGTGTGCAGGCGGATCTGGCCCTCCTGCGGGTGGTAGATGCCGCTGATGCAGTTGAGCAGCGAGCTCTTGCCGGCGCCGTTGGGGCCGATGATCGCGTGGACGTGGCCCTGGGTGACGGTGAACGAGACGCTCGTCAGCGCCCTCACGCCGCCGAAGCGCAGCGAGATGTCGTCCACCTCGAGCAGCGGCAGGCCCTGGGGGCGGCTGCTGCCGTTGAGCGAATGCTGGTAGGCCCTGGTGAGCACGGGCGCTCTCCTCGCGGTCGACGTTGACGGAAGGTTGCTGGGGATGACACTACGTTTTCACTATCTGAAAGACAAGACCCTTTGACCGGAATGTTGCACCGCATGTTGGTATGCGGTGCAGGCATGGTGGAAGATGCGCTCATGAAGCAGGCAGAAGCGTCCGGGACCCCGGACGGCACGGCGGCCCGGGGCGGGCTCGGCACCGTGCGCAACGCGGTGCAGCTCCTCGAGCTGCTCAGCGAGGGTCCCGCCTACCAGCAGCTCACCGACCTGGCGGAGCGGAGCGGGCTCTCCATCCCCACGGTCCACCGGCTGCTGCGCTCCCTCGTGCTGGCCGATCTCGTGGTGCAGGACCCGCGGTCCTCGCGCTACGGCCTCGGGCCCGAGCTGACGCGCCTGTCCAACCACTACCTGTCGCGGCTCCCGCTGCTCGGGGCGCTCGCGCCCTACCTCTCCCAGCTCCGCGACCAGCTGGGCGCGACGATCCACGTCCAGACGCTGGTGCGCGGCGAGGTCGTCTACGTCGACCGTGTCGACGGGCATGACCGCGGGCCCTACCGTGACACCCACCGGGTCCACCCGGCGCTGGAGTCGGCCGGTGGCCGGCTGCTCGTGGCGCGGGCTGATGACGAGCAGTGGCGGCGGGCCGTCGCCGCGGCGGTCGAGCCGGAGGTGGCCGAGGAGGCGGAGGCGTCGCGCGCGGCCTGGGCGGTCGCGGACCACCTGGCCCTGACCCCCGCCGACCCGACGCTCCCGGCCGAGGTCGCCGTGCCCGTCGTCGACGGCGCCGGCGTCACGGTCGCGGCGCTGTCGGCCAACGAGGACAGCGTCGACGACGCCGCCCGGGTCAAGGTGGTGGCCGCCCACCTGGGCCGGGCCGCCCGCGCCGCGGGAAGGACGCTCGGACATGCCTGAGGACTCGACCGTGCCCGAGAACTCGCCCGGGACGCCCGGGCTGACCGCTCCCCCGCCCGCCGAGGCCTGGACCCCGGTCGTGGACCGCCTGGGCCTGCTCACGCCATACCGGAGCCTGTGGGAGCCGGGCGAGCGCTCGGGCACCTGGCTGCCCGGGGCCGAGCTCAACCTGTCGGTGTCGTGCGTCGAGCGGCACCTGCCCGAGCGCGGCGACCGGGTGGCGCTGCACTGGGAGGGCGAGCCGGGCGACACGCGGAGCCTGACCTACGCGCAGCTGCACGAGCAGGTCGTGGCGCTGGCGCGCTCGCTGCGCTCGATGGGCGTCGGCGTGGGCGACCGCGTCGGGCTGCACCTGGGGTGGCTGCCCGAGACGGTCGTCGCGATGCTCGCCTGCGCGCGGATCGGCGCGATCCACACCGTGCTGCCGGCGCCGCTGCCGGCCGAGCCGCTCGCCGACCGGCTGGCGCTGCTCGACCTCAAGGTGCTCTTCACCCAGGACGGTGCCTGGCGCCACGGGGCAGTGCTGCCGCTCAAGGCGCGCGCCGACGAGGCGATGGCCGCGGTCGGCGGCATCGAGCACACGGTCGTGGTGCGGCGGACCGGCATGGACGTGCAGTGGTTCGAGGGCGACCGGTGGCTGCACGACCTGCTCGCGGCGGCGCGTCCCGGCGTCGAGGCGGAGGCCGGCGGCGAGGCGGTGCCGCTGCCGGTCGACCACCCGATCGCGACCGTGCCGCTGGCCAACCGCGGCGGACAACCGGTCTCGATCGTCCACGGGACGGGCACGATGCTCGCCGGGGCGATCGCGGTGCACGAGCACGTGTCGACGGGCGGGCCGTTCTGGGTCGCCGGCGACATCTCGTGGGCGGTGACGCAGTTCCACGCGATCTACGGGCCGCTCGCCTGCGGCGACACCTCGGTCATGTACGAGGGGACCCTCGACGTCCCCACCCACCAGCGGGCGTGGGACATCATCCGGAAGTACGGCGTCGAGGTGCTCATGACCTCGCCGTCGGTGATGCGGACGATCCGGGGCTGGGCGCGGGAGATGCCGCAGGTCTCGGCGGTGCCCGCGCTGCGACGCGTGGTGACCGCGGGCGAGCCGGTCGAGGAGGACCTCGCCGCGTGGATGCGCGAGGCGCTCGGCGACGAGGGCCTCGAGGTCGGCGACGCCTGGGGCCAGCTCGAGCTCGGCGGGATCGTGCGGGTGACGGGGCTGTCCGGCGGGTCTGGCCTGCCGGACTGCGGGCTGCAGATCGTGGACGCGGACGGGTCGCCGGTCGCCGACGGGGAGTCGGGTGAGGTCGTGCTGACGCGGCCGTGGGCCGGGACGATGGTCGGGGTCGAGGGCGACGTCGCCGAGGTGGCGATGGCGCACTGGACGCGGCACCCCGGCGTCTACGCCACGGGCGACCTGGCTCGGATCGGGTCGGACGGTCGGGTCGAGTTCCTGGGCCGGACCGACGACGTGGTGTCGATCAGCGGCCAGCTGGTGTCGCTGCGCGAGGTGCGGGAGGTGCTCGAGGACCACCCGTTCGTGCGGCGCGCCGAGGTGACCTGGCGCAAGGACCCCGAGCTCGGGCGCTCGCTCGTCGCGGCGGTGGCGTTGTCGGACGAGGTCGGACCCGCTCCCGACCTGGACGCGGTGGCCGTGGAGCTCATGGACGCCGTGCGCGAGCTGCTGGGCGGCCTCGCCCGCCCCCGGGCGCTGCTCGTGCTCGACCGCTTCGGCGACGAGCTCGGCCGGCGCGAGCGCGCGCAGGCGATCGCGACGCTGGCGACGCCGGACCGGGCCGGGGCTCCCCGGTCGGTGGCGTGGGAGCAGATCCTCGCCGCGGCGGGTCACCCGATCACCTGACGTCGGCGCGCCGGCGGCGCGCGCGCCCGAACGCGCCCACCCCCGCGCGCCTTGGCCCGCCCTGGCGCCTTCCCGCCCCGACCCGTCCCGGCGACACGCCCGACCTGACCGGCTCGAGCGCGCACATGCTCGCTCAGGCCGGTGTCGGCGGGCGCGTCGTCGGGACGAAATCGTGCTGCGGCATACCCGACCCGGTCGACCTGGAGCGCGCACGTGCACCCTCGAGGTCGGCGCGGCCGGGCGTGTCGTCGGCGCGGAGGGTCCAGCGCCGGCGCGACCCACCTGCACCCGCGCGCCCCGCCTCCGCCCTCCGCCCTCCCCACCACCCTCCACCCCCATATAAGCCTTGACTTATAGAGCAAGACCGCGCAGGATGGCCCCATGGAGGCCTTCGACGTGCTGGGCGACCCGGTCCGCCGGCGCCTGCTGGAGCACCTGGCCAGCGGCGGCGAGCTGTCCGCCGGCGGGCTGGTGGCGCTGGCGCGCGAGGAGTTCGGCATCAGCCAGCCCGCCGTCTCCCAGCACCTCAAGGTCCTCCGCGACGCCGGCCTGGTCTCCGTCCGGGCCGACGGCACCCGTCGCATCTACGCACTCCGCGAGGAGCCGCTCGTGGCGGCCGAGCGCTGGCTCGCCGACCTGCGCGGCTTCTGGGGCCAGCGGCTCGACTCCCTCGAGACCGAGCTGGCGCGCGGCCGGCGCGAGCGACGGCATACCCGACCCGAGGCGGCACCCGCCGCACGCACGCCCAGGAGGATGGCATGAGGGACCTGATGCAGGAGCTGACCGCGGTGCGGCGCACCGTCGCCGACGGGGAGGTGCCGGCCGGCGAGGCCAGGGTGGTGACGCTCGCGCGCACCTACGCCGCGGACCCGGCCGACGTCTGGGACGCGCTGACCGACCCCGCCCGGATCGCCCGGTGGTTCCTGCCGGTGAGCGGCGACCTGCGGCTGGGCGGGCGCTACCAGTTCGAGGGCAACGCCGGCGGCGTCGTGCGCGAGTGCGACGAGCCGCGCCGGCTGCTCGTCACGTGGGAGATGGGTCCGGCGGGTCCGGAGGACAGCTCGCTCGTCGAGGTGAGCCTGACGCCGGACGGCGACGGCACGCGGCTCGTGCTCGAGCACCGGGCGCAGGTGCCGGCGGAGATGTGGGACCAGTTCGGGCCGGGCGCCGTCGGCGTCGGCTGGGACGGCGCGCTGCTCGGTCTCGCGCTGCACCTGGCGGGCGACCAGATGACGGGCTCGCCCGACGAGATCGCCTCGGACCCGGCGGTGAAGGAGTTCAACCGCGAGTCGGCGCAGCTGTGGGGCGCCGCTCACCAGGCGGCCGGGGCCGACCCGGCGCTCGTCGCGGCCAACGTCGGGGCGACGACGCAGTTCTACGTGCCGGCGGACTAGACGAAGCGCGGCAGGTGGTGCGCCAGCTGCTGGCGCCACCACGGCCAGTCGTGGGCGCTGTCGTGGCCCCAGACGTCGAGCTCGTGGCGGATGCCCTTCTGCCGCAGCAGGTCCGCGAGCTGGTAGGCGCCCGGCAGCGACTTGGTCGGGTGCACCTCGAAGGGGCCCTGGCCGACGACGAGCAGGATCGTGGCGTTGTCACGCACCCACTGCAGGTGCTCGCCCTCCATGCCGGGCACGTAGGCGCAGGGGTTGGCGAAGTAGGTCGCCTCGCCCAGCTCGCCCCAGCAGTGCCAGGAGGTCGGGTCGTAGTTGCCGGACAGGCCGATCGCGACGCGGAAGATGTCCGGGCGCTTCAGGCCGAGGTTGACCGCGTGGTAGGCGCCCATGCTGCAGCCGGTGGTGATGATGCCGCCGTGACCGGGCGAGTCGGCGTCGATGCGCGGCACGACCACGTCGGTGAGCCAGCGCTCGTAGACCGCGTGCCGGCGGGCCCGCTCCTCGGTCGGCAGGCTGTTGTTGGACCACGTGAGGTTGTCCATGGAGTCGACCGCGTAGACCTTGACCCGGCCGTCCTCGATGAGCGGGCGGATCGCGTCGATCATGCCGTTGTTCTCGAAGTCCCAGGAGCGCCCGGCCTCGGACGGGAAGACGAGCAGCGGACGCCCCCAGTGCCCGTAGCGGATGACCGTGCCGCGGCCCACACCCTCGGTGTCGAGATCGACCTGGACCCGATCCATGGTTCCTCCTCTGCGCCGGCCACCCGCGACCGCTCGGTCTGTGGCCCCAGCCTGCCACAGCCGCACAACGGCGCGGGGAAAATCCGCCTGCAGGATGACGCGCTCCGATGGCGGCCTCACGAAGGATGTGCGTGTGCAGGTCAGGGCCTAGGCCTGGTAGTGGAGAACCACAGAGACATGACGGTAGGGCGTCCCAGTCGCGACGGTTCGCAGACCCAGGGGCAGGCCGTGACACAGGTGGTGCACGGGGTTCACCCTGTGTCGGCCCGACCGGCACGATGTGCTCGTCCCTGTCGCAGCAGGGGGCGACAGGGACGAGCACATCGGACGACCACCCCCTACCCCTCGCGCCCGCGCCCTGCCGTCGGCGCACCGCGTCTGCTAGAGATGGGACACGGACGACGGCGACCGCGGAAGGAGGGCCTGTTGCGCACCTGGTTCTCCGGCGACGTGCGACCGCTTCCCGCGGGACGCCGCGTGGGCTTCTTCCTCGTGACGGTGGCGGCCCTCGTCCTGGACCTGCTCACGATCATCCCGCCGGCGCAGGGACGCGACGGCTCCCGCTTCACGCTGTGGGGCTCGTGGTCGTTGGACATCGCGGTCTTCGGACCGCTCATGGCGTTCGTCTACGCCGGCCTGCTCCTCCGCCGCCGGGCACCCGTCCCCGCGCTGATCGCCATCAGCCTGCTCTCGCTCTCCTTCGCGCTGGCCGCGACGCCGAGCGTGCCGATGGCCGGCATGCTCATCACGCTCTTCAGCGCCGCCGCCCTCGTCAAGCAGCGCTGGCTGGCCGTGGCCGCCCTGCTGCTGACGATCACCGTCCAGCTCGTGGGGCTGACGGTCTACGAGGCGGTGCACGACAACGAGTACTGGCTCGGCCTGGTGCTGCTCAGCGGCATCTCCTACTCCGTGTGGGTGTTCGGCCGCCGCGACCGGCTCGCCACCCTGGCCGCCATCGGCCTGCCCGACCAGCTCGCCGAGCACGGCCAGCTGGCCGCCGCCAACGAGCGGCGACGCATCGCCCGCGAGCTGCACGACATCCTGGCCCACTCGGTCAGCGCGATGATGATGCAGGCCGCCGGCGCCAAGGCCGTGACCGCGGGTATGCGGCAGGATGTCGACGACGTGCGCCTCGCCACCGTGGAGCGCGCCCTGGCGACCATCGAGAACACCGGCTCGCAGAGCATGCGCGAGCTGCACCGCCTCCTCAGCGTGCTGCGCGGCGGCGAGGAGCCCGTCCCCGAGCAGCGGCCCGACGCCGAGTCGAGCGCCCAGCCCGGCGTCGACGACATCGAGCCGCTGGTCGACATCACCCGCCAGAGCGGGCTGGTCGTCGACGTCCACCGTGCCGGCTCCCCGGTCCGTCTCGACCCGTCGGTGGGTCTCGCCGCATACCGTGTCGTGCAGGAGTCCCTCACGAACGCGATGAAGCACGGAGGACGAGGAGCCATCGTCGACATCTTCCAGAACTGGCAGCCCGACCACCTCCAGCTGCAGGTCCGCAGCCGCAGCGGCCTCGAGGGACCACAGCCCGGCGCGTCCCACGGGGGCGGTGGCCTGGTCGGCCTGCGCGAGCGCGTCGAGCTCATCGGTGGCACCTTCGAGTCCGGCTGGGTGGGTGACGAGTTCGTCGCGACCGCCGTGCTCCCGCTGACGCCGGTGAGCACGCGTCGGACCGTGCAGCCGGGCGCGAACGGTGCCCGCGGAGCGACGTCGGGTGCCGTGCCCGCGCAGACGCCCGGGACCTCGTCCGCCGCGCCCCCCGGGGCCTCGTCAGCGCAGGCGTCCGCGCCGCGCGTCGAGCAGGCGTCCGCGCCGCGCGTCGAGCAGGCGTCCGCGCCGCGCGTCGAGCACGGGTCGCGGCTGTCCGGTCCTGCCGCCACCTCCCCCGACGGTGGGAGGCCCCGGTGATCCGCGTCGTCGTGGCGGACGATCAGCAGGAGGTGCGGGACGGGTTGGCGATGATGATCTCCGCCGAGTCCGACATGCACCTCCTCGGGCTGGCCGCGGACGGGGCGGAGGCCGTCGACCTGGCCCGACGCGACCGGCCCGACGTCATCGTCATGGACGTGCGGATGCCGGGGGTCGACGGGATCGAGGCGACCCGCCGCATCACCGAGGACCACCAGGACGACCCCGACTCGGTGACCGCGGTGCTCGTCATCACGACCTTCGACAACGACGAGGCGCTCTACGGCGCGCTGCAGGCCGGGGCGTCGGGCTACATGCTCAAGCAGGCGGCGCCGTCCGGCCTGGCCGAGGCGGTGCGCGCGGTCGCCGACGGCGGGGCCTGGATCGACCCCATGGTCGCGCCGAAGGTCATCGACCGGCTCCGCGACAGGACACCCGTCGACAGCACCGGCCGCCCCACGCTGGAGAACCTCTCGCGCCGCGAGATCGAGGTGCTCAAGCTCATGGCCGACGCCCCGACCAACACCGACCTGGCCCGCATCCTCTTCGTGTCCGAGTCGACGGTCAAGACCCACATCTCCCGGCTGCTCATGAAGACCGGCTCGCACGACCGGGCGCAGCTCGTCGCGCTGGCGTACCGGTCGGGGCTGGTGCGTCCCTAGGCGCTCGGGCGGTTTCGTCCCGGCGACACGCCCGGCCGGACCGGCCTGAGCGAGCATGTGCTCGCCTGGGCCGGTGCGCTCGGGCGTGTCCTCGGGACCGATCCGGCGTTACCGACTTTTCGCCACTTCGCGGGACGTCCCGCAGCGCTGGCCGGGCTCCCCGCAGGAGATCGTCCGGCGGCGGCACGATTTCACCGCATACCCTCTCTGACCTGCACAAACGTGATCCTGCGAAGGTCCGGAAGGGCTGCATACTCGTCGGGTGCCCATCTCTCTCGGACTCCTCGGCACCGGACGCCTCGGCTCGGCGATCCGGGACGCCGCCGACGCCACCGACGACCTGGTCGTCGAGTGGGCGGTCGGCCGCGGCGAGGTGCCCGCGACCCCCGTGGACGTCGCGATCGACGTCAGCACCGGCGCCGCGGTGCCCGCCCACCTCGACTGGGCCGTGCGCACCGGCACCCCGCTCGTCATCGGCACCACCGGCTGGGACACCGCCCTCCTCGACGGGCTGCCGTCGGGTGCACGGGTCCTGGTCGCCCCCAACTTCTCGGTCGGCGTCGCCCTGGTGCGGCGGCTGGCTCGCGTCCTCGGCGGGTATGCCGCGCACGCGCCGGTCCCCGTCGACCTCGCCGTCACCGACGTGCACCACCGCGCCAAGGTCGACGCCCCCAGCGGGACGGCCCTGACGCTACGCGACGCGGTCGCCGAGGGCGCCGGCCTGCCCGCCCAGCAGGTGCAGACCACGAGCCTGCGCATCGGCTCGGTGGTCGGCGACCACGAGGTCGTCGCCTCCTCCGAGCTCGAGACCATCACGCTGCGTCACACCGCCCACAGCCGCGAGCTCTTCGCGGCCGGCGCGCTCACCGCCGCCCGCTGGCTGCTCTCGCGCCCCGGGCCCGGGGTCTTCACGCTCGACGACCTCGCCGAGGACCACCTGCGCGGCCTGCTCGACGCCGCACCGACCGACGCCGGCCGAAAGCCCGGGCCGGGCTCCGCGCCCGGCGACACCCGGCACACGCCCGGCGACGCGGCCGCCTGACCGGCCCACGCCATACCCCTTCTTTCCGCACCACCTGCGGGTCCCGCACCGCGGGGCCCCCGACCGAGAGGCACCCGATGTCCACCAGCCCCAGCTCCTCCCCGTTCACCGGTCTCGGTGTCGCCCTGGCGACGCCGTTCGTCACCGGTCTCGACGCGGTGGGCCAGGGGCGAAAGCCCGAGGTCGACCACGCGGCCTTCGGGCGGCTCGTCGAGCACGTGCTCGCCGGCGGCCTCGGCGCCGACTACCTGGTGGTGCTCGGCTCCACGGGCGAGGCGGCGACGGTGACCGACCTCGAGCGGCACGCACTGGTGCGCCAGGCCGTCGAGGCGGCGCGGGCGAGCGGCCACGACGTGCCCGTCGTCGTGGGCGTCGGGCACAACGACACCGAGCGGGCCTGCGAGCTCGCGGCGCAGGCGGCCGCGGCGGGTGCCGACGGGCTGCTCGTCGTGACGCCCTACTACAACAAGCCGCAGGTCACGGGCATCGTCGCGCACTTCCGCGCGGTGGCCGAGGCCGCCCCGGGCCTGCCGATCATCGCCTACAACGTGCCGAGCCGGACCGGCCTGAACCTCACCCCGGCGGCGATGCGCGCGCTCTGGCAGGTCGAGCAGGTCGTGGCGCTCAAGGAGTCGTCCGGCGACGTCCGGCAGATCGCCCGGCTGTGCCAGCAGGCCCCGGCCGGCCGGTCCGTGCTGGCTGGTGACGACGACATGGCGCTCGCCTCGATCGCCGTCGGCGCCCGTGGCCTGGTGTCGGTCGTCGGCAACGTGGCGCCGGTCGAGACCGCCCGCCTCGTGCACGCGGCGATGGCCGACGACCTGCCCGCCGCCCGCGAGACCGCGGCCCTGCTGGCCGAGCTCGTCGAGGCGATGTTCGTCGAGACCAACCCGGTGCCGGTCAAGGCCGCACTGGCCTGCCTCGGGCTGACGACCGCGCAGGTCCGCCTGCCGCTGTCGCCCGCCGAGCCGGTCACCTGGACCACCGTGCAGCAGGCCCTCGCCGGCCTGCAGGCGCACCGCCGCACCGTGCTCCTGGGCGAGCGCCTCCTCGGGGTGGCCTCGTGAGCACCGCCGTGGCGACCACCCTGGAGGAGTTCTTCACCGACCGGCTCGACCGGGCGGGCGAGGACGAGGCGCGCGAGCGCGTCGAGGAGCTGCTCGGGGCGCTGGAGGACGGCACCGTCCGTGCTGCCACCCGCGGCGAGCACGGTGACTGGCAGGCCCACGCGTGGGTGAAGCGCGGCATCCTCGCGGCCTTCCGGCTCAGCGAGACCGTCGAGCTCGACTGGCCCGGTGGCGCGGTCGACCGCTCGCTCGTGCCCGCTCGCCGGCTCGGCCTCGGCGACGGCGTGCGGATCGTGCCCGGTGGCACCTCCGTCCGCCGCGGCGCGCACCTGGCGGCCGGCGTCGTCGTCATGCCGCCGAGCTACGTCAACGTCGGGGGCCACGTCGGCGCGGGCTCGATGGTCGACAGCCACGTGCTCGTCGGATCCTGCGCCCAGGTCGGCGAGGGCGTGCACCTCTCGACCGGCGTCCAGCTGGGCGGCGTGCTCGAGCCGGTGGGCGCGCGGCCGGTCGTCGTCGAGGACGGCGCCTTCGTCGGGGCCCAGTGCGGGCTCTACGAGGGCGTGGTCGTGCGGGCGGGCGCGGTCCTGGCCCCGGGCGTCTCGCTGACGTCCGGGACCACCATCTACGACCTGGTGACCGAGACCGAGCTGCGCGGCGAGCTGCCGGCGGGTGCGGTCGTGGTGCCGGGTTCGCGGCCGGCGCGGGGAGCCTGGGCGGAGGCACAGGGGCTCTCGCTCTACGCACCGGTCGTCGTCAAGTACCGCGACGGTTCCACGGACGCCGCCACGGTGCTCGAGGACGCCCTCCGGTGAGCACGCCGACGTCCGCCGCAGCAGGGGAACGGGGCCCGGCAGCGGCGAGCACGGCGGCGTCTCGGGGACCCGCTCCGGCGGGCACGGAGGGCGCAGGCCCGGTGGCGGGCGGCGGAGCACGGACCGCCGCCCGCGTCACCGGCCTCGCCCCCTCCGCCATCCGACGGATGGCGGTGGGGGCGCCCGAGGACGCGATCGACCTCGCGCTCGGCGAGCCCGGCTGGCCCCTGCCCGCGGTCGCCCGCGAGGCGCTCGCCACGGTCAGCGCCGAGCACGGGACGCTCCCCTACGGCCCCAACGCCTCGAGGCCCGAGCTGGTCGCGGCGGTCGCCGAGGTCCACGGGCAGCTGAACGGCATACCGACCCCGGGAGCGGACCGGGTGATGGTGACCTCGGGCAGCCAGGCGGCGCTCTTCGCGCTCTTCTCCGCCCACGTCGAGGTCGGGAGCACGGTGCTGGTGCCCGACCCCGGCTTCGTGTCCTACGGCTCGCTCGCGCACCTGTGCCAGGCCCGGGCCGCCGGCTACCCGCTCGGGCCGGGCGGCGTGCTCGACGCCGACGCCCTGGTCGCGACCCTCGACGCCCAGCCCGACGTCTCGCTCGTCGTGCTCAACCACCCGGCCAACCCGACCGGCGGTGTCGCGAGCGCGGCGGCGCTGGCGTCCGTGGCCGAGGCCTGCGCGCGGCGCGGGGCGGTGCTGGTCTCGGACGAGGTCTACCGCGAGCTCTGGGTCGGCGAGCGCCCCGCCGGGCTGCACGAGGCGGCCGGCCCCGACGCCGGGATCGTGCTCGGATCGGTGAGCAAGGCGTATGGCGCGCCCGGCCTTCGGGTCGGGTGGGCGGTCGGCGACCCGGCCCTGCTGGCGCCGGCGCGGGTGGTGCACAACGCGATGACCACCGCCCCCGCGGGCCCGTCGCAGCGGGCGGCGACGGCGCTGCTGCGCGCGTCAGCCAGCGTGCTGGAGGAGGCGCGCGAGCACGTGCAGGTGCGGTGGGAGACGGCCGGGCGGGCGGCCCCGGGGCTGCTGGCGCGGGCGGACACGGCACGAGGGAGCGCGGGGCGGGCCGGCGCATCAGCCGCCCGCGCCGGCTTCTACCTCTGGCTGCCCGTCCCCGACGACGTGGCACCTGCCGACACCACCGACTTCGCGCTCCGCGTGCGCGACACCAGCCGCGTGACGACGGTGCCGGGCGACGCCTTCGGCCCGGCCGGCGCCGGCTTCCTGCGGGTCAGCCTCGGCGGCCCGCTCGACGACCTGACGGAAGGACTGGGGCGGTTGGCGCCCTGGTGTGAGGCATGATCTTGGCACCCTCGACGCTCGACCTCTTCGCCTTCGGCGAGGATCGGCTGCTGGAGCTCACCGAGCAGCACCCGACGGCGTTCTTCGCCTACGACCTCGACGCGGCGCGCCGCCGGTTCCGCCGGCTGCGGGCCCTGCTGCCCGGTCGAGTGCGGCTGGCCTACGCCGTGAAGTCCAACCCCGGCCTGCCGCTGCTGGAGACCTTCGCGGCGGAGGGCGCGTGGTTCGACTGCGCCTCCGCCGGGGAGGTGTCGGCGGTGCTCGCGGCGGGCGGCACCGGCTCGGGCATGGTCGTCGCGGGTCCGGCGAAGTCGGAGCGCGACCTGCAGGCCGCCCTCTTCGCCGGCGCCCGGATCCAGGTGGACGGGATCGAGGACGTCGAGCGGCTGCATACCCTGCACTCCGGCGCGCAGCCGCTGCGCGTGAGCGTCCGCGTCAACCCCGCCTCCGGCATCACGGAGACCGCGACCATCATCGGCGGCGGCGGACCGAGCGCCTTCGGGGTGGACGAGGAGGAGCTCGACGCCTTCCTCGCCGAGGCCGCGCGCTACGACCGGGTGCGGGTGACCGGGCTGCAGGTCTTCGCCGCGAGCAACGAGCTCGACGCCGGGCGGTTGCTCGACAACCACCGGACCGCGCTGCGCATCGGCCGGCACCTGCACGAGGCGCACGGCATCGACCTCGACCTGATCGACGTCGGCGGCGGCCTCGGTGTCCGGTATGCCGCGGCCCAGCCCAACCTCGACCTGCGCGCCCTGGGCGCGGGGCTGGAGCGGGTGCTGGCGGAGAACCCGTGGTTCGGTGGAGAGCTGCTGCTGGAGCCGGGGCGCTGGCTCTCGGCACCGACCGGGGTCTACTGCGCCCGCGTGGTGCGCACCAAGGTGTCCCGCGGCGAGCGCTTCGTCATGCTCGAGGGCGGGATCAACCACCTGCTGCGGCCCCTGATGACCGGGCAGTCCTTCCCGACCCTGGCGGTGCGCCCCGGCGTGGGCGTGATCGGCGGCCGGTCGGCCAGCGGCCAGGGTGGCGAGCTCGTGCCCACCACCCTCGCCGGGCCGCTGTGCACCTCGCTGGACCGCGTCGGCAACGGCGACCTGCCGGAGGACCTGCGCCCCGGTGACGTCGTGGTCTTCGGCCAGGCCGGCGCCTACGCCTCGACCCAGGCGATGACGCACTTCCTCTCCCACCGCCCGCCGGAGCAGGTGTGGGTGCAGGACCGGGCGGTCGTGTCGGTCGCCCCGGTCGTCAGCGCCTGAGCAGGAGCCCACTGCGGGGGACGTGACACTGGTGCGGGAGAGGCACCACGGTCCTGGTTGGTGCAGGTGACGCCCCGAGGGTCGGCCGGTGCGCCAGGAGCACCGATGTCACGTGTCCGGTGCTCTAGGGTGCCGGCAGACCGAGGACACGGCCCGGAGGGGAGCCATGCACGAGGACCGGAACGACGAGCGATGGGCCGGCCACGTCCGGCAGGCCTACGACACGATCGCCGACGACTACGCCCGTGCGCTGCCCGACACCCGGGCGGAGAGCCCGCTGGAGCTGGCGATGGTCGAGGTCTTCGCCGACCGCGTGCGCGACGCCGGGACCGTCCTCGACGGAGGCTGCGGCACCGGCCGCATGGCCCGCCACCTGACCGGGCTGGGGTGCCAGGTCGTCGGCGTCGACCTCTCCCCCGGCATGGTGGAGCAGGCGCGCAGGCTCTCGCCAGGGGTCGACCTCACGGTGGCCTCGCTGCTGGACCTGCCGTTCGGCGACGCGACCTTCGCGGGCGTGCTGCTCTGGTACTCCACGATCCACGTCCCGGACGACCAGCTGCCCGGCCTGCTCGCCGAGGCGGTCCGGGTCGTCCGACCGGGCGGCTCGCTGCTGCTCGGGCTGCAGGCGGGCGAGGGCTCCGTCGACCTCTCGGCGAAGTACGCCGAGCAGGGTCACGACGTCACCCTCACCCGTTGGCGCCGGACCGCCGACGAGATCGCCGCGGCCCTGGGTGCCGTCGGGGCCGAGGAGGTCGCCCGGCTGGTGCGCGCGCCCGCCTTCGAGTGGGAGGGCGAGGACCAGGCCTTCGTGCTCGCCCGGCGCTCCGACTGACCGACCTGCGGGGCCCGTCCCCGCGTGGCACCGTGAGCACCATGGCGCGCGGGCGGCATACCCCGGACGAGGACGAGCAGCCGCTGGAGACCTATCGGCGGATGCGCGACTTCACGCGCACGCCCGAGCCCGCCGGGACCATCCCGGTCCCCGGCGACGGCGAGCGCGTCTTCGTCGTGCAGCGGCACCGCGCGACCCGGCTGCACTACGACTTCCGGCTCGAGGTCGACGGCGTGCTCGCGAGCTGGGCGGTGCCCAAGGGCCCGACGCTCGACCCCGAGGTGCGCCGGCTGGCGATCCACGTCGAGGACCACCCGATGGAGTACCTGCACTTCGAGGGCGTCATCCCGGCCAAGGAGTACGGCGGCGGAGACGTCATCGTCTGGGACACCGGCACCTGGGAGCCGCACGACGACGAGGACCCGGCCACGGCGATCAGGAACGGGACGCTCCACGTCGTGCTCCACGGCCAACGGCTGCGCGGCGTCTTCATGCTCGTGCGCACCGCGCGGCAGGAGGGCGACAAGGAGCAGTGGCTGCTCTTCCACAAGCACGACGAGCACGCGGTCGAGGGCTGGGACGCCGAGGACCACCCGACCTCGGTGCTCAGCGGCCGCACCAACGACGAGGTCCTCGCCGATCCCGACCGCGAGTGGCACAGCGACCTGCCCGCCGCCCAGGCCTCGGTCGAGCTCAAGGTCGCCGTGCCCGACCCGCCGACCGACGACGAGCTCGCCGCGCTGGACGCGCTCGGGGAGTCGGGCAGCTGGGAGATCTTCGGCCGCACCCTCAAGGTGACCAACCTCGACAAGGTGCTCTTCCCCGCCCGGGAGGGCGAGGAGCCGGTCACCAAGCGCGACCTGCTCCGGTATGCCGCACAGGTCGCCCCGGTCTCGCTCCCCCACCTGGCCGGGCGGGCGCTCAACCTGCACCGAAATCCCGACGGCGCCGACGCGAAAGGCTTCTGGCACAAGGAGCTGCCCCGGCACGCGCCGAGCTGGCTGCCGCGCTGGGACAACCCCGACGCCGACAAGGGCGAGACGCAGACCTATCTCGTCGTCGACGAGGCGGCGGCGCTGGTCTGGGCCGCCAACTTCGGCGCCCTGGAGTGGCATCCGTGGACCTCGCGGACCGACGCACCGGACCTGCCGACCTTCGTGATGTTCGACCTTGACCCCGGCGACCGCACGACCTGGGAGGAGCTGCTCGACCTGGCGCGGCTGCACCGCACGGCCTTCGAGGCGCTGCAGCTGCGCGCCTACCCGAAGGTGACCGGGAAGCGGGGCATCCAGATCTGGGTGCCGGTCCGACGCGGACCCAGCTTCGCCGACACCCGCGCCTGGGCCGAGAAGGTCTCGCGCAGCGTCGG